>NZ_CP036261.1:5865032-6187186 GCF_007741475.1 Rosistilla ulvae | reverse complement strand
TCGAGCTCGAAGCAGCGTTGCGAAACGGGCATGCTGCCGAACAGGAAGTGGGCCAAGTCGCGGATCAATTGGCAATTGCCGCCGCCGCATCGGAGGCTGACCGCGCCGAGGACCAGTCGCAAATCGCGGCCTTGCGTCGCCAGTTGGCCGATGTCGAGTCGCGGCTGGACGCGGTGGTTCATCGCCCCGACGATGCGGACGATCTGACTGAGATCTTTGGCGTCAGCCGTCGCTTGGAAGACCAGCTGAACGAAGCGGGCGTGTTCCGTTTCGAACAGATGGCCGAATGGACCAATCGGGAGAAGTGTCAGTTCGAGCGGCTGTTGGGACGACTGGGATGCGTCCGCGATGGGAAGTGGTGCGAGCAGGCCAAGGAGTTGCTGACATTGGCCGACGAATCGGGTGAGCGAACGCCTGAGCCGGTGAAACCGAAGGCAACTTCCTACCTGCGGGCACTGAGAACTTATGGGAACGTTTCGGTCACCGTGGACGAGACGTTAGGTGTCGTCTTCACACGGCGACCCAGCTACGTCGACGATCTGACGGTGGTTCGCGGGATCGGGCACGTCAACCAACGCTGTCTGCGGAAGGCGGGCGTCTACCGTCTGCAGCAGATCGCCGACTGGAACGAGTACAACGTCTGGGCGTTCAACGAATTGTTGAGCTTCAAGGGGCGGATCGAACGGGAAAATTGGGTCGGCCAAGCGCAAGATGTGCTGGCGTTTCGCGGCAAGCAAGACGCAGACGAGACGATGTCGATCAGCATCGATTCGTCGAGCGATTCGAGCGACGGCGAATCGAGCCGCGCCGCGGCTTAAAAGCAACTCCGTCGTCTTTTCGCAGGCGTTTTCCGTCGACGGCGTCCACTCCAACAAAAACGGGAATGCGTCCGAAGAGCGCATTCCCGTCAGGAGTTATCAAACTTGAAGGGCGTTGCTTAGTTGCAACCGGCGGATCCGCAACCGCCGCTGCAGCCTGCCGCTCCGCAACCGCTGTCGCAGTTGCCTGCTGGAGCACATCCGCCACCAACGCCATTGCCTTGGCAGCCGTAGCTGGCAGCGCCGGCTTGGGAAACCTGACCGCAAGGATAGACGGTCTCTTCGACGACCTTCGGTACCATTTTGCAGACCTGTACGGTCACTTCACGCATGCTGGTGAAAGGAACTCGGACGGTGTACTGTTCGACCGATTCTTCGGCAACGCGATCGTAACGCGTGGTCTCATACGCTTCGGTCAGGACCTCGGGAACGTTCACCGTGTACGAGATTTCTTTGGTCTTCTGCACGGGGTGATACGAAACGACGGGATAGTTTTCGGTTCGCACCTCTTCTTTGAACGACAGTTCGCGGCGGGTTCGTTGGCGGGTCTCTTCCGTGTATTCGACAACCTTGCGAGGGCGAGTTCGCGTTTCGTCAACGTATTGAACGACCTTGCGAATCCCAGTGCGTTGTTCGGGTTGGTAGACCAGATACGTGCACTCGTAAGGGATCTGTTGATGTTGTTCTTCGTAAACCGTGTAGCTGACTTCGTGTTGTTGCGATTGCATTTCAACCACAGGGACTTCTTCGGTTTGGATATTCGGAACCCAAACGCGGCGGGTGACGGTTTGTGTCGCCGCAACGCTTTGCCCACCGATTACTTGTCCGCCGCAACCATTGCCACAGTTTCCCGAAGCCTGGTGGGAGCTGGCGGTCGATTGGCAACCACCGCAGCTGCGGGCTTGGCACGCACTGCAGTTGCCGCACTGACGCGAGCCACATGAACTGGCGTAACCGCCCGATCCACAGCCACCGTATGAACCGCAGCCGCCCAGGTTGGAGACCGAACCGTTCGAGCTGTAACAGCCTGGGGCGGAGCTTTGGACAGCCACTGGCGCTGGAGCCGCGATCACTTCGTCGACTTGGGTTTCCCAATGACCGTAGTCTTTGGTGACGGTTTGCGTGCGGGTGACGGGAACATCGATGTTGATCACGCGTCGTTTGACGACGGGGACGGCGTTGGTCACCGTTTGCATTTTGGTTTCGGTTTGCGGAACGGGAACGTTCACGGTGTAGGTGAACTCTTCGTCGGTCAGTTGAGGAACGCTGACGGTGTAGCTCTCTTCACGCTCGACGATCTGAGGGACGCGGACGGTGTAGGTTTCGGGAACTTCGTTCCAAACCGGCACGGTGTGCGTTTGCTCCATCGTCTTCATGTCGGTTTGAGCGACAAGTTCGGTGTAGTTGACCGTTTTGCTTTCGGTCTTGGTCTGCATCACGGTTCGCGTGCGGTACTTGGTTTCGGTAACCGGTACGGTGCGATAGGTCGTTTTCGTGCGATGCCGAACTTCGTCGCGATATTCGGTTGTCGGTTGGGCACGCGTTTCGGTGACGTAGGTCGGCACCATGATGACTTTGGCGATGGTCATCGGTCCGCACAGCGGTTGTGTCGCAGGAACGGCAGCGGGGGCGTAGCTGTTGATCGCGCAACCGGCGTCCTGTTGGGGAGCCGCGTATCCGATGCTGGGCTGAGTCGCGTAGCCGACGTTTGTGCCGCAGCCAGGGGCGACGGCAAAGCCACCGCCGGCGCAAGGGTCGGTGCATCCGCCACACGGAATACACGGGCGTCCGGCGGTTGCCGACGATACGAAGCTCAACAGCATGAGCATCGCGGCTGCCAACGATAATCGAGAGTTCATTCTTTTTGTCTCCAAGCGACGTGTGAACGTGTGTGCGTTCGGCTTCGTTTTCTGCGAACGGATCTAGCGCGGAGGGGGAGCCGCGCTGGGAAATCCTGAAATATGACCGCGTGTCAGTATATTTAACCCGAATGTTCGGCAGAACAGGAAAGATAGGAATAAGTGGCGAAGTTTCCATTCTTTACCCCTCGGTCGTCTTTTCTTGGTGTGTGAATGCGACAACACCTGGTTTTCGTTGACTTTAGCAACACGATGTCGTGGCGGCGGGGCGACTTGGTTTGCGGAAAGGAGAGCGTTTTTGTGACCTAATCTTTCCCTAGATGCACGCGCCGGCGGTGCGTCTGGATTGAAAAACGCAAGATCGCAGAGTTTCCTGGAGCTACCCACACCGATGTCGAACCCAAAGTTCCGCTTGATCCGAACCCTAGCCCTGCTGGCCAGCAGTTTTATCCTGGGCAGTTTGTTCGCAAGCATCGTGTTTGCGCAAGAGCATTCTGAGCCAGTCGTTGCTCGGGCGCAGATGCAGTTGCAGGTGGGCGACAAATTGGTCGACACGATCGAGAAGGGAGACCTGTTGACCGTTCTCGAGGATCGTGGCGAGAACTATTTAATCGTGACTTACAACGGCCACCGGGGCGTGGTGGAGAAAGTCAACGCGGTCAAGATCATCGAATCGGCTGACATCTATACCGAACTGATCCAAGAGAACCCGACCGACGGGCGGCTGTTCACTCTACGAGCTTCCGCTTGGTGGGCGTTGAAACAGAACCAAAAGGCGCTGGATGATTTTGATCGGGCGATCAAGTTGGGGTACGACGCGCCACATGCTTATTCGAGCCGCGGGATGTTTCATGCGGCGATGGGCGACTTTGAAGACGCGATCAAAGACTACACGACCGCGTTGGAACGGGACACCGAAAATAAAGATTTCTCGCCGCTGCTGAATCGCGCGGCGGTCTATATGACGCTGCAGAAATTTGCCGACGCAATCGCCGATTACGACCAAGTGATCCAGCGGAAACCGGAACTGGCCAGCGCGTATCAACAGCGAGCGGTGGCGCACAAATTGAGCGGGAACCTGGAACAAGCGGTGGCTGACTTTGACAAAGCGATCGAGCTGAGCCCTGAAAATGTTTCTGCATTGATGAGTCGCGGGTTTGTCCACTTTCAACAAGCCGACCACGAGCGGGCTGTGGAAGATTTTGCCGCGGTGATCGAGATCGAACCTCGGGCCGCAGCCGCCTACAACAACCGCGGCTTCAATCTTCAACAGCTTGGGAAGATGGCCGAAGCATTGGCCGATTACAACAAAGCGATCGAGCTTGCGCCCGATTACGCGTTGGCCTATCAGAATAAAGCTTGGTTGTTAGTCATCGCCAACGATCCAAAATTGGGCAACGCAAGCGTCGCGATTAAAGCAGCGACCAAGGCGGGAGAACTGAACAACTTTGCCATCATCAGCGACTTGGCAGCCATGGCAGCGGCGCTTGCGGCCGACGAACAGTTCGAGGAAGCGATCGGATGGCAGGAGAAGGTGCTCGAGATGGCTCCGGAAGATCGCAAGCCGTATGCCGAAAAGGTGCTCGCGTTGTATCAACAACACGAGCCTTTTGATCCCAAGTTGGCGGAAGAGGCGGCGACCGACAAAGCGGAAGCGGGTGCCACCTCCAAGTCGCCGACCGCGGAAAAGCCTAGCGAATCAGAAGACGAATAGTTGCCGAGCGAACGGAGAAAGCCAACGCGAGGCGGCGTGGCAGTTTATCGAGATTCGAAGATTACCCAACGAAAAACGGCTCGAGGATGGAAACATCTCTCGAGCCGTTTTTTAGTTTTGTCAAGCATTGGCAACCGCAAGCACGCTCGCCGATTTCGCTTCATCCGTTACCAAGGGCCACGAATGTAGTGGACCCCAAATTGATCGGTGTGGCTTGGCCAGTGCGGCGTCGGGCGGAACTGACCGTAAGGGACACCCATCGGTTGCGGCATGTTGCGGTTGAATTGGTGATGGATCGGGTACGACAGATTCTGGCTGACGCCCCATGAATAATTTGTCTGCATGTGCGCCGTCGGTGGCACAATCATCGCAACCGGAGTGCCCCAGTTGGAGTACTGGTAATGGCTGTGCCACGGACGCGTTGCGGCAAAGTTCATCGCTTGCACATTGGTGCGGCCGTAGATGTCGACCGCTTCGGCGCTGGACGATGCCAACGCGACGCCGGCCAGCATCGTCAGGGCGATGGTGATTTTTTTGTTCATGGCGAATGATGCTCCAGTGTTCAAAGCCAGTCGCGGCCTTGCATGGGGTGGCGAGTTTCAGATCACAGACAAAACGACCTGTTGTACCACGATACGTTCAATTAGCGTGGGATTCGCAAAAAGTTGTACAACGTTTGGGCATATTGCTTGGGGGCAACCCTATAAGTCGCCTTGGTTCGATTAGTGCCCCGGCCATAGTCGTAATGATTATGGTAGCGGTCTTTATGTTGATACAAATAGTTGTGGGGCATCAGCGGCTGGTAGGGGACCCAGGTGTGGCCGACAAAGGCGGGAACCGGGCCGGGGGCCAGGTACATCTCTGCGTTGACCTGGTTTTGACCGTTGGAGTAATAGTTGTAGAACAGGTCGGGCTGGGCGTATTGCTTAGGAATGTAAGGCCCTTGTTGGCCGCCGTGGGCCATCGCGGCCATTCGCCCCGAACCCTGGACCGCGCGTCGGCCCGTGCTGGCTTGGACATATTCCGCGCCGCCGTCCGCGACCGGGTAGCCTTGGTCGGAATAGCTGTCCGAAGGGGACGCTTGGTGACCTTCGCCCCCCGCGTCACCGACTGCTACGTCGGAGATGATTTGAGAATCCACGATATATTCGCCAACGACTTGTTGGGCATTTGCCGTTGCGGTCGCCGAAGCTGCAATGGTGATCGCTGCGATGAATCGCGCCGTAAAACGCATGGTTCTTCCTCCCTGGAAGACGGATCTCCGAAGTGGTGCCCGAACTATTCGGGCGATCGCACCGGACGTTGGATCGTCGTTCGTGTTTGTGCTTTTGCCAGCATTGTGTCTCTTTTCCGGATGAATTGCGTTCGTCCGGCTATTGGGGTCTTTTCGGTTCTATCTACATCTCCAAACCAACGTTTTCTCTCCGGGACTGCGTGTCGCCCGCAACCGGCGCAGATTGCCCTGTCTGTGGCTAGGACCAAGTTTGCGGAATCGTTACAATCGGCCACGATTTGGTGGTGGCGTCCGGTAGCCGATCCGCACCGATTGCCCTGGCTCGGGACCCCCGCAAGGGCGAAAGATGGGAATTGATTGCCCCGGCTGCAGGCAAATTGGCTGAAGAACAGCTTGCCGTTGCCGATAACCGAAGTAACGATGATACGGATTCTGACAGTCGACCGAGAAGGAAAAGATGGCGGCCGCAGCAAGCACCCCCAAGACACGTCGAAGTACAGCCGAAGCGATGGCCAAGGGCCAACGCGACATTTCGGTCAGCGAGTTCTTTGCAAAAAACAAGCATCTGTTGGGTTTCGACAATCCGCGAAAGTCGCTGTTGACGACGGTCAAAGAGGCTGTCGACAACTCGCTCGATGCGTGCGAGGAAGCTGGCATTCTGCCGGTGATCTGGGTCCAGTTGGAAGCAACGCAATCGGGCCGCTACCGGGTTTCGATCCAAGACAACGGTCCCGGGATCGTCAAGAAACAGATCCCGTTGATCTTCGGCAAACTGTTGTACGGCAGCAAGTTTCATCGTTTGCGGATGAGCCGCGGTCAGCAGGGGATCGGGATCAGTGCCGCGGGAATGAACGGGATGTTGACCAGTGGGCAACCGGTCAAAATCGTCAGCAAGGTCTCGGTCCGCAAGCCGGCTCACTATTTTGAGCTGCAGATCGACACCAAGAAGAATCAGCCGGAGATCGTCAACGGCAAGGGGGATGGGATCGATATTCCCGCTGGGGAAAAGGGACGCCAGTACATCGAAAAAGCGGGGATCGCGTGGGAGACGGTGATCCCGTATGAAGACGGTACCAGCGAAGACGTAACGCACGGCACGCGGGTCACAATCGAACTGGCTGCGATTTACAAAAAGGGTCGGGGAAGCGTCGATGAATACATCGAACAAACCGCCATCGCCAACCCGCACATCACTGTTCACTACATGGACCCCGATGGAACGGCGCGGTCCTATTGGCGAAGCACGACCGAATTGCCGGCCGAGGCAAAAGAGATCAAGCCGCATCCGTATGGTGTCGAGCTGGGACATCTGATGGCGATGATGTCGGCCGACAACGTCAATACGATCAGCCAGTTTCTGCAGAGTTCGTTCTCCTGTGTGACTCCCGCGGTCGCTCGCCGGATCTGCGAAGCGGCGGGGATCGGCAGCCGGGTGACGACAAAAAAAATCGGCCGTGACGAAGCGGATAAAGTCTTCCATGCGATGCAAGAGGCGAAGATTCGCCCCCCGTCCACCGATTGTGTCGTACCGATCGGCCAGGGGTTGCTGTTGAAGGGAATTAGCACCGTGGTGCCGGGCGAGTTCTACGCAGCATCCAGCCGACCACCGGCGGTCTATCGCGGAAATCCGTTTATCATCGAAGTCGCACTCGCGTACGGTGGCGGTCCACAAACGCATGCGATCTCACGCGATGATTTGAATGAACTGATCGGCCAGACCGACGCGCGAACGTTGCGAAAGTTCTTGATGGATACGTTCAGCGGCGTCGGTTCCGACGGTGCCGACAAGATCATGAAACAGGCGGCATTAAAGACCCGCAAGAGCCCCGCGAATCTGACGCCCAAGGAGCGGTTGGCGTTGCATGATGCGTTGCAAAACGTCAGCATCAGCGAAGGGCAATCGATGCAAGTGATGCGGTTTGCCAATCGTGTGCCGCTGCAATTTCAAGCCGGTGCGTGTGCGATCACGCAAGCGGTGATGGGGATGAATTGGCGCAGTTATGGCCTGACCCAATCCCGCGGCAACTTGCCCAACGGTCCCGTTTCGGTGATGGTCCACGTCGCCAGCGTTTGGGTGCCGTTTACCAGCGAATCGAAAGAGGCGGTCGCCAATTATCCGGAGATCGAAAAGGAGCTGCGATTGGCGCTGCAGTTTGTCGGTCGCAAGCTGGGAATGTTCCTGCGACGCCGGCAAAAAGTGAAGCAGGAAGGAGAGCGGCGAAGCGTCTTTCTGCGGTATCTGGGCGAGGTCGCGCAAGCCTTGCACGGCATGAACGGCTGCGATACCCAAGAGGTCTACGACCACTTGTTAGAGGTCGCCAAAAAGAAGACAGCCGATGCGGATGTGGTTCTCGATGAACGGGGTAAAGTGATTCAAGATGAATCGGAACTCGATCTTGGAGACGGCGTGTTGATCGTCGACAACGCGGCCAAGACGGTCCCCGCGGCCAGCGCAGCGGTCCAACCGGCCGCCGCCGCGGAAGAGGCTCCGGCGGAGGACGATTCGGTCGAACAGGGTGAACTGTTCGACGCGTAAGCAATTGGCAAACTCTGGACAACGTTTGAGCGTTGTCTCCGGCACAGGATGCGAACCGATCGCAGGCCGGAACGCTCGATAACAAGTTTGGCCTTCGCCACCGCGGATCGGGGTGGAGGTTGCGACAACGATGGATCTCAAGAATCATGGCTAAGAAAAAACAAGCTCCTAAAAAGTTCGTTCCCGAAAAACCGAAGCCAGTGAAGTTGACGCCGATCGATAAATCGACGCTCAGCAAACTCGAGGGGCTCGCGGACAAGGTCGTCAGTTCGGCGACACGGGGCCGCGATCCGTTTCTGGATATCCCGACGCGGGCGCTTTCGAACGTGCGTTTCAATAAAACGAAACGCTATATCGAGATGGGGAAAAACACAAACCGTCGCGAGCTGTTCAACCTGAACCAAGCGCGATCCTACATGCAAACCCTGCTGGCCGGCAGCGGTTGCAAGGGGCTGATCGACGAAGGCAAGACAACCAGCATTCGTGGTCTTTACTATCGGATGAAGCACACGATCAAAGGTGCCAAAGAGGAGACGTTCAACAATCAGGGCGAATCCGATGCGGTGATCGAAGATCTGGAAGTCCTGGCGAATTCGCTGCGTGAAGAACTGCACCTGTACGCCGACAAGCGGGGCGAGATGGTCGGCCCGATCGTGTTGGAAGATATGGGGGACGAGATCGATTGCGCGCGGATGGGGAGCGGCGGTTATGGGATTCCGTCGATCGTGGAACCCGATCGGATCAAATTCAAACGCTGCACCGCCGACTTTATCCTGCATGTCGAAAAAGGAACGGTCTGGCAGCGTTTCAACGAAGACAAGTTTTGGAAAAAGCACAACTGTTTATTGACCCATGGTGCCGGTCAACCGCCGCGCGGCGTGCGGCGATTGCTGCATCGGATGCACAACGAATTGGAACTGCCCGTCTACTGCGTGCTCGATAACGACCCCTGGGGATATTACATCTACAGCGTGATCAAGCAGGGGTCGATCAACCTGGCGTTTGAATCGCAGCGGATGACGATCCCCGACGCGAAGTTCTTGGGGCTTCGCAGCATCGACTTGGAACGCTGCGGGTTGGACATGAACGTCACGATCAAGATGAACGATACCGATCGCAAACGGGCCAACCAAATCAAGAAGTATCCATGGTTCGAGGGCAAGAAACGTTGGCAGAAAGAGATCGATAAGATGCTGCAGAACGATTTTAAGCTGGAGGTCGAGTCGCTGATCAACCTGGGGATCAGTTATGTGACGGAGACCTATGTTCCCGAACGCCTTGCCGATGGCGATTGGTTGGATTGATCGGAAGCGGGGGATCGCAGCAGCGATTGCGATCTGGACTTGGCACCGGGCGACGCGCAATCTCGCTCGGCCGCGGCGATATTGTGGGGCGTGATGTCGGACTGCCGGGCGATTCGACCTGTTCTTGCGATGGCGAAACGGCAGAATCGCAGTTTAGAGTTCGATGTTTCTAAAGCGGCTGCGATACAGCAAACGCTCCCACCAGGAAGCGCGTCGCAGACGCGGATCGTCCGCCGTGATCGTGTTCTGTTTTCCTCGTCGAGTCCGCAAACGGACCTGTTGGCCATCGAGGACCTCGTCGACGACCCAGAATTTGTCGACCAGGTAGTGATAGGTGTCTCCCCCCGCGGTGGGATGGACATCGGTCGCACGCGCCCCGGGCGACGTGCTGCTCTTCTGTTTGCGATAGATGACCCAGTCGCCGCGTTTTAATTTCGAAACGTCCATTGTTCTCTGCAATCACTCCGTTGGATGAATCATTCGGTACTGGTAATGAACATACATTCGTGGGGCAACCCGGCAGATTCAAGCTCGCCGTAAACTTGCAATCACCGCCGGCCAGCCGTTGCGGCACATCGTCGAGAGACCTCAGGCACGAACGAAGCGATTCTTATGCGTCGATCGCGCGTCCGCGATGGAGCCCACGGTGGGATGGCAGGTGCAAACGTTTGGCCGGGTAGGAGCAAGCGGCATGGGTGATGCCGCTGCCTCAAAATCTATGATGGATCGGCATGCTAGGCAAGTATGGCGACCGGCGTTACGTTGGGGATTGGAGAATTCGATTGTTGTTTCAGGACCAATTCCATCGAAACAGGCCCCCAGGGGGTTTCGAATCGCAAACAGGTGCCGTGGTTCTCTGAACCGAAGGCGATCTCGCACTGCCCTAGGATGACCGACGGCAAAGACATGTTGGTCGCTTCATTTCCCAATAGGACACGAGCCCGACCAGCGATCATGTTGACGATCTCGCCGACAGCATCGACGACGTCGGAGTTGAGTTCCGTCGGGGTTTCGCCTAGCAGCGCGCCGGTCGCCTTGTAAGCAAAGTCGCGGGTGATGCTGAGCGCGGCGGTCCCGCAGATCGCCCCCGAGATGCCGATGATCCCCTTGATTTCGTGAATGCGGTCGGCCGGTGTCGTCTCGCCGATTTCTTTTAAAGTGGCGTCGCAGCTAAGACAGCTGGCAAGAATCTCTTCGACGGCTTTTTGGAAAGCTTGATTTTCGGAAGTCAGCATCGGATGTGCCCCTAGAAGTTTTTGTTGGAATGGGGTCGAGGATCGATGTCTATCGATCGATGACACGGTGTCTTGACGTGGCTCGCCTATGAGGCGATCGCACTGAGATGCTTGATGAGCTTCTCTTGCAGCAGTTCGTTTTCAAACGGCTTGGGCAGAAAGTCCGATACGCCTGCTTGGATCGCTTCGATCACCCGGCCCCGTTCGGATTCGGTCGTGATCATGATCACCGGAATCGTCGAGCCCGCTTGGCGAATGTTCTTCAACAGCTCCAAACCGGTCATCATCGGCATGTTCCAATCGGTCAGAACCATGTCGAATTGGGTCGATTGAAAGGAGGCCCACGCTTGGGACCCATCGGCCGCTTCGATAACATCGGTAACGCCGGCAGCATTCAACGCTCGCAATATGATCTTGCGCATGACGCCCGAGTCATCCGCTAATAGAACCTTTTGGTCCATCGAATTGTTCCTTTTCACGTATGTGTTTCGATATTGGATCGGCGCAAACCGGTAGCGTGACCTATTATTTAGGTAGCAGTCCAATTCAATTTGGGGACCGCGTCTGTCAGATCACGCGTTACCCAAGAATAACTTAGCATGGGAATGGTGGCACTAGAGGAAAATCAGTAGAAAATCGCACGCGCCCATGGTTCAACTTGGTTTTGAATCGCCGCGACTATGTCCGACAACGTTTCTGTATTAAGAAGCGTTGGGGCGTCGCTGGCTGGCCGTACCCACCCTAATCGCTACATCCGGCAATTCACACTTGTTGGACTCTTTCGCGCGTGGAATCTTTGCCGGTTCTTCGGTCATGCGCGCCTCCGACGTCAAATTCACGGCTTATGTTTCGAGAGCCATGAATCAGGTTAGCCCGCTGCGCTCGCGGGGAACTTATTTAATCTCCTCGGAGGCAACGTCGTGTCAAACGAAGACCAAGAAATACTTGATGAGTTTGTTGTTGAATCACTCGAACATCTGTCCGATATCGAAAGCCAGTTACTGACGATCGAAGCCGCGGGGGCGGATGTCGACGTCGATTTGGTGAATACCGTTTTCCGCGGCGTCCATTCGATCAAAGGAGCCGCCGGGTTCTTGGGGCTGCCGCGGATCAACGAACTGGCGCACTCTCTGGAAAACGTCCTCAATCTGATGCGTGAGGAAAAACTGGTCCCCACATCGACCATTGTCGATGGCTTGCTTTCCGCATCCGATACGCTGCAGGCGATGGTCGCCGACGTCGGGGCATCCAATGAGGTCGACATCTCCAATCACTTGGTTGAATTGGAAAAGTGTATCGCCTCGGGGGTGGCTGGCGATGCTCCCGAACCTGCCGTCGTACCGGTGCAGGCCGCTGTTGAGGCGACACCACCAGCGGCAGTCCCCGCCGCCACCGCGGTCCCGATCGATGTCGAGATTCGCGAAGATCTTCCGCTTGCCGAAGCCTTGGATCTCGCGGTTGCGGAAGCCAAACGAGCACGCGAGCTCGCCGAGTCGGCGGAGGTGACGTCAACCGCGTCGAGCCCATTGGTTGGCGACCAGGTTGCCGCACGACAACCGTCCGTCGAAACGCAGGAGAGCCGGAAACCGTCTGGTCCCAAGTCGTCCAGCGGCGAATCGAGCATTCGTGTTTCGGTGGATACCGTCGACCATTTGATGAATTTGGCGGGTGAATTGGTGCTCAGCCGCAACCAGTTGCTGCAGGCGTTGGCGGCGCGAGAGAAAAACGGCTTCGAATCGGTCGCCGCACGGATCAATCAAGTGACCACGGAAATGCAAGACGCGATTATGAAGACGCGGATGCAACCGATTGGGAATGTCTTTAATAAGTTCTCGCGGGTCGTTCGGGATCTGGCGGCGAAGCTGGAGAAGCGAATCAATCTATCGATCGAAGGAAGCGAAGTCGAAGTCGATAAGACGATTATCGAAGCGATCAGCGATCCGTTGACCCATCTGATTCGCAACTCGGTCGATCACGGCATGGAGACCCCCGCGCAGCGCGTCGCTGCGGGGAAGCCCGAATATGGGAACGTCTACCTGCGGGCTCAGCCACAATCGGGCAAGGTGGTGATCGAGATCCAAGATGACGGTCGCGGGATCGATGCCGACGTGGTTCGCAATAAAGCGTTGGAGAAGGGGTTGATCACGCCCGATCAAGCGCAACAGATGAGCGACCGCGAAGCGGCTCGGTTGATCTTTCTGCCCGGGTTTTCGACCGCTGAACAGATCAGCGATGTCAGCGGACGGGGCGTAGGGATGGACGTCGTCCGTACCAATATCGAAAAGCTTGGTGGAAGTGTCGAGATCTTTACGACTCTCGGGACGGGAACCTGTATCCAGATCACGTTGCCGCTGACGTTGGCGATCATCCCATCGTTGATCGTTCGATCGGGGCCCGATCGGTTAGCGATTCCTCAAGTGAATATCAATGAACTGGTGCGGGTTCGCCCCGAGGATGCACAGCAAAGATTTGCCCGTGTGAAGGGGGCCGATGTATTGCGACTCCGCGATGCCTTGTTACCCGTCGTTCGATTGAATGAAGTTTTTGGCGGTGTTTCTAGCGGTCGCACGATCGTGCAAGAACTCTCCGAACCGGGAGCGGCGGCACAGAATGTGATCGTCGTCGAAACCGGGCAGCAATGCTACGGAATTCTTGTCGACGGTTTGTGCGATTCCGAAGAGATCGTCGTCAAACCGGTCGGGGCTCAATTAAACGATTGTCCCTGTCTCTCGGGAGCGACGATTCTCGGCGATGGCCGCGTCGCGTTAATCGTCGATGTTTCGGGGATCGCCAACTACACCAATCTCCGCGCGGTGACCGAGCGGGCCAATGCCGAAAGCGAGAAGAACGACGCGCCGCGAGGCAGCGATGAGGTCCAGTCGGTGCTGTTGTTCAACAATCGGGATCACGAGAGTTTCGCGATTCCGATGGGAATGATCTCGCGAATCGAAGCGATCGCCGCCAGCGAAATCGAATGTGTAGGACATCGGGAGATGTTGCACACCCGGGGGGTGGCGATGCCGTTGATTCAATTGGACATGTGCGTCACGGCGGCACCGGCGGATCGTTCGGGGCCGTTGTTTGTGATTGTCTACAGTGTCTCGGGACGCGAGGTCGGAATGTTGGCATCGCACATCGAAGACATCCGGGCCATTCCATTGGACGTCGATACCGATGTCCACAGCGAACGCGGAATCGCCGGATCGTTGGCGATGGAAGGCCGCACCATCCGAGTGTTGAATCTGCATGACATCACTCACACCGCGCTACCCGATTTGAAGGGTGAGCCGAAGAAGCATGTGAAACCCGACTTGCACCTGTGTTTGGCTGAAGATTCGGCCTTCTTCCGCAAACAGGTTTCGAACTTCTTGCGCGACGCAGGCTTCAACGTCTCGGACTTTGAAGACGGCCAAGAGGCCTGGGAGACCTTGATTCAAGACAAGACCGCGTTTGATCTCGTGGTCACCGATATCGAGATGCCGCGTATGAACGGATTGGAATTCTGTCGCCGGATTAAAGCAGATCCGGAGCTGCAACGCTTGCCGGTGATCGCGTTGACGTCGTTGGCTTCGGACACGGATATCAGCAACGGGCGACGCGCGGGCATCGACGATTATCAAGTGAAGCTCGACCGAGAAAACCTGATCCGTGCGATCCGTACGTTGAGTGAAAAGGCAATGTCCAGTAGTAACGAAGAACACAATCAAGAGGTGTTGGTATGAACAAGACGATAGAAAAACAGTGTGTGCAAGATCAGCAGTTCGCAACCTTTTACGTCAGTGATGTCCTGTTGGGGATCGCAATCGATCGGGTACGCGAAATCAATCGCTTATCGGAAATTACTCACGTGCCACACGCCCCCGGGCATGTGCTGGGGGTTGTGAATCTGCGTGGCGAAGTCGTCCCGCTATTGGATCTGGGAATCTTGCTGGGCTTGCCGAACACACAGGTCAGCGCCGATTCCAAGAATATGATCGTTCAATCCGGCGGCCAGTTGCTGGGACTTGTCGTCGATCGGGTATCGGACATTCTAGCTGTATCACAAGAAGAGATGTCGGTACCGCCAGCCAACGTGAATTCCGTCGACGGGCGCATGATCCATGGGATCCATACGCTAACCGACGACGTGGTGATTTTGCTAGATATCGATCAAGCGTTGGCAAATTCACAGTAAAAAAAGCGGCATCTGCAGTGCGGTTGCCGTTACGTAACTAATACTTAGGTGGGCTAGGTGTTCCTGGGGTGAAGGAAAGCGATTGAGTCGCTTGACGGTGTAACCAGCTATTACAAATCGGGGCTATGAGAATGCGTATTCGAACTCGTCTGACTGCTAGCATCTTGTGTTGTGGAATGGTGCCGATGTTGGCAGCTTGCGGCATGATCTATTCAATGTCGAGCAGCAACTTAGCAAAAATGGAAGAGATTGCGATTGCTGACTTGAAGCAGAAATCGTCGGAGAAAGTGATCTCGTTGCGTGAGATCAAGAAGCAGCAAATCGTTGATTACTTCGATTCGATCCGCGATCAAGTGCTGAAGTTTTCCGAAGATCAGATCGTTGTCGATGCGATGCGTGACTTCCGTGAGCCCTTTCGACGCTACGCGGCCGATTGCGGATATGACATGCAACAGATAGAAGATCTTCGCCGCGAATTGGCAGAGTATTACAAGCGTCAATTTGACGCCGAGTACCGAAAACAGAACGATGGTACAGATCCTCATGCAGATCGGATCTTAGCTCAATTGAAGCCGGCGTCGGTGGCGTTGCAATACGCTTACATCCAAGCCAACGAACACCCGCTGGGATCCAAACATCAGCTGAATTCAGCCTCCGACGGGACTTTCTATTCCGAGCAGCACGCCAAGCTTCATCCGATCGTTCGCGGGTATCTGGAGAAATTTGGATACTACGATGTGTTTCTATGTGATTCCCAAACGGGCGATATCGTCTATTCGGCCTATAAAGAACTCGACTTCTCGACCTCGTTGATCGACGGCCCTTTTGCCAAATCCAACATCGGCAAGGTCTTTCAACAAGCCAACGCGCTGCCAAGTGCGGATGAGTTTGTCGTCGTCGACTTTAAACAGTACACGCCCTCATACGAGGCCCCAGCCAGTTTCATCGCGTCGCCGATTTTTGATGGTGACACCAAGATTGGAGTGGCCATTTTCCAGATGCCAATCGATCGGATCAACAATGTGATGACGATGGGGACGGGGATGGAAAAGACATGCGAAACGTATCTTGTTGGCCCCGAGCACGTCCTGCGAAGCGATACGCGTCGCGACCCGCAAAATCACAATATTGTGTCGAGCTTTCGATATCCCGCCAAAGGAGCTGTGAAGACCGAGGCGGTCCGCGCGGCGCTTGCTGGCGAAACGGGGGCGCGGGAGATCACCGGATATCTTGGTGATGGGGTGCTGTCGGCATACGCTCCCGTCGATGTTTTGGGAATGCGATGGGCAGTCGTTGCGGAGGTGAGTCGGGACGAAGCCTTTGCAGCAGCCGATGGGATGACGCTGTTGTCGGCCAACGCGAAACGGCAGATGTTCTCCTGGAGTTTTGGCCTGGCGGGACTGGCTGCGGCTTGCATAACGGCATTTGCGTTTGTGCTTTCCTATCGGCTGGTCGCTCCGATCAACCGTTCGGTTGCAATGTTGCGTGACATCGCCGAAGGGGAGGGCGATTTGACCAAACGGCTCGACGCTAGCCGCCGCGACGAATTGGGAGAATTGGCGCACTGGTTCAACGTCTTTGCGGCCAAATTGCAATCGATCATCCGCAGCGTCACGATCAATGCAACGACGCTCAACGAAGCCTCGGTCGGACTCTCGGCGACGTCGAGTCAATTGTCCGAAGGGGCATGCAAGGCAACATCTCAATCGAGCACTGTGGCCGCCGCGGCAGAAGAGTTGTCGGTGAACATGGGGAACATGGCGAGATCGACCGAGGAGGTGTCGGGGAATGTTAAAACGGTGTCGGTAGCGGTCAATGAGATGAACCAATCGATCGTGGAAGTCGCGCAGAGCGCCGAGCGGTCGGCAACGGTCGCTGGACAAGCGGCGCATTTGGTGGAACTCTCCAACGACAAGATTTCCGAATTGGGGCTTGCCGCCGATGAGATTGGCAAAGTGATCGAGGTGATCCAAGACATTGCCGAACAGACCAACCTGTTGGCTCTAAACGCCACGATCGAAGCGGCTCGGGCGGGCGAAGCGGGCAAGGGATTTGCTGTGGTTGCCACCGAGGTCAAAGAGCTTGCCAAACAAACCGCATCGGCGACCGATGACATTCGCCATCGGATCGAAGGGATTCAGGGTTCGACAGGGGATGCGGTCAAGGCGATTCGCGAAATCAGCGAAGTCATCAATAACGTCAATCAAGCGTCGTTGACGATCGCGTCGGCGGTCGAACAGCAGAGCATGGCGACCAAGCAGATCTCCGACAACGTGTCGCAGACCGCACAGTCGGCCGCCGCGGTTGCACGAAGCGTACAGGAATCGGCGACGGCAAGTCAGGAGATTACTCACAACATCACCAGCGTCGACAGCGTGTTGCGGCAAACGTCCGACAGCGCCGTCAACACGCGTCGGGCGGGGGAGGAATTCAGCGACTTGGCGAACCAGCTTTCCAAATTGGTTGGACAGTTTAAGACAGGAGAAGCTTCGGACTCTCAAAACCACTCCACGTTGGCGTGTTAGTCACCCCCATTTATTTCCTAGCTATAAAGGTGTTTTGGTGTCCGCAGCACTACGAAAAATATTGATCGTCGACGATTCGCCAGTCTACCGTCGGTTTGTTGTCGGTACGCTTCAAGGGCTCCCAGGCTATATGGTTGTGGGGCAAGCGGACGACGGCGTTGCCGCTTTGCAAGCGATTTCCAGCATGCGTCCCGACGTCGTTACGTTGGACGTGGAGATGCCCGGCATGAACGGTCTTGAGGTGCTCAAGCAGATCAAGCAACGATCGCCCCATACCGAAGTCATCATGCTCAGCTCGCTGACGCTGCAGTCGGCGAGCCTTACGATTCAAGCGATCGAATCGGGGGCGTTTGACTTTGTCTTGAAGCCGCAAGGCATGGATCTGGATTCCAACCGCAAAAAGCTTCGCGAGCATTTGTCGGAACGTTTTCATGCGATTGCACAAAACGCAAAACGGCATTCGATTCCCCGTCCGGCGGCCAATGCCAGACGCCCCGCGTGGTCGCCCGGCCTGCCGCCGACCTCGACCCCCACACGCAACGCGTCGGTCGGTCAACGCCGGTCGGCAGCAGCACCGCAGATCGTCGTGATTGGAATATCGACTGGCGGACCGCAAGCTTTGCGGACGGTCGTCTCGCGATTGCCCAGCGACTTCTCGGTGCCGATCGCAATCGTGCAACATATGCCACCATTGTTTACTCGTTCGTTGGCCGAAGAGCTCGATCGAATTTCACCGTTGCACGTTTTCGAAGCGGCATCGGGGGACAGCTTGCGAGCTGGTCAGATCGCGATTGCCCCAGGCGGATTTCAAATGACACTACAACGGATGGCGGCCGGTATCACATTGCGGGTCAACGATGACCCGCCAGAACGCAGTTGTCGGCCATCGGTCAATGTCTTGTTCCGTTCCGCCGCCGCCCAGTTTGGCAACCGGGCGATGGGGCTTGTGATGACAGGCATGGGAGACGATGGGACCGAGGGAGCGCGGGCGATGCGAGAACAAGGCGCCCAGATCCTGGCTCAAGATGCAGCCTCCTGCGTTGTCTACGGAATGCCTTGTGCCGTTGCGGAAGCCGGGTTGGTCGACGAGGTCGTTGGATTAAAAGATGTCGCATCCAAGCTGACTGCAATTACACGACGTCCCGTATTGGCAGGTCGATCATGAAGACGTTGGAACCGACAACCGACATCGTCGACATCATGGATGTGATCGAACAATTATGTGGCATTCAGGTCGATAATCGTAAGCTATATTTGCTGGAACATCGATTCGGAGAATTGATGCGAGAGGCATCGTATTCCAGTTATGCGGAACTTGCCCGTTGTGCACGCGATGATCGCGGCTTGCAACAACAGATTGTCGAACGGATCACGACACGTGAAACACTGTTTTTTCGCGACGGGAGCCCGTTTCAGGCATTGCAACACAAATTGTTGCCCGAGATTATCGATGCTCGCTCGACGACTCGGTTTCCCCGGCGGTTGCGGTTGTGGTCTGCGGCTTGCAGCAGTGGACAAGAACCTTACAGCTTGGCGATCATGATTCGCGAACTGCTGCCCGACGTCGATCGCTGGGATATCCAAATTCTGGCCAGCGATATTTCGTCGACAGCGATCGCGCAGGCAAAACAAGGCGTATATTCCGAACACGAGATCTCTCGCGGGCTCTCGCCAGCGCAACTGCACCGTTATTTCCGCAAAGAAGGAAGCCAGTGGCGCGTGCAGGATAAACTGCGGTCGATGATTCGATTTGAAGAACGTAATTTTTTGCAACCATTTAACACCGTCGGCCTGTTCGATATCGTGTTCTGCCGAAACTTGGCAATCTATTTTTCCGATTGCAACCGAAGAGATCTGTTCAGTCGAATTGCGGATCAATTGGTCGACGATGGCCTGCTGTTTATTGGCGCACAAGAATATCACGCCGATATGAGCGAACGGTTTTCGATGGAACAACATTGCAGAGCGACAGTTTACCGCCCCAAAAAACGCATCCCCCAGAACCGTGGTTTGGGGTAGTAAGGATATTCGATATTCATGAATGCTGAAGAGATTCAAGCGTTGCTCGACGCCGGTACCAAAGAACCCAGCGCGGTTTCAAGCGTCGCCGTCCTCGATGAGACCGAGGGTATCGAATCACCGTCGGACGCCGTTGCCGAAGAGGAGAAGCCCTGGACTCCCGAATTCGCCTTCGGTAGTGACGAACCGACGATCCAGGCAGAGCCGGCATCGCCCGAACATGGTGATGTGCCTGCCGGCGTCGTTCCCGATTCGCCCCCCGACCATATCGCCCCAGCCAATGCGACGCCCGAACCGGTTGCGTCGGAAGCGGTTGTGCCGACCCCGATCGCTGCGGTGGGATCTGTCGCGGTTCCCCTCTGGATCCAAGCGACGGCCGTCGGAGCGTTGGGGATGTCGATCATCGCTGCCAGTTTGGGATTCATCAACCGCAGCGTGTTGGAATCACAGGTTTCACAACTGGCTGCACAAAATGCAAAGCTTCAAGAACGCTGCGATTTTCAACAGTCGCTCTGCCAGCGGTTGATGGGAAATCCAGGTGATCCCGATCGCCCTTTCTGGGACCTTCGCACCCACGTGCTGGATCTCGATCGCGAATTCCTTGGCCAAGTGCCGACACAGGTGGGCGCCGTGAACGTGATCCGTTCGCGACCGAAATCGTTGAACGACCGGGCGCAGTTGCACTTTGAAATCACCAATCCCAACGCCCTGACGTTGCATCGTGGGCAATTGATCGTGCGTACGTCGGACCAACCACACGATCCAAATGAAGCGTACGATTACGATGCCCTGCGAGCTTGGCAGAAGACGATCCACAGGAAGGTCTACGAATTCGGTGAGCTGACCGCTGGGCAGACCCGGGCGATCGATGTTTCGGTTGCCAGCAAGGACGATTCTGAAGAACCACCTCAATATGTCGACTTTGAGATCTCGTTCGGCTACTATTCAGCCTCGGAGAAACCTGCGGCGTCGGTTTCGCCAGCGGAGTGATACGTCCGTTCATCCGCTCGCTCTCCCGCGCTGACACCACGAGAGGCTTGCGATGGCTGGGCGGGATGTTATCGGTTTGGTTCTGCTGTTTTCGGTTGGTTTGTTCACCAACCTGTCGACGGCTGCGGAGTCGTTGATTCTCGTCCGCGATGGACGTCCGGCCAGTTTGATCGTGACCAACGGTCGCCCCTCTTTAGGGCAGCAGATCGCGGCGGCGGAATTGCAAGAGCATCTCCGCATCATGTCGGGAGCGACGCTGCCGATCGTCAAAGAAAGTGATCTGCCAGCGGATAGCTCGCAGACTTTGATCCTGATCGGACAAGGCAACCTCACGTCAAAAGTTCACGGGGTCGTGACCAAGCATTTGGAACCCGAGACGTTTATCGTGCGGACATCGGCCAACGCGTTGATCTTGGCCGGCGAAGATGGCGGCAATTCTCGCGATCAGCGAACGGGAACTCTCTGGGCGGTCTATGATTTTCTGCAAGACCAACTCGGTTGTCGTTGGATTTGGCCAGGTGAAACGGGGCGATACGTTCCCCGTCGGGAAACGATTCGAGTCTCTGATTTGAATGTCGTTGAAACGCCGCAGATCAAAGTCCGATCGATCCGTCTGTTGGCGCAAGACAAACATCGCGTTGGCTACGAAAAGGAGGGCCTCGGTCGTTGGTTGGATCTGGGCAAGACATACGATCAAATCTCCGAAGACGAACGCGTCTGGACCCGTCGGATGCGAATGGGCCGATCTTTCAGATTGTCTTACGGACACGCATTCACCGATTGGTGGGAGACGTATCATCGATCGGATCCCGATGTTTTTGCGATGCAACCCGATGGCAAACGCCGCCCGCGGAAAACAAAGCAGCCCGATTTCGTCAAAATGTGCGTCTCGAATCCGCGGCTGTGGGAACTGCAGTTGGACCCTTTGGAAAAAGCGGCCGCCAAGGGATCTCGCGGGCTGTGGCTCAACGCCTGTGAAAACGACGGCAGCGGTGGATTTTGCGTCTGCAGCCGATGCCGGGCGTGGGACGCCACCCCCAACGCGCGACTCGACGCGCTGCCCCAAGTCGAAGACGGCTCGGAGATCGATGGCCCCGAAATCGATCGCGTCCTGCCCGAGAGTCTTTCGGATCGGTATGGGCGTTGGTTCAACGAACTAGCCGTCCGCGCCAAAGCGGCCGATCCCGAAGCCCGACTCGTGGCGTACGCCTACGGCCGCTATCGCGCTCCGCCGACAAAACTGCAACACATCGAACCGAACGTTTGGATTGGATACATTGGATTCAACGCCTACCCGCGACCGGAAGCCTACCGCAAGATGTCGACCGAGGAGTGGTTCGGGTGGTCGCGACTGGGATCAACGGTTTTTCTACGCTCGAATTCGTTGTTCTATCTGGGCGAAGGGGCGCCCTATGTCGCCAGCCAGCAAGTGGCCGAAGACCTTCGGTTCCAGATCGACAATGGTTTGCGAGCGACCGACTACGATGCGCTGCAAGGCTACTGGGCAGCGACCGGACCGACCTATTACGTGTTGGCCCGGATGCTTTGGGATACGCAAGCCGACGTCGATCGCCTGTTGGACGAATTCTATGAGTCCTTCGGTCCGATGAAACAAGTCGTGAAGGAGTACTACGACGGCTGGGAAACGCGGACGGTCGCGTTGGGGAATAATGAGAAGTTCTTTCAGCTGAAACGCGCCGAACGAATTCGAGCCTATCCGTTGATCTACAGCCAGTCGTTGCTGGATGGAGCCGCGGCGGTGCTGGCCCGTGGGACGCCGCTGTTGGCATCGGCGACCGAGGCGCAGCGAGAGCGTTTCGAAAACGTAAGGCTGGGGCTGGAGCACGCCCGGTTGATGGTGGCGGCTCTGGAAGATGGCAAAACGTCGACGGGACCCGCGGGGGAAAAGCTGATGCAGTTCCGACGTCGCATTGCCGATCGAAACGTCTTAAACGTCTATTGGACGATTTCAAAAGAGATGCGTTACCGAGTCTTCGATTGACCGAAATGCGGTTGTTGGGATCGCCGACGCGTTTTTACATCGGGGGCCTTAATCGCCGGGACAGTAGAAAAAAACGGCCCAGGTTTCGTGCCCCGGTCGAATGCGCTGCCCCGAGAGATTGCGCGAAGACCTTTATGAAACCTGAGCCGCTCTGGTGGGAAGAACGATCGTATTGAGCGCTTCTGCAAGTTCCACAAATGAATGTGGTGCCCCACCTACAAAAACATACGAACCATTCAACGCCTGTCCGATCCAAAGGATGTTATTGGGTCGCAGGGCAAACCAAGCTTCCGCATCGCTACGGATTGGTTGCTTACCGACAATGGTAGATGTGCCCCATCTCGTGTCGGATAAAGATTTGCCCCAGCGTTATCTCAACAGCGGTGAAATGCAACAGGAAATGAATTGATCCCGCCACGTTGTGATAACATTAAAAATCTACAACGCGAAACGGGATCATGGGGGCAAATCGCTGGGGAATTTGCACAATCGTGACGTGGAGGGCTCGTTTTCCACCCTTGTTGTCAGTTTCGATCAATCGGCCGAGGTGTAGTCGTCGGCAAGCGAAACTTGAGCGATTGGAGCGTCCTTGGAGACGTAGTTGACCAAAGCCATGGCCGCACGCAATTCGCCGATGTTGAAGAAGGGCGTGTTGCCGGTGTAAGCCGATTCGCTGCGATTCTTGAGCGCCAGTTCTTGCCAGGAGAGCTTGTCCATCATGTGCCACGCCGCAGCTTGAGCTGTGTTTTGTGGAACGCGTCCGTAGCCCAAGTGGGTGCACAGTTCGATGACGTGAGGATCTTTGGTGAATTGTTCGATAGGAATGATCGTGTAAGGGATCTTGGGATTGGGATCGGGCTTGCCGTGTTCCAAGCAGACGGTGGTCAAGGCAACTTTGTGTCGCTTTTCCGCAGCGATCCGCATGAATCCACCGCCGCCACCCATGCCGCCGCCACCCATGCCGCCCATGCCACCCATGCCGCCGCCGCCCATGCCACCCATGCCGCCGCCCATGCCTTGAGCCATTCCGCCGCCGCCCATGCCGCCCATTCCGCCGCCGCCCATGCCACCCATTCCGCCACCGCCCATTCCGCCCATTCCGCCGCCAAATTGAGCTTGGATCGGCACGGCAGCAAATGCATCGGGCATTTGGATGTGCAACGGTTGTTTCGTCTTATTTTCAACCATCAAATTTGCACGCGCTGCATCGCGAGGCACGAATTTGACTTCAATGTCGCCGTTTTTCATCGCTTCAAACAATTCGACCTGACGAACGTTGTCGTCGCCAGCATCGCGTCGCTCGACGCCCATCACTGGTTGCAGGCCACAGATCAGCAAACCAAATACTGCAGTGGAAGAGATCGTTGAATGAAAGGCTGTTCGTACGCTCATTGAATTTCCTTGTTGTCTCATGTTCCTCACCCAGCGGAATCGCGGTGGGACAAGAAGCCCTCTAAGTCACACACGCGTTCGCGGCTCGGCCACTTCGGCGGGGAGCCGGCACGATGTGCCCTCGTCTCCCAGAATAGTCGCATCACTGGCTCCGATAAAGCAGAATCTGTGCCAATCTCTCAAGGAACGCGATCCGATCGCCCATTCTCGACCTACGGGCATGCTCAGCTTGCCCATGCTGGCCAGATTTCCAGCATTGGGGAATCGCAGCACTTTGCAGCCGCGTTGCAGAATTGAACAGCTGGGGTCGAATGGTACAGATTCTCCGGCTCGGCGGATGGCCGTTACCATCGATACCACAGTTCCAATTCCTGAGTCTCCGCGGCGATTGGTACCAGGTATTCCTGCTGCTCCTTCCAGGATCGCAGTTGAGTCCCGGAGCGGAGGGGTTCGCTGGTTTGGACCTCCAGTCCCCGATCGTTCAAGAAACCGCCCTGCTTCGTTTTGGTCAACGTTTTTCCTAGGTTGACTCGCGCCCAGAGCGTGTCGGCAGCGGCGGGCTCGGCCGCTTTACGCGTCAAGCGAATCGTCCGTTTAAGCTGTCCTGGGCCCTCTGGGGCGATGCGATCCTCCACCGCGATCGAATTCCACTCGTACAGCATGCTAGGCACGCCCTGCGAATCCAACCGGTACCCGCCGAACCGGATGTTTGTCGCGTCGTCGTCGAGCGTCGGCCAGGACTGCTTCAGATCTTGGAGTTCTGCCAACAGCGGCCCGTCGGGCAGTTCGACGACCGCATCGCCCAAGGGGGCTGCGGGAGGAGCCGAGCGGACGAACCAGGTTCCCTGGGCGTCCAGGAATCGGCCTCGCCAGAGGAGAGCGGGCCTGATTTTTTCAGCGTCAAACGCATAATTTAGACCTCCGGGGAAACCGACAGCGATCGCGTGTTGCCCCGCTTTGGGCATGAACGTTCGCAGCACAATCGGTCGCTCGACCGGAGACAGTTCATAATCCTGGGCTCGAGCTTCTTTGATCTTTTCGGGGAGACCATGCTTGGGAATATTGGACAGATAGGTCCAGATCGCTGCGATCTGACGTTCGGGATCTCCGTCAAGAATCTCTGGATTGGTGCTGACTCCGTCGGGAAAGAACGTCGGCATCCGCGTCTGTTTTTTCAAACTGCCTGGATTTAGCAGGAAATCGTGAAACCACTGAGGCCGAATGCGCCCGGTAATCCCGTTGAGATCGATGCCCACGATTCCCGGCAGGGTGTCGCTCGCAAATTGATGGCACTGCACGCAGCCGACGTCCATCAATTGCCGCCCCGCCTCGGCTAGATCTTTTTCAGATACTTTTGTTTTTCCAAATACCTGATCGGCCGAACGAGTGGTGAGTTCCGACGACGCGCTGTCGACATTTTTCAACAACGGAACTAGCGATTTCGCCACACCGCTAGGAAACGTTGGCATCCGGATTTGCATGTGCGGACGAAGGTCGGCGCCGTTCCCCTGCAGAACTTTCGTCATCCAGGTCGTATGCAGTTTGCGGCCGACGTTGGAAAGTTGTGGCGGCAGACGCCCCTCGTCGCCAAGATCGACATGCCCCACCGTCTCGAAATAGGCTTTGCGATAACGGCCGACGCCCCCCAGGTCATCGCGTTGGTGGCAGGCGTAACAGTTCATTTGCAGCATCGTCGTCATCAGCTGAGATTCCGCGGTGGCCGGTTGGGCGTCGGAGAGGGCCGAGATCGCCGTTGTGATGGCGTCGATTTGAGTTGTGTCGATTCCGAACCGGGGCGACTGTCGGTCGGTTTTCGAGAGGCATCCCTCGGCGGTCCGGCTGACAAGATTGGCCATTGGGGTGGCCGCAACGGATGGCTTGACGCCGCCGACGCTGTGGCAGTTCGCACAGCCCAGCGAGACGAATAACTGGCGTCCTTGATCGATCAACGGCTGATCCGCATTGGCAGTACTCGATTCCGCCGACGGCTGTAGCGCTTGGTCGGCCAACAGATAGGCTGCGATGTCGGCCGCTTCAACGACCAACAGTTTCATCTTCGGCATCCGCCCCGCGGGACGGGCGGCTTCGGGATTTAAGAGAAAGTGAGTCAGCGAGATCGGGGTGTACTTCCCCGCCAGGTCGCCATGCGGGACCGAGGGGACGCGTCGGGCGGCTGCCGACAAACCGAGATCCTCCAGTTCCTCGGGGGCCAGTTGTTCCAGCATCGCATCGAGCGGCGACGGTTTGGTCTCGGTCGTTTCGAAATCGGGATCCGCTTCGTGGCAGGCGACGCAGCCGACTTTGTGGTACAGCTGCTTACCATTCTCCGCGTCACCATGTTCCCAGAAACGGTAGGGGACCGGATTCGCCCCCGTCCCTTTGATCTCCGGAAACGCCTGTTGCAGCGAACTTAAATAGGCGACCAATGCGTCGACCGCCATGGGACGCTGAGCTTCGGGGAGGGTTGCCAGAACATCGGGCATCGTTGTGCCCGGCTTGGTCCCATTCGGATTGCTCAAGTAACGGGATAGATAGTCTCGTTGCAATCGCGAACCGGCAGCGTCCAATCGCGGACCTCCTTTGGGGGACCACAGAGGATTGTCGGTCGCGTGACAGGCAGCACAGCTCAACTCGCTGATCAACAGGCCGCCGGCCAATTCTTCATCGATTTCTTCGTGAAGACCGAAGCGTTCGAAGCCAGCGATAAATGGCCGAGCCAGAGTTTCGGCGGCCAACGCTTGAGGCATCCGAAGCGTGGTGGAGCAGAGAATCAACAGCAGCGGCAGGTACAAACTACTATGGCGCATGGGATACGTTCGCGTTGCGTGGTTGTCGGGGGGCGAGCTCTTTAGGTGTCGTTTAGGCCGCCATTGTAGCGACTTCATCGCGTCGTGGTTTGCCATCGCACACCGAGAACCGGGGCAACTTGCTTTTTCAAACTGGAGCGCCAGAGGAAATGGTAACCCGACGCGTAAGCAAGGAATTCACGCGGTGCCCCGCTTGCGCGTCGGGTTGCCAATAACGCCTAAGCTCAAACAGTGATTTGCCCTGACGCCGAGAACCGGGAGCGTTCTGATTTTGGATTCGCTGGAATCATCGAGAATGGAAGCGCTGTTTATCCTGCACTTCGCCCCAACGCTACAGCCACACGCGTTGCACGCGATGGTTGTTGGAATCGAGCACATGCAACCGGCCTCGTGAATCGCGGACGACGCCCCAGGGCTGAAATAATTCACCCGCGGCGTGCCCCGAACGCCCCCAAACCGCTAGCGATCGTCCCTCGCGATCGAATTTTTGGATTCGATCGTTGCCGTATTCGCAGACGTAGATGCAATCCTCTTCGGCGGATAGTGTTATTCCATAGGGGTAGTAGAGTTGTCCCGGCTGATGCCCAAATTCGCCCCAGGTCCGGACCAGCTTCGCCTGGGGACCGTTGGCATCAAAAACCTGGATCCGATGGTTGCATGAATCGGCGACCCAGATGTGGTCATGGCGATCGATCGCCAAGCTTTGCGGCCGGACGAATTGCCCCGGTTCTGTCCCGGTGGAGCCCCACTGCATCAGAAACTCCCCCGTCGGCGAGAACTTTTGAATTCGATCGATGTCGCTGTATTCACCGGTGTAATAATTGCCCGCCGAATCGCGGACCGCGTCGGTGATAAACGAAAACTCGCCTCCGCCGGTCCCTTGCGTTCCGCCGAGGGTTTCCGATTCCATCAGGCGGCCGTCGAGGGAATACGAGAGCAGTTGGAAGTAATGCGTATCGGCGACCAATAACCGCTGCGACGCGTTGTCGATCTCCAGTCCCGTCGGACGACCGTTGGCGGCGTCGGGAGTTTTCCAGCCGCGGAGGTATTCGCCGTCGGCAGAGAAGATCTGGATGCGCCCCGTGGTATCGACGATATACAGCTGATCATCGGCATCGATCGCGATCGCACGCGGTTTTTGAAAGCGACCCTCGGAAAGCCCGCGACGGCCCCAGACCAGGTCGACCGTCCCGGTGGTCCCTTGAGGGGCGATGCACCCGGGCGAGGCAACCGCGACCGCCGCTGCCGACAATCCCGCCAGATGTCGGATGAATTTCCGTCGGTCCAGGGGGGCGGGCGTTTGTCGACTGTTAAGCCCAGGCAGGGGCAGGGAGGTTCGCTTTGACAGGGGGCGAGGTCGGTTTTGCATAGTTTTCCGATGGCGGTGCCCCACCCCAGGCAGATGGAATGTGCAAGGATTTGCCGCGAAAAGCACCCCCGCGTTGGGATATCGCGCCGGACACCCCATTGCTGCGGTTGTAGCGACTTTAGGCTTCAACATATAATACGCTATTCCATTTCTCCATCGCCCAATCACAGGATCGCCGCGAATTCATGCCAACGGTTATTGATTTGCAGCGTGCGGAAGATCCACGTGACATCGTTTACCTTGGTGTGCAGTCGCTTGCCGAGGGAAAAGTGATCGCGTTGCCCACCGAAACTGTTTACGGTTTGGCGGCGAGCGTATTGTGTGCCGATGCGGTGCAGCGGATGAGCCAGCTGAAAGGCAAGCGAGACGATGCGGCAACGGCGACTGGGACACAATGTTCGCTGGCGATCGCCGTGAAAAGCGCTGATGAGGCCTTGGATTACATGTGCCACGATTCGCCGCTGGCGATTCGCTTTGCTCGTCGCTGCTGGCCAGGACCTGTTACATTGGTCGTGCCATGCGATTTGAAACGGTCCGCTGTTTCCTGTTTTCCCAAAACGGTCCGCGAACTTGTCGTCAGCCAATCGGGACATATTGGAGTGCGCGTCGTCGCGCATCGGTTGTTTGAACAACTGCAAAAGTACTGCGCCGGGCCGATTGTGATCTGCAGTGCAAACCGCAGCGGTGTTCGGGCGGCGAGTACAGGCGTTGATGTGGTGGAACAATTCGGCGACGATGTGCCGCTAGTTGTCGATGATGGACCCACCCGATATGGTGGTCCGTCGACCGTTGTTCGGGCCGTTGGAAACCAATTCAAAATCATACGAGAGGGCGTCGTGGAAACCGCAGCGATTCGTCAATATGCACGACCGTCGATCGTGTTAGTCTGCACGGGGAATACCTGTCGCAGCCCGATGGCCGAAGCCTTATTGAAAAAACGGATCGACGAACGTTTTGGCAACAGCCCCAGCGGAGCGATCATTCCGAGTGTCAGTTCGGTCGGGTTGGCGGCGATGCCCGGCGATCAGGCAGCCACCCAAGCGATCGACGTGATGCGCGAACGGGGGCTCGATATCTCTGGCCACGAGAGCCAACCGTTTGGCGAACAGACGATTCGATCGGCTGATTTGATCCTGACGATGACCCGCTCGCATCGCAACGCGATCTTGCAGCGGTGGCCAAATGCCCAAGACCGCGTCTTTACTGTCCGCCGAGATGGTGGCGATATTTCAGATCCCGTCGGTTCGCCTGTGCAAATCTACCAGGCTTGCGCCGACCAAATAGACCGCGAATTAGCACAGTGGGTCGAGAGCATGGGGCCCGAGTGGCTTGCGATCCCAGAATCGGGCGAAGAGGGAGACAAAGCATGAAAGTAAGCATCGCGAGCGACCACCGAGGCGTTCACATCAAGGCTCGAATTATCCAGGCACTCGAATCCAACGGCCACATCGTCTTCGATGAAGGGGCCGACTGCGACGACGCCAGCGACTACCCCGACTTTGCCAGCGTGGTTGCTCAAAAGGTCAGCCAGGGGGATGTTGATCGTGGGATCCTGATCTGCGGTACGGGGATCGGGATGGCGATCACTGCGAATAAGTTCTCCGGTGTCCGCGCAGCACCGTGTTATGACGAGGTGATGGTGGAGCTGTCGCGACGACACAACGACCTGAACGTGTTGTGTCTGGGAGGGGATCTGATCGGTGATCGGAACATCGACGATCTGATCCTGTTATGGATGCGAACCGAATTCGAAGGGGGCCGCCACGCCCGCCGCGTCGACAAGATCGTCTCGATCGAAACCAAGAACGCCGTTTAGGCTCGGGGTGCGATCAGCCGTCGGATAGTTCCAGGCTGTCGATCTGCTTGCCTGCCGCTGCGGCCGCTTCGATCAATTGCACTGCCGCGTCGCCGGCCTGTTGCGATGCTTCCTGTTGTTTCTTTAGAACCGCGATATCCACCTTGTTGTGCAGTTGCGCGTTGGAGATCGCGGTGGCGGTTTGTATAATTCCGTTGACGCTCGACATCGATCTGAATCCCTCGTTTCCAAGTCAAAACTTTAGACATGGCAAGTATCGAGCGAAAACGTGGCGTGGGCCGGGGGAAATTCTCTAACTGTCGAAACCCTACCTGCCGCTAGCGTTCAGCTTTACCGGTTGTGCCGATTGGGTATCACCCCCCGAAGGTTGCCGCCACATCTGCCGCAGCTCCTGGCGAACCCCCGGGGACGCTCTTTCGATTTCTCGTTATAATTGCGGAGAGCTTTAATGAGCAGGTTCGGCCGGTAGCATCCGCATCGTTTCGTGTCGCCCCGAGGTTGGGAATCGCGAGGCGTTCTCCTTGCGGTTAAGCTGGAAGACTTGTTTACCTGCCTGCTCAACGTGCCTTTCGAATCCTCACCAGCGACTGTGCCGCGAACATGAACTCACCACAAACTGCCTCGCAAGTGCTCGACCGCCACTATCTGGAGGCCCGCGCGCGGATCTTGGAAATCGCAGCCATCTTCGACCGCATCGATCGCGCTCAAGGGAGCACTGGCGACGATTCGCGCGACGCGCTGCTGCGTCAAGGAATTGAAATATTGTCCGGCAGCGCGGCGAACCGTGCTGAACAGGTTCAGAAGTTATTCTCGCGCGATTACAACGCCGACTGGCGAGACGAGATGGGGGTTTAAGTTATGGATTACATCGATCCACACATTCACATGGTGTCGCGAATCACCGACGACTACGCAACGCTTGCCCGTATGGGCTGCGTCGCGGTCAGCGAGCCCGCGTTTTGGGCTGGCTTTGATCGTGGTTCGGTCGACGGTTTCCGCGACTACTTTTGCCAATTGACCGAAGTCGAACCACGGCGGGCCGCTCAGTACGGCATCCAGCATTTCACTTGGTTGTGCATCAACGCCAAAGAAGCTGAAAACGTCGAACTGTCGCGCGAAGTGATTGCGATGATTCCCGAGTTTCTCGACCGTCCGGGCGTGCTTGGAATCGGCGAGATCGGGCTGAACAAAAACACCCCCAACGAAGCGACTATTTTTATCGAGCATATGGAGTTGGCGATCGCTCACGAGCAATCGATCCTGATCCACACGCCTCACTTGGAAGACAAGTACCAAGGGACGCGGATGATCTTGGATATGTTGTGTGGCGATTCGCGAGTCAATCGCGACCGCGTGTTGGTCGACCACGTCGAAGAGCATACGGTCGCCGAGGTTTTGGATCGCGGATTCTGGGCCGGCATGACCCTCTACCCAATCTCCAAGTGCACGCCCGATCGCGCTGTCGACATGATCGAGATGTACGGTGCCGAGCGGTTGTTGGTCAACTCCGCAGGCGATTGGGGCCCCAGCAAGCCGACCGCGGTTCCCGATTTGATCTTCGAATGCCGCCAGCGTGGTATCCCTGAAGCAACGATCCGCAAGGTCGTCTACGAAAACCCCATCGCTTTCTTTTCGCAAAGCAAAAACTTCAACTTCCAACCGCGCGACGGCCAACAGGCACCCGCGGTATGAAGCCACGTCTGGCGATCACAACGGGCGACCCGGCGGGGATCGGTCCCGAGTTGGCGTTGAAGGTTCTTGGCGATCGCGAAGTGACCGATCGCTGCGTCCCGGTTCTGATGGGCGATCTTGCCGTCCTGCAATCCGTCGGCAAACGATTGTCGCTGCCGCTGCCACAACAAGTGGTTCCGCGGACAGCGGGGCTGGCGGCAATCGCCAGTTTAGATCGACCGGCGATCTTTGATTTTGCATCGCCGCTAGAAACGTTTCGCCCTGGCGTTGTCGATCGCGCGACCGGAGCGGCTTCGTATGCGTATGTTGTCGACGCGATCGATGCGGCGATGGCTGGGCAGGTTGGCGGGATCGTTACCGGGCCGATTCAGAAAGAGGCTTGGCACGCGGCGGGGATCGAGTTTCCAGGGCATACCGAATTGTTGGCCCAGCGGACGCAGGCCGATCGGTGTTGCATGATGTTGACCAGCCATGACATCTCGTGCGCTCTGGTCACCGTGCATGTCGGGCTGTGCGAAGTGGCTGGTTTGCTGTCGACCGAAAGGGTATTGGAAACGATCCAATTGGCCCACGCCGCGGTCTCTCGACAACTGGGCCGACCGGCGCGCGTTGCCGTCTGTGGTCTCAACCCACACGCCGGCGAAGGTGGGATGTTTGGCCAACGCGAAGAGGAGCGGTGGATCGTTCCGGCCATCGAAGCGGCCCGCAGCGAGGGGCTTGCGATCACCGGCCCGCTGCCGGCCGATACTGCGTTTGTTCCTGCGATGCGGGGGCAGACGGATGTCTATGTCTGCATGTATCACGACCAAGGTTTGATTCCGCTGAAGACGCTTGCGTTCGATGAAGCGGTCAACGTGACTCTGGGGCTGCCGATCGTTCGGACCAGCGTCGATCATGGGACCGCGTTAGACATCGCGTGGCAGGGAATCGCAAGCGACACCAGCATGAAACAAGCCATCCAGATGGCGATCCGTTTGGCGTCATCGAGCGGTTGAATCGGGCGTGTGGTTAGGCATGCCTAGCCAGACTGAATGTGCGGGTTGGGGCAGCTGCGCCGGTGGGGGTGCATTCCCTACAATCGCTTGAACATCCTGCGGCGTTCCGTAGGGTTGGTTGGATTGGTCCTTTTTGCGAAAGCTTACGGCCTGTCGAGTTCGATCAGCCGCAGTGGGCAACACACTGCGTCTTTAAAAATTTCAGGGGCGATCGATGGGGACACTGCCGGACAGCAGTCCGCAATTAAGCGTTGGGCAACCGCTGCGCGAAGACATTCTTTCCAGCAACGGCGACGTGCTGTATCGGTCTGGAGAAATCGTGACCGCCGAAATCGCGGAACGAATCCAGCGCCATGGGCTGCGCAGGGTGCTGCAGGATTCCACGGATGTCGATCCGTCGTTGCGGACGGCGGGCGTTCATCGAAAGCAACGTTTAAAAATGGCGAACCTGCCGTATTCGCAGGAGCGTGCCGAGATGTTGCATCGTTTGATCGACGAATCGATGTCGAAGCTCCGCGAGTTGACAGCTTCGTTGCACGGGCGAGGTCGCGTCGATTGGCAATCGCTGGCCGATATCCCCATGTCGTTTGCCAAGCAGAGCGAACAGGACATCGATCAGACGCTCTCGTCGGCGCTGCATCGATCCGAATACCATGAACTCAGTTCGCATTGTCTCACGCTGGGAACCTTGGGGATGATGATCGCCCAAGAGATTCCCGGTTGCAGTGAAGATGAAATTCTGGACGTTGGGATCGCCGGGTCGTTGCACGAGATGGGAGTTGGTGAATTGGAGCTGGGGCCTGAGGCGAGGAGCCGTCGCAGCGAGCTTTCGGCGTCCGACTTTGCGACCTACGCGCAGCATCCGATCGTTGCGTATGAGTTGTGTGAATCGATCGCTGGGCTCAGTTCACGCGCTAAGCAAGGTCTGTTGCACGTCCATGAACAGCTCGACGGTTCCGGGTTTCCGCACAGCGTTGGCGGTCAGCAATTGAACCGGATCGCTCGGGTTCTGAATGTGGCCGATGCCTATCTGACGCTGCAAAATCCGTTGGATGGTCGGCCTGCGATCAAACCGTACGATGCCTTGGTCTGTCTGCTGTATCAGGTTCGCGCCGGGCGGTGCGATTCCGAAGCGGTGCGAGGGCTTTTGAATCTCGTCTCGCTGTTCCCCTTGGGCAGCTTTGTGCGGTTGGACGATTCGCGGATCGCCCAAGTGATTCGCAGCAATTCGCCGTCGTACACCAAGCCGACGGTTGTGGTGGTGGATTCCGATGAAGTGATCAATCTTCGCGAGTCGGAAAACTGCATCGTTGCGATCGCGGAGAATCCGTCGTCGGCAGAGATCCGGTTACAGCAGGATGAGCTGCAACGGCCCTGTTGGATTCCCAGCGTTCATCAGCCGCATTCGATGTCCCTCGCCTGATCCCAAGCTTGCCGCTTGGGTTTGGGGGGGCGGTTATCGCACGGCGTCAAGCGATTCTTGTCGCAGAGACCGCAGCAGAAACGCTGCGTTATGCCAATATCGGCGGGCCAATCGACGCGGTTCTTGCAGCATTCGATAGCACCACTCCAACCCTGCCCGTTGAATCCAACGCGGAGCTCGGGCGACGCCGCCGGCAACGAAGTCGAACGAAGCGCCAATCTGCACGCAGACCGGAGCGCCGATCTGTTGGTAGTTCTCCGCGATCCAGAGCTCACCTTTCGGTTGGCCCATCGCGACGTAAACGATATCGGGTTGGGAGCCGCGAATCTCTTCGATCAGCTCGGCATGCTCTCGATCGCTGAGCGGTCGAAACGGGGGAGAGTGCACGCCGGCAACGGTCAGGCCGGGGTATCTGTCCGACAACTTATCGGCAGCGGCTTGAGCTACGCCCGGCGCGCCGCCAAGGAAGTAGATCCGGTGCCCCTTGTGAGCAGACCATTGGGTGAGCGCGTAGATTAACTCGGAACCGGCGACGCGTTCGGGCAGCGGTCGGTCGGTCCATTGCGAGCGCCAGACCATCGGCATCCCATCGCAAACGATAAACGAAGCGTTGTCGTTTACCTGTCGTAACTGCGGATGCTGCGACGTCAGCATGTTGTAGTTCAGGTTCGCCGTGATGAAATATCCCGGGCGCCCTGCGGCGATCAAGCCGTCGACATGTTGAAGCGTCTGGCCGAGGGTCAGTCGCGAAAAGGGGACGCCCCAGATCTCGACCGCCTCGGGTTTTGCTGGCGGTCCGTTGGGGATCGTCTCTGTGTCAGCCAGCGCGGCTTCGACGCGAGCTTCGAGTTCGACGATCTGCGTTTCCAGTTTGGACAGCGCCCGGTCGGCGCAAGCCGGCTTGCGGTTTAAGAACACGTCGGCCGAGGCGCCCGATTCGATGGCCTTGGACATGGGTTAGATCTCGTAGGAGTGGACGACCAGGTCGCCGGTGTGTCGTTGGACGATTTTGATTTTCGTTCCACAGGGCCAGCAGTACTTGAAGACGCATCGGCCCAGGAGATCGCGCGACTTATCGACTTCCGGAGCGCAGGTGGTGCAGCACAAAGGAACGCACAACGCCACTTCGGTCGGGCAGCACCCGGTCGGCACCTGGACGACAACCTGTCCGGCCTGGCCGGTTTTGCACTTGTGCATCAACAGTGCCAAGATCGGATGGTTGCGATAGAGCACCCGCGGTTGCTCGCAGCAATGACCGCTATGGGAATACGGCGCGGGGGCGGGTGAATAGATCGGTGCGTACGCTTCGTAGGACGACTCCATCGCGGGAGGAGCCGTTTCGATCATCACCGAATGATCCTCTTGGACCGGAGGATTGATAGCTTCGGGAACGGCGATCTCTTCGTAAGCGACGGGGCTGACCAAGACGTCTAGCCAGCCGGCCGATGCGGGGACCGCGATCGCCGCGACAGCGGCAAACAGCGTGGTTCGGATGAATAATTTTGCGTTCATGGTCACGGAGATCTCGTTTGCGGTTGGGTTGGACACGAAGTAGCGCACCCCCCTGGGTGTGCCGCTCTACTGAACCCTAGTGCGCACAGCGGGCGCTCCAAGCAAAGGGCCTCAAGGAAGCCTTGGGCTGCGACCAGGAACCATCCCACCTTGAATGACTGTTCCGAAGATCCGGATTACAACGCCCGTTGCTCGACCGAACAGAATCTCCTCCATCCTGGGAAATGCTGTGAAAAAGGCCCCGTTTCGGTCCTGGGGTGCCTTCGAACCAGCGGTGGCTAGGCTTTGGCAAGCTGCGAATTCGGCAATCATTTCCAGGGCAAATGAGGAAAAGTAGTTTTAGATAATGAGGAGGAAACGAACAGATTTGCCCTTTTGCATTCGCAAACGCTTTGTCATATTGACCGAATAGATGGATTGGAACGGGCTAGAAGTCCGTAAAAATGGCCAATGGCGATTGATTAGACGTTAAGTTCCGCTCTGAACGGCTTGATCGTTGAATCGCTTCCCTTGCCGCAAATGCGGTCCGAGGTCGAAGAATCGAAAAAATCGTTACAGATTGCCTCGGTTCCCTGCCAGGTCAAGGGCCAACCAAGCCGAAGTAAAGACTTGTAAAGATTTGTGTTTTCTATCGCTCGTGTTAGAGCGTCGCCCACTTGTATCAAGCGACTGCCGCGACCAGCACAAGATGTTCAGGTGACATCAATGAATTTGGAAAAAGTACGTAATATCGGCATCAGTGCCCACATCGATTCGGGCAAAACAACCCTCAGCGAACGCATCCTGTTCTACGCTGGTCGAATCCACAAGATCGAAGACGTTCGTGGCGGCGGTGACGGCGCGACGATGGATCACATGGAACTGGAAAAAGAGCGTGGTATCACGATCACCAGTGCCGCGACCTCGCTGAAGTGGAACCACTTGGGTGAAGAGTACAACGTTAACTTGATCGACACCCCCGGCCACGTCGACTTCACCGTCGAGGTAGAGCGCTCGTTGCGCGTGCTCGATGGTGCGGTTCTGGTTCTCTGCAGCGTCGGTGGTGTTCAAAGCCAGTCGATCACTGTCGATCGCCAGATGAAGCGTTACAAGATTCCTCGCTTGGCGTTCATCAACAAGATGGACCGCACCGGCGCCGATCCTTTCCGCGGTTTGCGCGAATTGAAGGAGAAGCTGCAAGCCGACGCGTTCCTGATGCAGTTGCCGATCGGTCGCGAAGACAACTTCAAGGGGGTCGTCGATCTGATCGAACGCAAGGCGTATTACTTCGATGGCGACAACGGAGAAGTTCTGCGCATCGAAGAGCCACCAGCGGAGATGGCCGACGAAGTCGAAGAGTCTCGTTTGGCGATGCTCGAAGCGCTGTCGATGTACAGCGACGAGATGATGGAAAAGATGCTCAGCGAAGAAGAGATCAGTGTCGAATTGATCTACGAAGTCGCTCGCAAGGCAGTCCACGCCGGTGCAACACCTGTCTACATGGGCAGTGCCTACAAGAACAAGGGTGTGCAACCGTTGTTGGACGCCGTGGCTCGTTACCTGACCAGCCCGCTGGACCGCGAAATCCACGGTATCGATCCGAAGGACGAAACCAAGCAGATTCCGTTGACCCCAGATCCAAACGAACCGTTTGTCGGCATGGCGTTTAAGATCGTCGACGATGAATACGGCCAGCTGACCTACATGCGTATCTACCAAGGTACGTGCGAGAAGGGCGGATCGTATGTCAACCAACGTACCGGCAAGAAGGAACGCTTCAGCCGTCTGGTCCGGATGCACAGCAACAAGCGTGAAGAAATCGATTCGGCCAGCGCCGGCGACATCATCGCGGTAATGGGCATCGACTGCGCTAGCGGTGACGCTTACGGCCCCGAACGCAACTTCTGCACGCTCGAATCGATGTTTGTTCCCGAACCTGTCATCAAGGTTTCGGTCACGCCGACAAGTCGTGCCGAAGCGGACAAGATGGGCAAGGCGCTGCAACGCTTCCGCAAGGAAGACCCGACCTTCCGCGTCGAGACCGACGAAGAGAGCGGCGAGGTTCTGATCAGCGGCATGGGTGAATTGCACCTGGACGTCTACGTAGAACGGATGCGTCGCGAATACGGCGTCAGCGTCGAGGTCGGTGCACCAAAGGTTAGCTACCGCGAAGCCCCAACCAAGCACGTCGACTTCGACCACAAGTTCAAGAAACAGACGGGTGGTTCGGGTCAGTTCGCGCATATCAAGGGATCGATCGAACCGATCGAAAGCGACAGCGAAGACAGCTTCGAATTCGAAGACAAGGTCGTTCAGGGACGTATTCCTAAGCAATACATCCCGGCCGTCGAAAAGGGTTTCCGCGATTCGTTGATCAAGGGCCCAGTTGCTGAATTCCCCGTTGTGGGAACTCGCGTGACCTTGAACGACGGTGCCTACCACGATGTCGACTCGTCGGAAAAATCGTTCCACACATGTGCTCGCGAATGCTTCCGTGAATACTTCAAGAAAGCATCGCCCGTCTTGCTGGAACCGATCATGCAAGTCGAACTCGAATGCCCCGAATCGTTCCAAGGTGCGGTTGTGGGCGACGTGACCGGCCGTCGTGGAATGATCACCAACACCGACATTCGCGAAGGCGTCAGCTACATCAGCGCTGAAGTGCCACTTGCGGAAACCTTCGGTTACGCGACCGACTTGCGTAGTATGACGCAGGGCCAGGGAACGTTCACGATGGAACTTTGCAAGTACGCCAAGGTCCCAGGCAATATCCAAGAAAATATTGTCAACGAGAAGAAGAACGCAGATCTGGTCGCGTCGAAGTAAACCGCTTCGCAATACCAGCTGTCTGAACAACGCAAAGGCCACGTCGATTCGATCGACGTGGCCTTTGTTTTTTGATGCTGACCGGCGATCAGCCGATCGCCGGAACCGAACCGCAGAATGCCGCGGCTACGAGTCGTTTTCCGATTGCAGGATCTTCCGGGCTCGATCGACGTCGCGGTTGGCGACAAAGACCGGGATTCCTTTGCTGGGGTTTCCGATTCCCGACAGCATGATGCTGGCGTTGGTCCCTTGGGTGAAACTTTGGATCCCGGCGCCTCCCAATTGCGATTGGATGATGCTGGCTTCGGTTGCTGTATCGCAGCGGGCTACGACCACCTGTCGAAGATCGCCGGGCTGCGGTTCAAAATATCGATCCTCCGCGACCGACAACCCCGATTCGATTCGGTCGGCCACCTCTTCCGCGTCTTGCGCCCATTCGGGATTGATTTCGACCGACACACCTGCAGCAACCTTCGCTCCCGCTGCCGTCAGCCAGCCGCGATGCAAGTCGCTGATCGCTCGCCTTGCCGCTGCCGGTGTATCGCTGGGAGCACCGTCGGCGTTCTTTACCGGTGCGAAGATCTCCGCGGCAACGCCTTCGACGACAAACGCGTTTTTCGCCATCGGCAGTAAGTCGAAGATGAATCGTTCAAACTTGATCGCGTTGGGATCGGCGGGAGAGACGACGTTGCCGCTGCCATCGACGTAGGGGACCTTCTTGTAGGCGCGATTGAACGCCAAATTGTCGTCGTGGTCGGTCGCCTGTTTCAGGAACGATGTCTTGAAAACGTGGATCGCAATGTTGCCAGCCCATAACCGCAGCGAGCCATCGGCCTCCGTCTGGCGAGCTGCTGATTCGGGCAGGTGAATGTATTCGATAATCTGCACCTTGCCATCGACCAACACGACGTTGCCGACGCGTTCCAGAGGGGCTCGTTTGCGAACGACTTGAGTCGTCATGTCGCTGTCGGCAAGGATGTGATGCCCGATCAAGGCAGCGTCGCAGGGATTGGCTAGCGGGTTGTCGACTTGGGCATAGGCGAGGTGTTCGATGCCGCGCGAGATCGCGTCCTGCAGGCATCCGCTGGCGGCGAGCGCCGACACGGTCCCTCCGTGTCCATCGGGGCTGAGCGCCAGTTGGTGCTTGGATTCCAACAGCACACGCCCTGTTGCCCGATCGACCGCCGGCATTGTTCCCTGGCAAAAGACGTGCAGTTGGTCGTCGTGAAGCCCCAGGTTGTCGGTCTCCGCAAAGTATTCGATCGTCTCGGCATGGGTTGCGGGACTGGTCATCACATACAGCGGGATCATCACCTGATAACGCTCGCAGATCGCTTTTAATAGATCGGCGTGCATCTGGAACAATGTTCGCTGAGAGACCGGTCCGATCGGAAACAGGCCTTTGGGCTTCTCGAACCCCAGCCGAGAACCTTGCCCTCCGGCGACCAAGATCATCCCGACCTTGCCGGCGGCCAGCGCTTCGCTTCCCGCTTGGACCGCTTGATCGATATTCCAATCGGCTCCGGTTCCATCGGCGCGGACGGCGCGTGGCGGTTCGGCGCGACTGGCGACCGCGTCGAGATCAACCTCCGCGTCGGCGGCATCGATCAACCGCTGCAGCCGCGCGAAATCGATCTGTTCGATTTGTTCGGCCAGTTCCCGCTGCTGGGGGGAATCGAGTTGATCCCAGAACTGCAGCAGGTGTTCTTGGCCGCAACTAGCGAGTTTTGATTGCAATGATGTATTCATAGTTCCTGGGTCGGTAGGGAGGTCTTTGCTCGAATGCAGGCTATGCAAATCTAATGCCGGAAATTCCACTCGGGCTTTCCGTAACGCGATTCCACTAATTGATGGACACGTTCTACGGGCCATTGTTGCATGTTCGTATGGGCTGCAAAGGCTTTCGCCAGGGCGTTTCGCAGTTGCTGTTCGCCCAGCGGCAGGTTGATAACGAACTGGTCGTGCGATCGCCCTTCGCGATAGTCGGGTTGGCGAGGGGGGACGCGGAGGGTGTTTTGCACCAATTCGATCGGGAAATCGTACAGCAGTGTGCCGTGATAGAGCACATGTCGGCGAGCGACTCGCAAGCTGTTGCCGGAGAACTTGCGATTTTGCCATGTCAGGTCGCACGTTCCTTGGAATTTCACCCGGCCCAGCAGGCTGCCGACCGCCTCGCAGATCGTTTGCATCACAAACTGGTGGACTCGATCGAGGTCCTTTAATTCGGGGCGGAGGTCGGTGTTGAGGATCAACGAATAGAGTAGGCATCCGGGGCCCACGGTGACCGAGGTGCCGCCGCTGCACCGTCGCAGGATTGGGATCGAGACCTGGTCGCAAAACTCGCGGTTGACTTCGTCGGCGATCTTCGACGCACGTCCGACGACAACGACGGGGCTGTCGAATTTCCAGAGCCGTAGGATTTCGCTGTCGCGTTGGCTGTCGGCCGCTTCGGCCATTTCGAGCAAAGCTTCGTCGAGCGCCAGGTTTTCGGCACTGTCGGTCAATGATCGATCGAGTAACTGCATGGGGGTAGGTCGCTAGAGGTGGTGTATTGCGTGGGAACTGCTGTCCGAATCCTGCCATTCAACCGGCGATTGGAGTTAGTTTCTATCCCCCCGCGGTTGGCGAACGGGATCCGGGGGCCGATGTCCGTGAAATGATGCGAAAATGCAACGGTTGTATCGTCGGTGAAACAAGCTGGTGGAGATAGCGAAACATTGACGAAAAGGCTGTCGACAGGGGGCGGCTTGGACTTTAATTTTTTTTGAAAATCGTAACTACTTATGCATTGCGGATTTGCCTCTGCAGTTCAGCAAGTAATGATTTGCATATTGAATACCTGTTGGACACACTAAAGAGGTCTCTCGCACGCAATGTGCATATTGACCTTGGTCCACTTGAAATCGCTATCAATCTTTTAAGTCACGAATCGCCGCGGTCGGATTTGTTATGTCGCACAAAAAAAACATCATCGCCCTTGTATCGCTCTGCACCGCAGTCTCTGTGCCAGTGGCGGTCGAAGCTCAAGATGAGTGCTGTTTCCGTCCTGCCTACCGGATGCAATGCGAAACCGTCTACGAAGAGCAGAAGGTGACGAACTACCGCTTGGTTTATGAGACCAATTACGTCGAGCGGGAGATCACCGAAGAGAAACCGGTCGTCGAAACGAAGATGGAACAGCGGACCTACCGGGTCGCCAAGCCGATCGTGGAGACGACCTATCGCGAGGATCGCTACACGGTCATGAAACCCGTGCTCGAAACTAGCTATCGCGAAGAGATGCGGGCCCAGACACGGTACGTCACCGAAACCGCAGAGCGTGAAGAACAAGTGACAACCTATCGTCCTGTTGTGACGACACAGTACCAGCAGCAACAGCAGATTGTTCAACGCCCGGTTGTCGAAACGCAATATCAGACCGAAAACGTCACGACTTTCCGTCCCGTGACGACGGTTCAACAGCAGGTTGTCGACCAAGGGGGCTACGTCGCCCAGCAATACGTCCAACCTGGCACGGTTGGATATGCCGCACAATGGAATCCCGCTGCCTACTATCAACCCGGACCCTTCGGCGTCTTTGCGACTCGCCGCGGTGCCTACCAAGCGGTTCCCTACGCGACGCCAGCGACAGTTCAAACTCAAATGACCTATCGTCCGAATTACGTCACACAGCAATACCAACAAACGACGATGGTCCCGCAGGTTGTCCAACAGCAACGCCCGATCCAAGTCACGCGGATGCAAAGCGAAGTTGTCACGCAAAACGTGCCGATTCAAGTGACGACGATGCAACCGACGACCGAGGTCCGCAAGATTCCGTATCAAGTGAGCCGTCCAGTCACCGAGTACACCAAGCACCAGGTTCCGGTTCAAAGCTACAAGATGGTTCCTGAGGAACACGTTCGCCGCGTTCCCGTTCAGACTCAACGGATGACTTACGAGACCCGCGTGGAACAAGTGCCGGTCAAGGTTTACAAGACACAAACGGTTGTCAAGAAAATCCGCGTCCCACAAACCACGGCCCGCTATGTCCCTTATACAACAACGCGGATGGTGCCACGTCAGGTGATGCAACGCGTGCCGTTGACCTACTACGATCCTTACAGTGCCGCAATCGTATCGAGTCCAACAACTGAAACGTCGATGTCGATCCTGACTGAAGAGGTGACAGTCAACAGCGTCGAGGAGAAGGCTGGAGTCAAATCGCACAAAGTAGAAACCGATCTGGAAGCGATCGAAGAGGTGGACAGCCCCGAACCGACGGTGGATCCTGCAACGGATGCCCCGGCGGAAGGTTCGAAAATCGATAGCCCCAGCGACCGCGACCTGATGGACGCTCCGTCGCTGAACGGTCCCGGCAATGTTTCGCCGGGCAATCCACCGACCGATGCATAACACGATTGGATCGGTCGTTCGGTCGAAGCGAAGCAGGCTATAAAAAGAACTCCTTTTGTAGCGGTTTCGCGTGCCAATTAGACGTGGTTGATTAATCTAGAGTTCTACTAAATCGAACTCAAAAGCCCTTGCTGGGAGATAATCATGCGTCGACGTCGTTGCACCTTTGCCTTCATCTTACCTCTGTTCCTGGTGTCGTTAGCTTCTGCTCAGGACGACGTTCCAGCGGGTGAAAGCGTTCCGGCGGCGTCCGTCGTGGTCACCGAAGACCTGCCGGTAGCCAAACCGACCACCGATGGCGACGATCCCGTCGCCACCGCCACCAAGCCGTCGGGCAGCATGGCGTCGCGACCGTTGAGCGTTACGATCACGCTGGCCAATCAAAGCGTGATCCGCGGCACGCTGACCGATACAACCGAAATCCAGATGAAGACGGGCTTTGGCGAATTGATGATCCCGCTGTCGGAAGTTGCTGGGATTCGTTTCGCGTCGCAAGAGGATACTTCGACCACGATCGTGATGCTTAATGGCGATTCGGTGACCGGCGCAACCGACGTCAAACGATTGACGATCGATACCGAATGGGGAGCGGCTCAGGTCAACGGCCCCAGCATCGCTTCGATCCTGCTGGTTCCCAACCTGCAATGGAGTTCGATCGCAGGGCTCAATGGCAAACGCTGGTACCTGACCGAGTCGAACAACGTCCAAACCAATTCAAGCACCAGTAGCACCGGTGGAAACAACCGTTCGAATCCATCTTCGCTGCCACCGAACAGCAGCTTCCCTGGCAACAGCGGTGTGCTTTCCTCGCCGCCTCAATTTCGACCGCGCTAAAAGCATCTCCGGATCCGGCGCGTAGCGAACGGTTTTGCTCCTGCGAAAGCGCGTTTTCATCGCGATGGTTAACACGTTTGCAGTGAGTACGATTGCCGCGCGGTGTTCGTTCAACGAAACCGCGTGCTAGGAGTCTTTGGGGGCTGTCGATGCGGGGCATGCTTGCAAGCATGACGGTCTTGCGAGCACGCAGCGGAATTGTGGAAGCGTCTGGTCTCAAGTGGGGCACCCGAGCCAAGTGACGTTCGCCAATCGCCCCCGTTAAATTATCCGGCGTTTGGGCGTTTCAGTGCCCCAGGACGCGGTTCCTTTCTTGAAGCGTGCCATTTTTGCTAGGGGCCACCCGCCTGAATACCACGGCTGGGGCTGTGTGGTAGGTGTTATTCATTGGGGGGCGGCAAGGCGCGATCGCATCGATTGAAGGCGACGTGAGGCTAGGGAGGGCATCGGCCGCGGTTTAACTTCCCGATAAAGGCGTGCCGCTGTGATTGTCATCCCTGCCATTTGGATATAGTGGAGGGTGGGGCATGATTAGGAGTTCCATGAGTACGCGCGAGATTGCCAAAGGCCGATTCCTCGATACGTTGCGACGCAGCCAGTTGCTCGCAGACGAGGAGATCGATCCGTTTGTGCAGCGGCGTGGCTTGGGCGATGCGGAGGATTCCACGATCGCTCGCGAGTTCTTGAATGCTCAACTGCTGACACCCTTCCAGGCCAAGTATCTGTTGCATGGCCGCTGGCGTGGGTTGGTGATCGGCAACTATCGAATCTTCGAACCCGTTAGCGCCGGTGGGATGGGGGAGATCTACCTGGCTCGTCAGGCGGGATCTGACACTCCGGTAGCGATCAAGATCCTCCGCAGTGAGCTGCGTGAATCGGTGCGGATGATCGAACGCTTTCGCTTGGAAGCTTTTGCAGTGATGACGCTCAAGCATCCCAATCTGATGCGCGGGATCGAATACGATACGATCCAACAGATGCGGAACAAGACGTCTTATCTGGTGACCGAATTTGTTCCCGGTCCGAACCTCTACGAACTCACCGTGATCCGTCGCCAGTTGCCCTGGCAACAAGCTTGTGATCTCGTCCAACAAGCGGCTTTGGGATTGCATCACGCTCATGAGCGGGGATTTGTGCATCGCGATGTGAAGCCGGGCAACCTGATCGTGTCATCGTCGGGGATTGTCAAAGTCGTCGATTTTGGCCTCGCCCAATACAAAGGCGAAGACGAGTCGTTTGGGTTTTCGATGCGAAAACGACGTGGGACCGAGCGGTTTGCGGCGCCCGAACAATCGGTCAGCGACTATCCGATCGATCCGCGAACCGACATCTATTCGTTGGGTTGTACCTTCTTCTTGGCCTTGTGCGGTCGTCCCCCCAGCGATGAATCGCCCGATCTTTATCCGAGTTCCAAGACTGCCATCGCGCGACTGTTAGATCGCCGCGATGACCTGCCCGTCGAATTGCTGCCGATCATCAAGCGGATGTTGCGTCGCAAGCCAGAGCAGCGGTATGCAACGGCTGCGGAAGTTGCTCGAGTTCTCGAACCGTTCAGTAAACGCTTGGCGGTCGATATCAATTATCCTGCGCTGCTGCGGGCTCGCGAGAAATCCCGACGTTCTGAAGCGTCTTGGAATACCGACGCCAAAGTCGCCGCGACGACCGAAGAAACGGAACCACAGCAATCGGTGGAAGCGAAACGCGATGCGGTCCTAAACGCGTTTGTCGGTGACGCGTCGGAGCCGCGTCAAGGGAATGAAGTTGCGGGTGACGGGATCGACCGCTTTGCCGAGATCTATCGCCGCCATCGCCAACATGTCGACAGGCTCAGCGAACGGATCGATGCTTTGGAGCAATCGCTTCGTGAAAGTCGTGCGACCGAAAGCGAACTGCGGACGCAACTGGGGGCCAAGGAGATTGAAAAGCAGCAAGTGATTGCCGAAAACCGTGAAATCGTTGATTTGATGCGGCATGAAACACTTGCCGCCAACGATGCCCAACATGCTCAACAGACCCAATGGCAACAACAGCGGATCGAACAGCTGGAACAGACGTTGCAAACGACGTCCCAACAGCTGCAAGATTTGCAGGTTCGCTTTGAACAGGAGAGTGCACGGCGCGATCGCGAACATGCGCGTGCCATGGATGATCTCAACGGCCAGCTTGCCTCGACCCGAGAACTGTTCCAGCGCGAACGCGCCAAACGACAACGAACCGCAAGTTTTCTACAGCAGCTGCGATCGCAAACCAAGCAGTTGCGCGAAGAACTGCAGCAGACACAGCAGCAACGCTCTCAAACCCAAGCCGCGGCGGAAACCGAGCGTCAGATACGCAAGCGTGCCGAAACACTGTTGGGAAACTGTACCGAACGCTTGAATGAAGTCGTCCGCCGGGCGAACGCGCTGTCGACGCAAGTGACATCGATGTTCAGCCAATTGTCGAGCCATCAGGCCGAAGAAAACTTCTTCGAAAGCTATGAAAAAGCGTGCGAATCGGAAACGGAATCGCCGCATCGAGCCCACGAATTGTTAGACGAATTGCTGTCCGATGCCGCAGCGTTCCAAGGGCTACCGAATCATTATTCCGACGAGGAATGATAGCCCCGTCAGATTATCTGCCTGCCAGCAGACGCTGTCCCAAGTCGTGAGCAGCATCCCGCTCTTGTTCGTTTTCAAAGCCGAGCGTCTGTTCGCCGTAGATCGTGATCGGGTCGGCTTGCAGGTCGCGAAAGCCGACCGTTCGCGGGTCGACGCCTCGCAAATGCAACAGCAGTGCCAACGCCGTGTCGCGGACTTGCGTTTGGATTGCGCGACGGCGTCGCGATGCGATCTGCCATACCTGACAGACGCGTTGATCCTGCAGGGCGTCGGTCAACCGAGATCCAGCCGCTTGCGGATGGTGGGCGACAAGAAAGAATAACGCCGTCTGTACCGATGCGGGCGAGGCGTGGTTTTCGTCGAGTGTCTTGTTGGCCAATCGTTCTGCGATTTGGTCGCAATCGTAGAGCATTGCGATTCGCAACGTCGACCGCGTCGCCGCCGTGCTCGCCTGACGCTGCAGCCAGCTGCGCACCAATCGCATCGTCGCGGTGCTGTTGTTGCCATGCTTCAAACTGTGAATCGTGGGGCCGCACTGCAACCCGCAACGGATATGGCTGCCCAGCACTGGAACTTGGCAGATCTTTGCATTGGTTCCCGCCAGCAATAACATGCTCCAGGTCAACAGGTCTCCCGAATTCAACCGTTGGGCGTCGGGGGAGAGGTAACGCTGTTGGTCTTCCAGTTGGTTTTCGATGTCATAGCTTGGATCGTCGTAAACGCGTTGCAGCCACGCCATGAACGAACCGTCGCGTTGCAACAGGCGGTTGAACAACCCGCGAGCCGAAGCGTCGTCGCCACAGGCGGCGGCGAACGGTTGCCAGCCGGGCAATTGGTAGTCGTGGTGGGGATCGTATTCGAAGAGTAGATGTTGCAACTCGCGCGCGGTCCGGCGTTCCCGAATCTCGATCAGCAACCGCTGACACTGCAAGCGAATCTCCGCGTCGTCGCTGTCCAGCCCCAAGCGGAGCGGTTCGATCGCCGTATCCCCGGCGGCGACAAAGGCTCGCGACGTTCGTTCGCGCATCCGATAGCTGGACGCTCCCAGACGATCGATCTGCAGATCCAGTCGCTGCTCCACCGGTTCGACCAAATCTTCCGCCGAGAGAGCGCGAGACGGATCGCACGTCAGCGATGCGATCACGAACAGCCAGGCGCTCAGCGAGGTGGGAGAAGCGAATGTGTGCGTCATATGAAAAGAAGAGAGTTCGCGTTGAGTCGCTGTTTCTAACGAATTATGGTCCGCGATGTCGGGCCGGGTTGGGTTGACCAAAGCAATCTTGCTGCACGATACTTGCACTCCGGTCGCACAACCGTTGCAACCGGTACGTTTTGACGGCCGACACCACCGGTCGCTCTCCCCACGCTAGCGTTCGCCAGCCTGGGGTAACTCCATTCGTCGCGCTCTCAATTGGATTGAATTTGATGCGGATCTTGCTCTTCGAAGACAGTTCGACCGACCAACTGGCTCCAATCACCGTCAGCCGCCCGGCGTATGCGATTACCTGCGCCAGCTATCGCTTGATCGATTGGGTCCGCCGCATGAACGCCTCGATCGCCGGCGAGGTTCGAGCGTATCTGCAACCGATCCAACAAGCCGACTTTGCCGACCTCCAGAGCCCCGCGGATTGGCAACAGGGAAGCGAACCGGTCCTGGCGATCAACGCGCGGTGTGTCCCTAGCATCGAGAACTTCCAAGCATTCCAGCGGATTGCCGCCCGCCAAAACTCAGGGATCGTGAAATCGGGACACGACGTCGCGGCGATCCTGTTGATGCCGCAAGATCTGATCCGATCGAAATCGTTGCCCGGGACAAGCGTCAGCCAGCAGATGATGGCGGTCGACGGGATCGCACCGATCGACGAATCGGTGGCGATGTTCGACTGGCCTCACGAAGTCGTCCGCTGGCACATGCAATTGATGAATGCGTCGCTGGAAGACCGGATCGCCCAGGGCAATTACGAACAGCGCGAAGATGGCGTGTTCCTCGCCCCCGGTGCCAAGATCGGCGACTACGCGGTGATCGACACTTCCGAAGGCCCAATCCTGTTAGACGAAAACGTTACGGTCGGACCGTTTTGTTATCTCAGCGGCCCCGTCTACGCGGGACCGGGAACTCGCGTGATCGAACACGCGGCCCTTAAGGATGGCGTGTCGCTAGGGCATACGGTGAAGATCGGCGGCGAGGTCGAAGCGTCGGTGATCGAACCCTACACCAACAAGCAGCATCACGGATTTCTGGGGCACAGCTACCTAGGCAGCTGGATCAACCTCGGTGCTGGAACCTGTAACAGCGATCTGAAGAACACCTACGGCCGGATCAACATCGAATACGACGACCGCAAGATGGCGACGGAGATGCAGTTCCTGGGTTGCATCGTCGGCGACTACTCCAAGTCGGCGATCAATACAGGCATCTTCACCGGCAAGGTGATCGGCGTCTGCAGCATGCTGTATGGGTTCGTCACGCAAAACGTCCCCAGCTTTATGAACTACGCCCAGATCTTTGGGCAAGTCGCCGAGATCCCAGCCGACGTGATGGTCGCAACCCAGGCGCGGATGTTCGCCCGCCGAAAGGTTCAACAGCGGCAGTGCGACATCGACCTGATTCGCGCGATGTATGACCAGACCAGCAGCCAACGCGAACAGGTCGATCACTCCGAGATCTTTTAGTTTCCTGGCGGGCGAACTCAGCAGGCAACCCGCCTTGCGGTCGCACATCAGTCGGTCGACGGATGCGTTTGGATCTCGAGGTTCGTCGCTGTGTGATCGGTATAGGGAATGCCAAACCGATCCAGCATCTTCAAGTACAGCATGTACAGGATCGGGACCATAAACAGCACCAGCGCGGTGGCGGTCAACAATCCAAACGCCAAACTTGTCGCCATCGGAATCAGCAACTGAGCTTGGAAAGAGCGTTCCATCAACAGCGGCAACAATCCCGCGATCGTGGTGAAACTGGTTAAGATCACCGGCCGGAAGCGGCGTTGCCCCGATTCCATCAATGCCATCACCGGCGGTTCGCCGGCGCGGATCCGGGAATTGATGAAGTCGACAAGGACGATCGAATCGTTGACCACCACGCCCGCCAACGCGACCAGCCCAAACATGCTGAACAGCGACAGCGGCAAGCCCATTAACGCGTGCCCCCAGACAGCTCCGATCATCCCGAACGGAATGATCGCCAAGATCAGCAGCGGTTGGAAATAGCTGCGGAACTGAAGCACCAGCAGGATGAACATGCAGAACATCGCCACGCCAAATCCGATCATCAAACTGCCGACCGACTCGCGACTCTGTTCCTGCTGCCCCTCCCAACGAATACTTACGCCGGGGAAACTTTCCTGCAGCGTCGGTTCGAACTCTCGCTGCAAGTAGGTCACGATATCGGAACCGTTTGCCTTGGTTTCGTCGATGTCGGCGGTAATCGTGATCGAGCGGCGTTGATCGACGCGATTGATCTCGGAAAATCCGCGACGGATATCGAGCTCGGCCAATTCGGTGATCGGCCGCTCCACCGACTCCATCTGGTTCGGTGCGTCGGTGCGGACAAAGATCTCGTTGAAGTTTCCCAGCGTGCTCCGCTGTTCCTTGGGATACCGGACCATCAATTTAACTTCATTGCGGCCCCGCTGCAGACGCATCACTTCCGCACCGTAATAGGCATTCCGAACCGTTTCGCCCAAATCGGTTGGCGTCACGCCGGTCGCCAACGCATCCTCTTTCACCTTGAACTGAAATTCCCACTTGCCCGGCGTGTTGTCGTCGCGGATATCAAACACACCCTCTTTGCTGGCCAATTGCGCCTTCGCCGCTTCGGTCGCCAATTCCAACGCGTCCATCTTGTCAGCCGGAGCCAACAGCTTGAATTCGATAGCCGCTCCGCCGGGGCCCATGTCCTCGGTTCCAAAGACGACGCTCTCGGCACCTGGCAGTTCGCCGACCGCATCGCGCCAGCGATTCAACAGATCGCTCGACTTAGTCGTTCGGACGTTGGTGTCGTACAATTCGACCAACACCTGCCCGGCGTGGCTGCCACTGGTCGTCTGCTCCGCCGCGCCGCCTCCGGTTGTCATCGATCCAACTTGGCGAAACGTCAGCTTCACCGGGCCGGTCATATTCAGTGGGCTGTCGGGATACAACTCCAGCGGTGTCTTGTTCTCCGCTGCCGATCGCTCCGCCGCGATCTCGGCACTCACTTGCCGAATCGCTTGCTCCATCTTTTGCGTCGCCGCGTCGGTGATCGCGACCGGCGTCCCGTCGGGAAAGACAACCGTCGCTTTGACGTTGTTGCTATCGAGCTTGGGGAACAGATTTTTCTGCACGATCCCGCCGCGGACCATTCCCACCGTGACGATCAACATTCCGATCGCGATGCTGATCGGGATCGTCGGGAACTGCAACGCGTATTTGAAGACGGGCAGATAGACATGCTCAGCAAACCACTCCAAACCGCGACTGCTACGGCTTCCGACCGCCGACAACAACATTCCGACCGGACGCAGCGGATACAACAGCACGTTCAGGAAACGGAAGAAGCCCGAGTGTTCGTGAGCCAGGTGAGCCGGCAGGACAAACAAACTTTCCAACAGCGAAATCACTAGCATCGCGATCACAGCAAACGGGATCACAGCCATGAACTTCCCCATCACGCCGGAGACAAAAAACATCGGCGAAAATGCGATCACAGTCGTCGAGACCGAAGCGGTGACGCTAGGCAAAACCTCCGCCGCACCATCGATTGCCGCTCGCAATCGCTTCTTCCCCTGCTGGCGATGAGCGAAGATGTTCTCCCCCACGATGATCGCATCGTCGACCACGATCCCCAGCGCGACCAGGAACGAAAACAGACTCAACATGTTCAGCGTCTTGTCGCCGTACCACAGAATACATCCGGCCCCGAGGATCGAGATCGGAATCCCCAGCGCCACCCAAAATGCGAGTCGCAGTTCCAGGAACAGGGCCAACACCAAAAAGACCAACGCCAACCCCGACGCACCGTTGCGGATCAATAGACTCAAACGATCCTGCACGTCTTGGCTGGTGTCGCCCCAAACGACCAACTTGTATCCCGGTGGCAACCGCGGTGCCAATCCGCCAGCTTTTGGTTCGGCATCGGCCGCCTCCGCTTCCGGATCCTGATCGGCGTCGGAACTGCGGGTGAGCCACTTTTTCAGTCGCTGGAAACGGCTGACGCCTTGCGGTTCGGGAGGCAACGCGCGATCGACATACTCGCGGACCTCGCGGACCATCGCCAGCAGATCTTCGCTTTTGGTCCGCTCGACGTTGACGACCATCGCCGGTTCGCCATTGATTTCGCTGATGCTGGTCAGATCTTCAAAGGCATCGCGAACGGTGCCGATATCGTTGACGGTCAGCACCGAACCGTTGGATTGCGTGATGATCGGCAGCCGCCCGATCTCATCGCCAAAGCGACCTTTGTTCTTCGCTCGCAGCAATACCTCCTGACCGTCGGACTTCAATTGCCCGCCGGGTAATTCGATGTTCCGCGCCCGCAGGATCGCAGCGATCTGTTTTAGCGACAGCCCATATTTGCGCAACATCTCCTCGGAGACTTCGACATCGATCTGGAACGGTTTGGCCCCCATGATGCTGGTTGCCGAAACGGTTTTCAATTGCAACAGATCGTCGCGCAGATCTTCGACCACGCTACGCAGGCGCAGTTCGGAATCGGGGTCGTCGGTTCGCGGACCGACCACGGCAACGCGGATCGCGGGCGTCCGGAAGGTGATCTGTTGGACCGTCGGTTCTTCGGTCAGATCGGGAAAGCTGGGAATCCGAGCGACTTCGCGATCGATCTCGTTCAGCACCTTTTGCACATCGGCCACGTCGGCCTGCAATTCCATGATCACGCTGCCGCTGCCTTCTTGAGCGATCGAGGTGACCTTCTTGATCCCTTCGATCGACCGCACCGCTTCTTCGATCTTCTGGCAGATCCCGTCTTCGACATCCTCGGGCGTGGCACCGGGATAGGGAACCGTCACCACGACGATCTCCAATTCGAACTCCGGAAACACCTCGCGACGCATGCCGTAGAAACAGGCAGCGCCCAACAGCATCGTAGCCAGCATGATCACGTTCATGCCTGGCGAATTGGTGATCGCCCAACGAATGACACTTTTCATAGGACTCTTTAACGCTTTTCGTTTTTCGTTGTTTGTGTTTCGCGATTCGCTGCATCATCACAACTTGCGATGGCTGCGCCTTAGATGCGGCGGGAGCGACGCGGATCGTCGCACCGTCGCGGCAAGCCCCATGGGGATCTATTGAGCGACCGACCGCTCGCCCAACTTGGTGTCGACAACGCGAGCGACGCTGCCACCAGTCGACTTCGGCGCGGGAACTCGAATCAAATCGGTGCCGTCTCCCGCAACGCCTCCCAGCGGCGAAACGACGACAAAATTGCCCGGCTCCAGATCGCCGTTGCGCGATTCACAAATCCAATACTTTTCGTCCTCGGCCCCCTTCGTCGGAAGCGTTACCGAAACGATCGGCGTGATTCGGTCCAACACCACCAAACGCCCCGCGGTCCACGCCTGGAGTTCGAACGGCGAAGCAGCCACTTCCGGCCCGGACGCCTGCGCCGACGTCGATTCGCCCGGCGATTCCACCGCCAATACGCTTGCGTCGGGCTGGAACTTCCAGATCCGATTGCCAGGCTGCAGCGCCAAGTTGGGAACCAACGAAAGCGACGACTGCGGTTTCACGTGCAAGATGACTCGCACAAACATCCCCCGCACAAGCGCCTTGGGACCCTGCATCCGCTGACTCAACGCTTCCCCTTCACCAGCCCTGTCGCCGGTCACATCAGCTGGCCGATCGACGACCAATCGAACCGGCACCATCCGGCTCTGCGCGTCGACTCCAATCCCATCGTATCGCTCCAACGTTCCCTCCCACGAATAGACCGAATCGCGTTGGTTGATGCGATATTCGATCGTCGCAGGGGTCGGCGGCAGGCTGTAACTGCGGCTGTCGAGCGACGAATCGGCAGCATGCTGGTGAGCCTGATCCAACACCCAGTACAACTGGTCCATCCGCAGATTTGCAGCGACCTCAGCCTTGGATGTATCCTCCATCGTGACCATCACCGCACCGCGTTGGATGAACGAATTGACCTCGACATCTTCGCGAAAGATCACGCCATCGATCGGTGCTTCGATGCTGGTTCGCTCCAGGTTCTTGCGAGCCAGTTCCAGCTGAGTCTCCACGCGCTGCTCCGCTGTCTCTTGGCGGATGCGACGCTTCCGCAGCAGCGCCAATTGGTTTTCAAATCCGATCCGAGTGTTCAACGCCTGCAGACGCGACTGCTGTGCTTGATCCAACTCGGTTTCACTAGCAAATCCCTTGGGCAACCGCGCCAACCGCGCGATCTCTTGGTCCCGCAACAGCTCATCGTCTTTGGCAACTTCGATCAACTTCTCGACGTTGGTAATCTCTTGATCGATCTCACGCAGCGATTCGTATTCCGATTTCTTCTCTTGTTCCAAGCGTTTCAATTCCAGTTCGTAATCGGTGGGATCGATCCGAAATAGAACGTCCCCCTTTTGAACATAATTGCCCGCTTCGACCGTCGGCGATTTGTAGATGATCGTCCCCGCCACCTCGGTCGCGACTTGAATCTCGCGATAGGGAACCACCTCTCCCTCCAACGCGATATCGATAACGCCATCCACCTTGTCCAACGACAGCACCGGCATCACCTCGGCGGGAGCCAGTCGCTGCATCTGAGCGGCGATCGAATTGCTAGGGTCGGGGCGTTCGGGGGGCGTCGTCACGCCGAGTTCGCGGAAGATGAGAATACAGGCGACCAGAGTTGCCGTCGGCAACACGACACCCGAGATCAATTTGTGGAACTTTGAATAGAGACGTTTCATAGTCGTTTTTCGATTAGTTTTGATAAGAACGCGCTAGCGAATCAATTCGCGAAGTCTTGCTTGATGCTTGACGAATCCTGCGTTGGCTGCCGCCGCCATCGCGACGCTGGTGATGTGGACCGCCAATTCATCGATATCCAGCTCCGCCGCCAATCCTCGCTGGATCAGCAACGCGTTGACCGCGTTTTCGCAAACGCCATAGTGGAAACACTGGCCGATCACCGTAAAACTAAGATGCATCAATGAACTTGGATCGATCGGTTCCCCCACCAGTTCCGCGAGGTTTTGATACAACTGATCCTGGATCGGCGCAAAGTGATCTTTGACGATATCTTCCATCGCTTCGGTAGGCTGCTGCAGTTCGCGTATCAACAACCGCACCTGCCATCCATCGTCTTCGTTGGTGTCGAACATCCGCTGCAACAGCGTCCGGACAAATGCAAACAATCGCTCCGTCGGATCCGTTTGCACAGCCGGGTCGGGGATCGGAAACCGACGCGACTCCTCATCGCGAATCAGCCGCACGACGGCCCGGTACAACCCCATCTTATCGCCAAAATAATACGCGACGCTGGCGATGTTCACTCCCGCCGCGGCACAGATCTCGCGGACGGTTGCGTTTTGATAACCGCGAGCAGCAAATACCCGCCCCGCTGCGTTGAGCAAACGATTGCGAGTGTCCTCGTCGGGAACAGTCGTCGAACGAATGGCTTCACCTCGTTAATCTGCGATTTAAACACCTGTTTAAAACAATTGTTTAAGTTGCTCAAAAAGTCAAGCCGAATCGGTTCAAAGCCGGAAAAATTAACAGCCTCCCGCAAACCGCAGCGTCGGTTCTCGGCGGTCCGCGAAGCGAGGTGGCAAACGAGCTCAAAACCGCAGCTTTCGCTAGCTTTTACGAGAGAAAAGCCTACTCGGCCGGGTCCCGCAGATGCAGGATCGGGAAGGGCATCCCGGCGCTATCGAGCTCCGAACGCCCCTCCACGACAAACCCCAGCGACCGATAAAACGCTAGCGCCGCGGGGTTCTGTTCGTTGACATCGACTCGCAATCGCCCCTTCAGATCTCGAGCGTGATCGACCATCCGCCGCCCCCCGCCGCGGCGACGATGTTCGGGGGCCAGAAACAGAGCTTCGAGCTTATCATCCGCTAGCCCCATGAAACCGATCGGCTCATCCGCAGCGTCGGCCAACACCCAAATCTCTAGATCGACCAACGCGTGATCGCGAACCAGCGGCAGGATCCGCTCGATGTCGGCTTCACTCAGGAAGTCGTGTGTCGCCCGAACCGAACGCAACCAGATATCGACAAGCGAATCACGCTCGGTTTCGGCTGCTTTCCGTATCTCCATGGATGTTCCTTTCCCTCGTTTTGGGTGACAAGCAATAGGTCGATGCGCGAGACATCGGCCTCGTTCCAAGTATCCCTTGGAGGCGATTCCGGCTGCAAGATATGGTGACGCGACCGCCTTTGCGACGCTCAGGAACCATTCTCGTAAACCGTGGAAGGGGTAATTCGAGCTTCCGATAGCAGTGAGCCGATGCGTTCAATCTCAGGGCGTTCGAGCTTCACTAGCGGCGGGCGCACATGCGCAGCGTCGAGTCTGTCGAGCAGCACGAGCGCTTCCTTCATGCGGTTGTGCATGTCGAGAAGAGGGTCGCAGTAAAACGCCCGGACGGTCGGGTAGATGCGGTCGTTGATGGATCGGGCCGTTTCCAAGTCGTTCATCTGGACTGCTTGATACAGAGCAACTTGAAGGTCGGCGATCACGCTGCCGGCGCCAGAAAGCAAACCGTCGCAACCGAGTACCAGCGAACTCAGCAACCACATGCTGTGAGTCGTCAGAACCTTAACTGGCCGTTCGAGTCCGTGAAGTTCGCGGATGTGGCGTTCGTGAAGGTGAGGGTCGTTGCACCAGTCCTTGATCGCTCGGATCGATGGAAACTCGGTGCAGAGCTGCAGCAAAGTGTCCAGTGGGTAACCAAGTCCGCTGCTCATCGGGTACTGAAACAGGATTAACGGCAGGTCGGTAGATTTAGCGATCGCGCCGATGTGGGCGAGGGCACACTCAGGGCGTTGCTGGCCACCCAATGTCAGCACGTCGGAGGGAAATACCAGCAGGCCATCAGCTCCGGCCGTCGCCGCCATGGTGGCGATACGGCACGCTTCACTAGTGTCTCCGGCGTGGACACCCGCCACCAACGGCACTCGTCCAGCGACTTCGTCGCGGGCGATTTCAATGCTCCGCCGCTGTTCATCGAAGGTGAGCGAATGAACCTCGGCGGCATGTCCGTTGGTGGTGATCGCGGTGACGTCCGCGACGCCTGCGAGATCGCTCAGATGACGCCGGTAAGCAGTCTCGTCGATCTTCAGGCGGGCGTCGAACGGCATCAGGCAGGCGGGGATAACGCCTTTGGGATCGAACTGTTCGTTACTCATTGAGCGGGGCTGTCCACGAGGTTGGGAGGGGGAGTGAATTAAATTTTGCCTCTGGCGCCAAACGGTCTTTCGTCTGTCGGTGTTCCCAAGGGACACACCGACCGTGAACGTAATTTTCTAGCGTCCCATTCGATCCGACGTCGTGTGTCCGAGTGGAGTTTGTTGCCAGTCAAATGTGGGCGAAGCGAACGGCGTCAATCAATTGTATCTGTCTACCAACGCCAGCGAGCGTGACCGATCAAAGAAGGTTCCCGACGTCCAGGAAATGTTGTCCGGCGTTTGAAGCTGCGAAAAAGATAGAGCCCAATTCGTCCAGCTGTCAAATGTAGTCCACCAAGAGTCGACACCGCTAAAACCACGCGAAGTCTTGGGCGACGGAATGCTGCGTTAGACAGGTGTGCCACTAACGAAACAAATGAGCGAAACGTAATGACAGTGAATGTGGAGACCTACACAATTTGAAATAGTCTGTCGGCATATAGAAATCGTTTTGCGGTAAGTTGACGCCGGCCCGCGTTGGCCGAATTGGGGACGCTCGTTCTCGCTCATCGACGCAAATGATCCAGCTGCCCAGTCAGCGTTCCGATTTCTCTCAGATCGACAAACGGGAGGGTTTTACGTCGCCGTTCGCCGCCGCAGAGAACGACATTGAACTACGAAAGATCCTGTCAAGACCAACGCCCATCGCCAAACAGCGAAGGCGGTCGCGGGCTGGCACCAGATGGAACGTGACCGAAGCGATCGACGTTGCCCACCAAAAAACTCTTAAGCGACGACAGACGCGACCTTGCGTAAAAGCTCTGTTAGGCGATCGGAACGCTATCGGCCACGCCAATATCCAGGGCGGCGTTTTGCGTGGGCAACGGCAATGATGACGATACGATCGTCGTCGACCCGAAAAACTATTTGAAACGGAAACTTGATGACGCTGCAGGATTGGTGCCGATCGTCGATGTTGATGAACCGTTTGGGGGCGTCCATGATTGACGTAATAGCTATGTCAACAGCGACCAGGAAATTGCGTGCAGCTCTCGAACTTCGTTCGGTGTACCATTCGGCGGATTCGGAAAGTTCAATTGTCGCAGCAGGGTGGAAGTCAACCTGCATCACCGACACCGTGTTTGCCGAACAATCGAGCGCGAATCGTTGACCAGTTCTCGGTTTCGGCAGTGCCAGCGTCAATCTCATTGCTACGACGGTCGATCTCTGCGAGCCACTCGGGTGAAAGCCGCGGTGGATGGTCGTCGGGAACGGACGAGGCTAAGTCGTCGATCAGTCGAAGGCGGTCGTTAATCGGCAATTGCGTCGCGTTTGCGAGAATGTCTTGGTATTGGGACATGGCTAGGTCGCCTAACGGGAGGTGTTCGCGGCACCGCCGTGAACGAAGCGGTTGACGCTGTGTAAGTGGAATTGTACCAGCGTCATCGTCCGTTGCCAAAGAGCGAAGGTGAACACGCAGCGACTTGCCGTAAAAAAACGATGTTATAAGCCCTGACCCCGCCAAGAGAGTCAGCCATTATCTGTGGCGTCATCTGCTGACTGCATCTGTTTGCGTTGCAGTTCCTTAGCGTCCTTTAGGCGGTTGCGACATTCGCGACAACGAACAGCGGTCGCATGCAACGATCCCTTTGCAGTCTCATAGAACCACTTCTGTTGTTTCGCGGTCCACACCTCATCGCTTCCGCAATCGCAACACTTGAACGCGACGTCAACGTAGAAGGTTTTCGGTGAACCGTAGGAGGAGATTGGCACCTGCCGTGTCGTGTCCGCAGCAACCGCGCCGGGTGGCAAGCCACCTTCAGCGATACGGCGTTTTTGACGGCGACGATTCATCGAAACTGAGGGCGGATTACGGAATGGTGGCAAGACACCGCCCTGGACGAAACGAGCGACGCCTGAGCTGCGATAGATTGTACCAAGGCCAACTGACGTTGCCGAAAACGAAGGCCTGGCGTAGCAGGGGCAAATGACTGTTGGGGGGCCATCTTGATAACCCAACGCGTAAACAAGACGCCGGGTGAATCTCTCGCTTACGCGTCGGGTTACCATTTCCAAAGACGCTCCTGTTTGGAGGAGTGAATAGCCCTGGCGATCGCAGGTTTGAAGCGGATGGAGCGCGACCGAAGCGATTGGTCGTTGCCAGCGGACAGGCTCGCAAAAGACGACAGCCGCGAACATGCGTAGAAAAGCATGTTGGACGCCTCGTCGAATTTAAAGTTTGTGTGCGACGACTGAGAGCAGAACGAGCCCATCACTGAAGCGAACATCTTAGATGGAATGCTCGGCGATTAGCACTGACTTGCCGCTACCGCAGGTTTCTTCTTCCATAAGATGCACAAGCCCGACACGATAACCAGTCCCGATCCAATCAGCATTTGAACACTCAATCGTTCGCCAAATAGCAAGACGCCAAGGCCGACTCCGAAGAGCAGACGCGTGTATCTAAACGGAGTTACCGCGGAGACCTCGCCGGTTCGCATCGCTTTCATTAACGAGGCGTAGGCGGCCACTCCTACCAGAACCGAACCAGCCAAGTAGAGGGAAGCGTCGACATTGGGCCAGACGAAGCTAGCTCGCCCCCATGCGGAGATCAGAAAGCCGGCCACCAAGACTGATAGGAAACCGTACAGTCCGAGAATCGCTGTACTTACCGTGATCGGTGCAGCTCGGCTGGCCAAGTCCCGCCCTGCAAAGCCAAGCAGCCCAATGACCGCCAAAACGGAGAGCATCGAAAAGCTATCGCTTCCGGGACCAACCACGATCACAACGCCGATCAAACCCACGAAAACAGCGATCCATCTGCGGACCCCCACCTTCTCGTTAAAGACGATCGCGGCACCCAGAATCACGACTAGCGGAGTTGCTTGCAGGATCACCGTAGTCGCCGACAGGGGAGTCAGTGAGATCGCGAGCACGTAAAACAGACGCCCAGCAGTCTCGAACAGCATCCGGAAACGCATCGCTGGAGAGAATGCATCCGAAGTGAACAGTTGGTCTCTGTTTAGCTTGGCGATAGACGCAAACAACAACGCTCCGCCGAAGCCGAAGATAATCAGTATTTGGCCGACCGGAAGCACCGCTGCGGCAGCTTTGACAAGCGTGTCCTCGACAGCGAATGCGGCCATGGAGATGACCATCCAGATTGATCCGATCAAGTTGCTTCGATCGTCGTTACCAAATTTAGTGAACACGAATTTCCATTGCGATCTCTGGATTGGGGGGATTATTCGAGACGTCCAACGGGAGGGTTTTACGTCGCCGATCATTATCGAAGCGGGTGACATTAAGCAGCGGGTGATCTTATCAAGGCTTGCGAGTGTTGCCAAACGGTGACGGTGATCGCGGGTCTGCAGCAGAGGGGACGTGACCGAAGCGGTTGGCGATTGCGCATCGAAAGACGCTCCAACAACAACGGTCGCGACTTTGCGTAGGAAAGATGTTGTGCGACTGATTACTCGCCAACAAAGCGGCCATCGGGCGAAAGGATGAAGTCGTGGCCATACGGCATCAGCGCATCGCGCCCACCATCGTCGATCGACAGGATCACGCGGATGTCACCATTTGGCTTGTCGTCCCAGAATGCATTGATTTCAACGCAACAAGGGGTGCCGTCCGGCGCGACAATCTCGCGGACGATCGGTTCGCCAGACAGGAATGGCAGCCAAAACGAGTAAGGCTTCGCGCGATGCTCTTCGGTGATCGGGGCAAGCAACTTAGAGTAGGCAGCATTGTCCATTTGGTTGCGGCTGATTCGCATAACGGTAGGGTGTTGCGACACTGCCCTGGACGAATGCGAAAAACGTCACGCAACCATGTTGTTCTACTAAAGCCAGCCCGCGTGCCCCATAATGAAGGGCCTTTGCGGCCAAACCATGATGGCCGAACGGTTGTGTATGTATTTCGACGAGAACAGCAGTTGGATTAGTGCTTGATTAGCGAAGATTAGTGTTCGGCGCAGCCAAGTTTTGGGGAACACAGATCCGCACTATTTGCACACTAATCGAATCCCCAAAGCCAACCCGGCGAACTCTACAACCCCTAGCTCGTCCAACGGAAGGGTTTTGCGACACCGATCTCCACCGAAGAGAATGACATTGAACTACGAAAGATTCTACCAAGGTCAACGCCCGTGGCCCAACAGCGAAGGCGATCGCGGGCTTGCAGCAGATGGAGTGTGACTAAAGCGATTGACCATTGCCTACCAAAAGACTCTCTAACGACGACAGCCGCGACCTTGCGTAAAAAACATGTTAGCCGCCGACCGCGCACCGGCTAGAGTCGAAGCCAAAGCGTGCATTGAGAGGCATTCTCGCGAATGTTGTAGCTCAGCGATTTGTGTGGCAACCGGTCGATCAGAGTACCCGAAAGAGTATCGATCTTCTTCGCGATTTCACTGTGCATGTACGGCGTAACTCTTGTGGCGGCAGTGATCGTGCGCGCGTACAGCAGGTATGTGTCACTGTGGTCGCGAATCAGAGTGTCGATGACGTAATGCGCGTCGAACGCAACGCCTGATGGGACGGCTGATACGATAGAGTTGATGGTTGCGTCCATATGATTATCGAGCGGCCAACGGGTGCATATGCAGGATGTCTTCTGTGTTGATTGTCGCTCGTCGGGGGGGGCGGTGGCAAGGCTTTTATTGTGCGGGTGGCTGTTCCGTTGCACGTTGACGCGGTTCATGCGTTTAGCTTGCCATTTCGGTAAAACGCTGGTCGCGTGCAACTGTGATCTTCGAACGCAGACTGGAATGAGGTGATGTGATGAGTGGAAGCTCGGAACCTATGCCGATCCATCGCTATCCCAACGGCGACAGCTATCGCCCGGCGGCGGGAGGCTGCCGCGATCTTGATCCTCGATTCCAGAGTGATCTCCGATACGCGGAATTGGCGCCGCACGATGGGGGCGAGTTCGCGAAAACCGAAACGACTGCCGATCGCATTGCGCCAAGTCGCGGCCGGGATATTGGACCTTGAAGCTGCCGCCGTTGGAAGCCTTGGGGGAGGCGATGCGGCGGTTGCCCGAAACGGAGCGGAGTCGGTTGCGGGAGCCGGAATTTTACGAGCAGTTGCAGGCTGCGATCCTGCAACGCTTGGCGGCTTGATCCCGTTCTAAATGTCGCTGTGAAGTAGGCGTTGGTTGGCCAGACGCTCGATCACCGCGGAGGCTTGTGTTTTGGGACCTTCCAGCATCAGCAATTCCGCTTCCTGAATTGGATCGGCGGGGTGGACCGCCGCGTCGGCGGAATCGGTTGCCTGTGTCGAGTCGTGTGCTGCCAGTTCGGGCGTGGGATCCGAATCGCTGCGTGGTGCAGCGTCGTTGTCTGATTTGTCATCGATCTCTTGCCGCAGTTCATGCACCAGCAGAGCCAGTCGGATCTGAGTGCTTGCCGATCCGGACATCTCCGCCATCGGGATTGCGTCTTTTACATACTTCCACGATCGGTTGATGTTTCCACGGCCGTACCAGATCCGAGCGACACGGCACAATCGATCGGCGGCCAACGCTGGCCGAGCGGCTTGCGCATACGCGGCCGATGCCAATTCCAAGGCTCGCGGGATCTCGCGATAATTGCCGGCCAGCCGTAGGTTTTTCGCCTCGAGATCCAGATGCCAACCCGCTTGCAAGAATTGCCCGCAGGCCAGATGGATCATCGCCGCAACGCTTTGCAGTTCCGCCTGCAGTTCAAAGTCGCAGATCTCGGCAGCCAGTTCGCAGGCGGTCTGATAATGGCATCGCGCATTGGGCAGGTCGTATTGTTCGGCGTACCAGCGAGCTTGGGCTAGGTGGATTTGGATTTGAAACGTCTGTTCGCAATCGGCCAGTTGTTTCCGCTGTTCCAGCTTCTCGCCGATGCAAGGGATTTTTGCAGCACAGCTTCCTTCGCACGGATCGTGTGGTCCACACAAACAATCGCCCGAATCGCCTTCGCAGGGAGGTTCGGAACAGGAGGCGCGTTGGATCAAGCGAGCGGCTTCGTCGAACCGGCATTGGTTCTGCGCGAGCTTGGCTTCCAACAGCCAGGTGTTGCCATCGGGTTTGCCTGCCCGATACAGTTCCACGCGGGCATCGACCAACCAGTCGCGAGCTTCCGCCACGCGCGACATGCTGGTCATCGCCGCGGCCATGTTGTACGCGTTGTTGCCCGATTCCAGCGGATCGTCCATCGCCCAGGCGCGGCGGATCACTTTGCGGTACTGTTTGACCGCATCCTCCAACTGCCCCTCGGCAAAAGCTTCGGTCGCCGCTTCGGCGTGGTTTTTCAATTGAGGATCGATCTTCCGCTGCGGCGCACCGCCACTGCGGCATCCGGAGAGGAAGCCGAGCCCACAGATCAGGATTCCGACGACCGCGGCGTTAGGCCGTCTGGATGTTTGCGGTTGCGCTGCAATCACGGTGCACCTCCCGCTCGAATTCCCGACGGCGAGAGCTGCCGAGTGGTTGGCGATTGATCGGTGTAGCGGCGGAGCAGCCAGTGGCTGCGGATCTCGCCCACCATGTCATCTGCGTTGCCGACCGTCGAATTAAATTGTTCGACCGTTCCGGGCAGCTCTTCGCTCTCCTTGCGAACAACGCGGACCACATCGCGAGCTTCGTCGGCCAAGCGAGTCATCTGGTCGGCGGCTTCGCGGATCTCGACCAACGTCTTGGCGACGTCAGCGTTGACGTCGGTGGCCGTCGTTTTTACGCTTCCGGCGGCATCGCTTACATCGTCGCTGGTGTCGCGGACGCCTCGCAGCGTATCCCGCATATCGGCCTCGACCAGCAGTTCGATCTTCTCGGTGAGCTGCGTGATCCGTTGATCCAAATTTTGTGTCGCCTGGCGGATTTCCAGCATTGTTTGCGACGCTTCGGGACGCAATTGTTCGTTGGTCTGTTGGAAGGCCGCTGACGCTTCACCCATGCTACGGAACGCCGGCCGCGCGTCCTCCTCGGTTCCCGTATCGATGGTCTCCGCCGCTTTGCCGATCTTGTCCATCGTCGGATCCATTTTTAATTGGATCTTGTTGATCGATTCGCTGACCGATTGGACTTCTTTGGTCAATTGATCCAATCGCTCTTCTTCGGCTTCAAAGTTGACGATCTCGCTGTTCGGCGACAACTGTTTCAATACGCCATCGGCGGGCATTCCGCGGCGGATTACCAACAGCGGCGCACCGACACCACCGTAGCGTCGTTCGAGTGCGACGGTCGACGATGTGTAGACCTTTTTGCTGAACTCGCGGCGAATCGCCAGGCTAACCCGCACATTGCTGGTCTGGTCGATGTACCGGATGCCTTCGACTTCGCCGGCCCGTTCGCCCAAGATCATCACATCGGATCCCTTTTGCAATCCTTCGACGGCCTGTTGCGGCACGTCGATCCAGAAGTGATCTTTCTCTGCGAAGTAATCTTTTTTCCGAATCATCAAGAACAAAACGACTAACGAAAACAGCAGTACCACCAATAGAAAGGTGCCAACCACTTGGTTCGTGTAGCGCAACCGATAGGGATCGTTCATGGTGTTGTCCTTATCCTACCGGGGTCAAATGGAATTCGTGGATTTGATAGTGGCGTGCCGATGTTGGGAATTTATCGCGTGGCAGATCGCTGCTCGGCGCGATCCACAGCGCCGCGGCGCCGGCCTCGGTCGCCGATGCGACTGCTTGCAACAGGACTGGGAACCGCGCCCTGGGAACCGAACGCATCGGATGTTCCAACAACAACAGACGCGGCGATCCGATCAGTGCGCGGATCCATTCGCAGATTCGTAGGAACGTCTTGCCAACAAAGGCGGGACGTTGGTTCTGCATCGATTCGATATCAAAGCGTCGCGACCAATATTGGATCTCGCGATCGAGTTCTTTGACCGTTCGGTGGTGGTGATGCTGATGCGGCAAGACGACGTTTTCATAGATGTTCATGTTTTCAACCCACGCCTTCCCATCGAAGACACGCCCGATCTGGCTTCGCATTCGATCGTGTAACGCATAGTCTTCGCCGGTCCATTCGTTTCCATCAAACAATACGCGGCCCTGCTGTGGCATCCGCAGGCCTAACAGCATCGATGTAAAAGCTCGCGATTCCATCGATGGCGGCAAGGTTAAGGTGACGAGGTCGTTTTCGAAGATTGTCAAATTGGCATCGCGGAGCGTCACCGACTGGCGTGTCAGATCGCGAAACGAAAGATCCTCCAAGACCAAGATCTCGCGGCGAGGATCAGCTTCCGCCGATGCGGAATCGTTATTTTCGAGACTGCTCATCGACACAAACTAGAGGATTGGGAAGACCAGGATGCGATTGTAAATCAGGATCGACAAGATCGCAGAGATGCCAAACACCGCCGTCATCGCATGGATCCCGCTGCGACTGGCGACTCGCGACACATCGGACATCGTGCCGCGGACCGTCAGCCCATCGGCACAACAAACTGCGCCGGCAAAAGCACCTGCGATGATTGTTTTGGGGACGAAAAATACAAAGTCCAGGATGTTCGATTCACGCAACAACGACTCCAGAAACATCGACCATGGGATGTGGATCACTCCCATCAACCAACCAACCATATAACCCATCACCAGCATTGTCGTCGCGACCACGATCGCCAAGCAAAATACACTCAGCGTCATGCTTAACACGCGCGGCATAATCATGGTTGTCATCGGATCGACGCCCTGAGATTCAAGCACTTCCAGTTCGCCGCTGACCAGCATCGTCGCCAGTTCGGTCGAGATCGCGATTCCGCTGCGACCCACCACAACCAGGCTGGCGATCAGCGGCGCGATCTCATGAATCACCGCCTTCCACAGCACCGGTGAGATTCCTTCGGTCGTTGCTCCTACTTCGTTCAGCCACATCGCGGATTGTACGATCACCAGCACGCCGACCGCCGCGGAGATGCGAATCGCAACCAACAGTCCGTCGACCGCTGTGAACAGCAACTGGCGAGCAAAGACCATCCGCGTCAACGGGGTCCACGACCGCGGGCTTGCGGCGATGAACGCCACCGCCCAAACAAGCGCTAGCAGGTTCACGACGACCTTCAGCACTTCAATAAACCGTTTGCCGATCAACTCCGTCGTCAGCGCAAAACGACGGCCCAATTGCCATGGTTTTGAATGCGTTAAGTTGGGGCTCGATGGCACGCGAAAAGTCTCGTCGGGTTGGGCCAACATCATGTGTCGGCCAATCGATCATCGCAAATGAAAATCGCACTTTGGGCGGTTTGACAACAACCGGTTCCGCCAACATCGGTCCGTTGCTTGTCCATCCCATCGGCATACGCTCTGCGACCGACCACGAAAAAGTGGCCAAGCGGAACCGCCACAACGGTGCCCCGGCAGCACATGTCTCCACACCCGCACGGCTTCAATTTGCTGGCATTTGACTAGGCAAACTGTAACGCGGCGGCGAAATCGAGGACCGGTTTGCTAGCACCGCCGCGGCTATTGCCCCGATTCGCTGGGCGTGGCGCGATCGATGCTCATCAGGTTGTCCCAGTAATGGTCCAGCTGGCGGACCGAGGTCTCCGGGCTCAGCACGCTGACCGTGTCGCCGCCGCCATCGAGAACGATCCCCAGTCGATGCAGTCGCTTCATCGCCGAATAGGGATCGAAGCGGATCTCGATCGCCAATAGATCCTTTAACAGTAGTTCGACCCGTTTGCACATCGCCGCTTCGGACATCGGTTCGTCGCTGGTCGCGAGGATGAAATAGACGACGATCGATTCCAGCAGGTCCTGTTGGCGAGCTTCCTGCAGCAGGCGATAGATGACCCCGGCGTTGCTGTCGAGCTTCTGGTAATAGAGGCTGCGGGTCATGTTCAACAGGTATTTATCTTTGGTGTGAAAGTAGGAGACGATGCTGCGGACGGCGTATCCGATGATTCCAATCGCCAGCACCGCCACTCCCATCACCGCCGCCAATCCGGTCGCCGCGATCACCACCGCACCGCGGAGGATTTTGAACACCGTGACTCCGATTCCGCCCAACGTTGGCGCGAAGATCTTGGTGCGATCCAACCAACTGAATCGGATGCTCGAACCGGGCAGCAACATGTCGACGTCGGCTTGAGGGATGTTCTTGAACATCGACAGATGCAAGCGATCGCGATGGTATTGGCCACCGGCATGGGCGCCGACCAGTTTGGCGTCGGGTTTGAGTTTGAAAACCGCGACCAACCGCTGGTAGATCGGCACCTCCATTTCGGACATCTTCCAATACGATTTCCACAGCCGCCGCGTCCGCATCCCCACGATGTCGCCTCGCGCATAGACATCGATCGATTCGAAGATGTCGAAATTGATCTGCAACCGCACGCCCCAGTCGCTGGAGGTTTGGATCGCCCCGCGGATTTGTTGCTGATCCAGTTGCGTGAAATTGGCGGCTCGCAAGAGATCGTGCAAGTAACCTCGCATGTGCCGCAGCGATGCGTCACACTGGGCGTCGGTCGGTTCGGTTAACAGTTTCAGATCGCGATCGGGATCGAGAACCGAATAGTGCGTTTCGAGCTGCTGGTGTAGATTGCGGTAATCGTGGTTCAGGATCGATGTCAGCGATTCGAAAACGCGATGCAAATGATCGGCTTGAGCCGCCGCAAGCGGATGCGCCAGCAGCACGCTTTTGAGCTCCGCGGCGGTGATCGGGATGAAGGGTTCGGCCTTCCAATGCGGCGCATCTTCGGCAATATATTCACCCGATAAAGATTCCTGAGCTAAACGAACTCCTTTGCGAGACCCCAAAGACATGTCAAATCGATCCACTTCTGCCGGTTCCAGTTGGCCGCATCCGATCCAAGCTGTTGCGTTGGATATGGATGGGCTGATGTTTGATACCGAACCATTGTACTACCAAGTGGGGACCGAACTGCTGGGCCGTCGCGGATTTGAATTCAACATGCAAATCCAGCAGAAAATGATGGGCCGTCCCGCTCCCGAAGCGATTGGCGTGCTGATCGCCGAGTTCCAGTTGACCGATCTGCCGGCTGATTTGATGCAGGAGAGCGACGACCTGTACGCCGCTCTGTTAGCCGATGGGTTGGTCGCGCTGCCGGGGCTGTTCGAACTGCTGGATCATCTGGAGAGCCGGTCGATCCCGTTTGCCGTGGCGACCAGCAGCAAGCGCCGATTTGCCCAGCAGATGCTTTCGTCGTTCGACCTGATCCCGCGGTTGCAGTTCCTGCTGACCGGCGACGACGTCTCGCAGGGCAAGCCGCATCCGGAGATGTATCTCTCCGCGGCCGACCGCTTTCAGATCCAGCCGGAAAATATGCTGGTCTTGGAGGATAGCGAAAACGGCTGTATCTCGGCGGCCCAATCGGGGGCGTGTGCCGTCGCCGTTCCGGGGGAACACACTGCGGGGCATCGCTACGATCAAGCGTTCTTGAGCATCGATTCTTTAGCCGACCGGCGGTTGTTCGAGCTCTTGCAGTCCTAGCCCGGATCAGCCGCCCAGCTGGACGACCATCCGCACTAGTTCGGCGATCGATGTCGTGCCGGTCTTTAAGAACAGCTTGTGGCGGCGGGCTTCGACAGTCCGTTGGCTGACGTCCAAGCGGGCGGCGATGACTTTGTTCGGCAGGCCATCCAGCACCAATCGCAACACATCGCGTTCGCCTTCGGACAGCGATTCCAATCGCTCCCGCTGCTGCAGCGATTCGATCGCTCGCGGCCGTTCGGCGCGATCGATTTCAATCGCGTTGGCGATCGCATCCCGCAGCTCCGCCGTCGGTTGATTGGCTTGCAGAACCTCGGTCACTCCGCCGTGAGCTGCGCGAGCGATGATCGGCGCGACAGCTTCGACGACGACCAACACGATCTGTGTGGGAACTTTTGATGCCCGCAGACGATGGATCAACTCCAGCGATTCGCGACCGTCGGACCAGTTGTAGATCACCGCGCATCCGTACCGCTGTTCCGATGGCTGCGACAGCAACGTCTCGGGCGATTGGTGGCTGGCCATTTCCCAATTCTGATGCTGTAGTTCTATTCGCAGCCGGTCTGCGAGCTCGAGAGGCATGCACAGGCAATCGACGATCGGTCTTGTGGAACTTGATTCTTGAAGCACTATGGGGCCTTGAGGGAGGCGACTTAGCGGGGGGCGAACTATAAAACTTTTCTTCGGCCCAAGCACTGCGTCTAGTGTTGCAGAAATTTTAGGTTTGCTTAATGCCGAAGCGTCGATTATCGCGCGCTGTACAATAAGGAAATCGAACCGCCATTGTTTGTGGTGATCGTCGTAGCCATTGTAGTAGGGCTGGCAAGCCCCCCCTGGAGCTGTGTTGCTGGAGAGCGGCATCGATCGCGGTTTAGAAGGGGGAATCGTAGCAGGTGTGAGGTGTCTTACGAAGCACCACGTAACGATTCCAACAACGGCATCCGCAGCACTTGTTTCACCGCAACCGATGCGGCCATTAGGCCTACGGCAAAGACGATCCCCAGCATCGCGATCGGCTCCACAATTCCGAGCTTCGCTTGCCCGATCAACATGTACGGAATCACCGCTGCGAAACTGGCCAACAGACCGCATCCAATCCCGGCGATCAACAGCGCGCTGTTCTCCAAAACGACCATCCCGGCCAGTCGCTTCCGGCTGAAACCTGTCGCCCGCATCACGGCCAGTTCCCCACGCCGTTCCAGCACGCTGCGCAACTGCACCGTTGCTAAACCGAAGGTTCCCAACAACAGCCCCAATGCGCCGAGCCCTTGGAAAGTGCGAAGATAGGTGTTTTGCACAGCCAACAGTCGAGCCAACACGTCGCGGCTGTCAGCGACGTCCATCCCCGAATCGCTCAGCCGATTCTCCAAGATTTCGGCCAGCCGATCGGCGTCGATTCCCTCGGCCTTCATCAAGTAATATTGATACCCCGAGATCTCCGGAAACGCGTCCTCAAAATTCGCTTCGCCGATCATTAGCGAGCCCTGCAAAACCGAACCGGTGATCAGGCCGACAACCTGGAAATATTGCGGCTTTCCGACGACGTATTCGAACGATTTCACCTCCCCCACACCGCCATACATTTGTAACGCCCACATCGCTGTATTTTGATCCAGAATCATCGGGATTGGATCCTCCGCGGTGCCGCTGGCTTTCGCTTCTAAAAGCTCCCAAGGATTGTCGCTGTCGGTTCCCACCAATCCGAATCTTGGCATCACTTTGGGGTCGCTGAAGCGACTTGTAAAGTTGTCAGGCACCCCCAACACTTGAGGCTGCGATGCTTGGTATAGATTGTTGCAACTGGCATCCTGTCCCGGCTTCAACCGGAAACCAAAGATCTTGGCGTCGGAGATCGCTTCGGCATCGCGCCCCATCTGATCCGCTCGGATCGCCGGGTCGCTGAGATCGCGATACAACGGCATCGCCGTCTGCCCGATTAGATCGAAACCGCCGACTCCTTCGTCGGTCGGCGACAACTGAAACGCACTCATCGATACGATCAAGAAACAAGCGACCGCCAACAGGCCGATCGACAGCGTGCTGCGCAGCGGATTGCGTCGAGCGCTCTGCATCGCCATCCGGAACAGACTGTAGCTGTGGTTTACCACATGTCGCGGCTTGGTGTTGGTCAATCGATGAAAGACGCCCAGCACGATCGCCGCTAACAGCAACATCCCGCCGCCGACAAACGCTCCCGCCTGAGCTTGCCCGCCCAGCCAGACGGCGCTGAGGCTGGTCAGCATCGCCACGACAAAACATCCGATCGCCACGGGCCCTGCCCAGCTTCGCCGCCGCTGGCCGCTTTCGGTCCGCAGTTCGTCGATATGCCCGCCGACAAGGCTCGATACCTTGCTGGAGCGCAGCCGGCGGCTGGTCCACCAAATCGTGACCGCCGCCATTGCCGTTCCCGCCACGATTCCAACGATCAGGCTGACCGGCGACCAGTGGAATCGCAGAAACGGAACCGTCACCGCCCCGACCCACCAGTTCCGCAGCGCGTACAGCACCAGCCACGCGTAACCGATCCCGCCGACAACCCCCAGCACCGAACCGATCAATGAGACGAGGATCCCTTCGCGCAGCGCCATTCCGGCGACCAAGCGGCCCGATAGCCCAACGGCCATCAGCGTTCCGTATTCGCTGGCCCGTTGTTCCATCCCCAACCGAAACAGCAGCGCGACCAACATCAACGCCGCGACGATCACGAAGAAGCTGAGCGATACGAACAGTGCGTCGAATGGCGTCGTCCCCTTGGACGCCGCCAACTGCAGCGCCCGCGTCGGCATCACGGCGAACCCGATCTGGTTGCGATCTTGGTCGGCCACTTTGGTGACTAAGGTTTGCAACGCGTCGCCATCGGCGACCGCCGACTTGCGAATCTTCAGACTGGTCAGATCGCCGAACCGGCTGCCGAACAATCGCTGCCCGGCGGCGAGCGGAATGAAGGCCTTGGGGGTCAAGCGGTAGTAGTCCCAATACAGATCGTCCTCCTTCGATCGCGGCCGTTCTAGTTTGAACGGCAGGTCCCAATCGTCGATCGAATCTTGATCGGTCACTCCCGGTACGGTCGGTGTCAGCCCGGGATCGTTATAGACCGTGGGGGCTTCGTCGAACTTCGGTGGCCGTCCGCGGCGGTATTTCGTCTGCGGCTCGGTGATCGGCACGATCCCGCTGACGACCGCGTCGAACGACCGCTCGACCTCTTTGCCCGACGAGGTCTCGGGTTCGAAGTAGAAGATCCGAATCTTGTCTCCCACCGCGGCCTTCAGTTGTTCCGCGGTCCAGTCGTTGATCACGACCGGCACCGGCAAACTGAGATCGTTGGGATCGTAGTCGCCAAATTCCAGCGGCATCGCGTCGCTCGAATCGATCGCCGTGATGATCGAATAGGGAACCGACGCGGCGGTCTGCTCTTCATCGTCGATCCGATCGATCGCGTTGGCCAGGTAAGTCATCACCGGCTCGGTCGCTCCCGGCAACTCCTCGCGGACACTTTCGGCGATCGCGGTCGGCAGCAGCAATCGGTCGCTGGTCAGACTGTAATAATCGAAGACCTCTTTTTCGTTGCCGTCGGCGTCGGTGAAGATCTGCCGAATCTCTTCGATCTTCAATCCATAGTCGCTCAGTTCCAACGCCATCGCCGCGGCGATCTGGTCGGCTTGCGCGTGAGCCGACTCCAGTTGCAACGCCTGCGTCCCGGCGGCATCGATGAAGACCACGTTTGCTTCTCCCTCGCGATCCAACGAATCTTGCACCAATTCCAACGGCAGGAACGCCGCCAGCGGTTGCTGTTGGCTGGGCTGCAGGCTGAAGCGTCCCAGCCCGCGATCGGGAACGATCGAGACAACTTCCAATCGCGGCAAGCCTTCGCTTTCACTCTCGCGGCGTCCCAGTGGACTGTCCGCCGGGACCGCCTGTTCCACGGGCAGACGCACCGTCACCAGGTCGCCGACGTCGACTTGCAACTCCGCCGCGGCCGATGCGTTCAGAACCACTTGGTCTCCCTCGGGGATCACGTCGGGGTGGACTCCTTCGACATCGAGATCCCAGAACTCCGCATCGGCTGCGATCACTTGGATCGATCCGGCGCGGCGAACGACGTCGCTGGCAGCCCGATCGGTCTCCACGACAGCTTGAGAAAACAAGATCGCCGGAACTGCGCGGTCGACCAGCGTTTGATCGCTGTCGCTGCGGAGCGGATCGACGGCGGCGGCTCGGAAAAATTGGCCCGGATAGAGGACGTAGTCGATCGAACCGAGGCGTTCGATCGTCAGTTCGCGCAAGCTGCCCCGCATCGAATCGCCGACCAATAGAGCTCCCGTGACCACCGCGGTGGCAGCGGCAACGCCTAGCGCGACCGCGGCGCTGATACGCCAATGGTGTCGAAAACTTTTGCCGACAAATCGGCCTGGGGTCAGCGAAACCGTAGCCGTTGTCGGCGAGGGCATCGAATCCATATCCTTACATCCCGTATTGGAAAGATCGCTTGGCACCCGATGGAGCTCAAGCGGTCGCGTGGCGGAGAATTGCTACCGCTGCATTTTAGCAACTAAATCGCAATTGCCGACGCGTGGGATGTTTGGCGGCGGCTAAGCTTCCACCGGTGCGTCCAGCAGTCGTTGGATCGACGCTCGATATTCGTTCGCCAAGGCTTCGGTTTGCGCCGTCGAATAGTAGTGCGGATCGCAACGCATGCAGATCTTCAGCACGCGTCGGTAGGTGAAGATCGAGATCGTCAGCCGCGTTCCCGATCGCATCGGCGGCACCCCGACGATGTCGGTCATCGACAGGTTGCCCGCTTGCAGCAAACCTTTGACGCGCGGAAACGCGACGCTGAAGCGTTTGGTCGGGTCGCCGGTGTTCGATAGGATCGCCGTCGCCATGCACCGCCGCGATCCGAGCCAACGCTTCAGCCAGGTCGGATAACGCTGCAAGTGGGCGATCATGCTCATGAACGGTGTCCGTAGCCGGTTCCGCTTCAGCATCACCATCTCTTGGCGAATCGAATCGATCAACGCTTCGGATTCGGTGCACTCGGATTGTTTGCGTCGGATCAGAGCGTAGGTCACCAGATTCGCAGCCGTCGCCATCCGGCTCTCGATCTCGCGCAGATCCATCGGCATCATGATGCACAGATCGCGGCGGCCTCGATCCCCTTGCATTTGGTTCCACTGGCGCAGCGTCACCAACAACCGTTCGATCAACAATTCGTTAGTCGATTGGCCGCGTCGCTCGGCCACGTGACGGAGATTCTTGTAGACGTTTTTGTCGAACTCAAAACCACACAGTCCGGGGAACAGGGCTCGTGGATTTGCTTCGGGCTGCATCGACCGCGGTATGGCCAGGGCTTGCACGCCGGTTAAGCAATGCCAGCCGAGAGCTTTCGTTTCAGCGGTATCCAGTTTGCCATCGGGCAGACGATAGTTTTCGACATCAAAACTGTTCCGGTTCCGCTGACGCAGCGCTTTGACATCCAGTGGCGGCAGCGGTTCGTCGATCGGTTGGCCGACGTGCGACGCATAAAACCACAGCCAGTCGCCGAGGAACTGATACGCACCGATGCCATCGCACGTCGCATGATGGAACTGAGTCGTGATGGTGGCTTGGTTCTCGTCGCTGCGAATCCAGATCCGCAGTCCCACATCCTGCCGCACGTCGATCGCTTCTCCAGCGGGCAGATCGATCGGTTTGGCCAGGTCGCCCCAATCGATCGCGATCTCCGGCTGCGGCGCGTTGACCCAGCAGTCGCGATTTCCTTTGGCCGGTTGCACGATGGCTTGCAGCAGCGGATGGCGTTCCAGAGCGTCGGGCAATGCCGCTTCGATCGCCTCGCGGTCGATCGTTCCAGCGAATTCCATCTGAACCACGAAGGTCATCGGATATTCGGGCCGATCGTCCCAGATCATGTAGTCTTCGAACGGAGTCAGATTCAGCGGCAGGGTTCGCGGCGGACGGACTTTGACCGGCGGCGGCGATTGTTCAACGGTAGCCATAAAGATGAAAACTCCTTGCCGGCTGGTAACGCAAGTCCGACAGAGATCCTTGAGGTGAGCGTGGGTGCGCAAGTCAGTCGCCTAACCGAAGTTAGCGGCTTGCCGCAACCAACCGCGTCGTGCGGTCGCTGTGGCTTGTAATTCTTGCACACAAGAACCCCTACCGACCAATAAAATCGGCTGGGGTTCGTCAAGGATAATCAAGAAATTGTCATTCAGAATGACTTGTCCCCCTCACAATCCAACTTTTTGCTGCACAAATGTTCGGTGCAGCCGATGTGGAGGGGGGCGGCAACCGCTATTGGTACTCTTCCATCGGCGGGCAGGAGCAGATCAGATTGCGGTCGCCGTAGGCGTGATCGATCCGCCCGACGGTCGGCCAGAACTTCGCATCTCGCAGCCACGCCTTGGGCCATGCGGCCTGTTCGCGGCCGTACGGATGTGGCCACTGGTCGCCGCCGATCATCTGCATCGTGTGCGGTGCGTTCTTCAGCGGATTGTTCTCCGCATCGATCTCGCCGCGCTCGATGGCTGCGATCTCTTCACGGATCGCCAGCATCGCCTCGCAGAACCGATCCAGTTCCGCCTTCGGTTCGCTTTCGGTCGGTTCGATCATCAACGTTCCCGGAACGGGAAATGACATCGTCGGGCTATGGAATCCGTAGTCCATCAGACGCTTGGCGATATCGTCGATGCTGATGTGCACCGATTTGTCGAACTCGCGACAATCGACGATGAACTCGTGGGCGACGTTTCCGTTTTTGTCGGTGTAGAGGATGTCGAATTTATCGGACAGTCGACGAGCCATGTAGTTGGCGTTCAGCAGCGCGACCTGCGTCGCTCGCTTCAGTCCCTCTGCTCCCATCAACGCGATGTAGACGTAGCTGATCGTCAGGATGCTGGGGCTGCCGTAAGGAGCCGCAGAGACGGCACCGATCGCAAACTCACCCGCCGTGTCGGGGCGAGCGACACTGTGGCCGGGCAGGAACGGCACCAATTGCTCTGCCACGCCGATCGGTCCCATTCCGGGGCCGCCACCGCCGTGCGGGATGCAGAACGTCTTGTGTAGGTTCAGGTGGCAGACGTCGGCGCCACACGTTGCCGGGCTGGTCAGTCCGACTTGTGCGTTCATGTTCGCACCATCCATGTAGACCTGTCCACCGTGACGGTGGATCACGTCGCAAACTTCGCGGATCGTCGACTCGAAAACACCGTGCGTCGATGGGTAGGTGACCATCAGTGCCGACAGCGTCTCGGCATGATCGGCAGCTTTCGCTTTCAGGTCGTTCATGTCGATGTTGCCGTTGGCGTCGCAAGCGACCGGCACAACATGCATTCCCGCCATCACCGCCGACGCCGGGTTGGTGCCGTGCGCCGAGGTGGGGATCAGGCAGACGTTCCGCTTGTTCTCGCCAACGGCGTTGTGTTCGTGGTACGCCCGGATCACCAACAGCCCGGCGTATTCGCCTTGAGCACCGGCGTTCGGTTGCAGACTGACCGCCGAAAATCCTGTCACTTCGCACAACCAGCTTTCCAGTTCGCGGAACATCTGTGTGTAGCCGCGCCACTGCGTGTCGGGAGCAAACGGATGCAGGTGCCCAAATTCGGCCCAGGTCACCGGCAGCATCTCGCTTGTCGCGTTCAACTTCATCGTGCACGAACCGAGCGGGATCATGCTGTGTGCCAACGAGAGGTCGCGTTGCATCAGCTTAAAGATGTACCGCAGCATTTGCGTTTCGCTGTGGTGTTCGTTGAAGATCGGGTGCGTCATGTATTCGCTGGTCCGCGCCAGTGCACCATGCGACAGCATGCCGTCGGCTTCCGCTTCGGCCAACAGGTCGTCGATATCGAACCCGGTGTAGTGGCCAAAGTTGAAAGCGGCCAACAGGTCGGCGACCAACGCCGCGTCGGCGGTTTCGTCCAACGTCACGCCCAACGTGCCGTCGGAGTATTCGCGAAGATTGATCTGACGTTCCAGCGCCGCATCGACAACCTGACGCGTCGCGCTCGCACGCCCTTTGCCCAACCGGATCCGGATCGTATCGAAGAAGGGTGTGTCGCTGGTTCGCGAGTGCCCCAGTCGCTCGAGTCCCTTCAACAACGCACACGTGAAGGCATGCGTTCGGTCGGCGATCTGTTTTAAGCCGCGCGGCCCGTGATAGACTCCGTAAAACGAACTGATGATCGCCAGCAAGGCTTGCGCCGTGCAGATGTTGCTGGTCGCCTTGTCGCGGCGGATGTGTTGTTCTCGCGTTTGGATCGCCATCCGCAACGCGCGGTTGCCTTGGCGATCCTTCGAGACGCCGATGATCCGCCCGGGAAGCTTGCGGACATGGGCTTCGTGAGTCGAAATGAAGGCGGCGTGTGGTCCGCCCAAGCCCATCGGAACGCCAAATCGCTGGGCGCTGCCGACGCAGATATCCGCTCCCCATTCACCAGGCGGCGTCAGCACGGTCAAGGCCAACAGATCGGCGGACGCGACGACCAAGCAACCGTTTTCGGCCGCTCGCGCTGTCAACGCGGCATAGTCTTCGATCCGGCCGTCGGTGGTCGGATATTGAACCAACAACCCGCCGAGTCCTCCTTGGCCGTGGTTGAAGTCGATCTCGTCGATCGGGCCGACCTTCAGGTCGATCCCCAATCCGTCGGCGCGGGTCTGCAGCAGTTCCAGCGTCTGCGGATGGCAATCGTCCGACGCCCAGAAGCCGCGTTTCTTATCTCGGGCGATCGCTACGCACATGCACATCGCTTCGGCTGCCGCGGTCGCTTCGTCCAACAAGCTTGCTCCCGCCAAAGGCAAGCCGGTGAGGTCGGCGATCATCGTTTGAAAGTTCAGCAACGCTTCCAGCCGTCCCTGCGAGATCTCCGCTTGGTAGGGAGTGTACTGCGTGTACCAACCCGGATTTTCGAGCACGTTCCGTAGGATCACCGGCGGCGTAACGGTCCCCGTGTAACCCATACCGATGCACGAACGGTAGACCTTGTTCTTTTCGGCGATCACCCGCAACGCACCCAAGAACTCGTGCTCGCCGCGAGCCGACGGAATGTCCAGAGGTTGGGTCAACCGAATGTCCTCGGGAACCAACGCGTCGGAGAACTGATCCAGCGAATCGAAGCCTAGCAGTTCCAGCATCTGTTGGATGTGAGTGTCCGACGGGCCGATGTGGCGTCGCACAAATCCGTCGGCGAAGTCCAACAGGTTGCCGGTGGAATCATTTACGGGTGACTTAACAGTGGTTTGCATCATGTTTCCTGGCGGACGTGGGGCCGGTGCGTTGGGTGAATCGCGAACTCGATGGGCGAGGCATTTTAACATCGCACAATTTAATTGACTATGACGGCAGCCCGGCCACGCGCCGGCCGCAGGGGTCGCGACGACGTTCGGTCGCTGTGAATGTGCCAATGTTGGCCGCCCGTGGTATAACAATCGCGGCGGGCAGGACCGCGTTTTCATCCCCCTTTCGAAGGCACCAGACAAAATGTCTGCGATCGATACGGCTTCCCTTTGCCACGTTTTTGGCGTGCGGCATCTGTCGCCGATGGGGGCGTGGCAGCTGCGGCAATTCCTCGATCAAATGCAGCCGCAGGTCGTGCTGATCGAAGGCCCCTGCGACGCGGAGGGTCTGTTGGACGACGTCGTTCGCAAGGGAACGGTTCCGCCGATTGGGATCCTCGCCTTCTCCAACTCGGTCCCCGTGCGAACGTTTGTCTACCCGCTGGCCCGCTACAGCCCCGAGTATCAGGCGATCCTGTGGGCCAAGGAAAATAAAGCCGATTGCGAGTTCATCGACTTGCCCAGCGATATCTTCCTGGGATTGCAAGAGCGCGAACATCGACGGATCGCCGAAGCGATTATCGCTTCGAAAAAGGATGCTCAGCCCGCTGCCGCCTCGCCAGAGCCAGCGGCATCCGACGCGAGCGACGATCCGGCGGTCGGCGAACCGGCGATCGAGCCGATCGTTTCGCGAGGCTCGTTGTATCAACAGCTGGCAGCCCTTGCGGGCGAAGAGCATTACGAGAGTTATTGGGAGCGGAACTTCGAGCACAACACATGTCTCGATTCGTATCGCAAGACATCGATGGAGTTCGGTCGCAATCTGCGTGAGATCGAATCGGACACCGCGGCCGATGCGGCGGAGAATCTGGTTCGCGAAGCGTTCATGCGGCGGCAGATCCGAGCCGCGATCGATCGTGGCGTCGCGCCCGACAAGATCGTTGCGATCGTCGGTGCCTATCACGCACCGGTGCTGTCGGCAGAGTTTCCGCCGATGAGCGATCAGGAATTGGAACAGCTGCCGCGGCTGGAGAGCAATCTGACGCTGATGCCCTATTCGTACTTCCGACTGTCGAGCCAATCGGGCTACGGCGCCGGGAACGAAGCTCCCGCGTATTTTGAGTTGTTGTGGGACGCGTTGTCGGCGCGAGAACTTTCCCACCTGCCCGCTCGCTATCTGTCGATGGTCGTCCGGCATCAACGCGATGCTGGCACGCACCGCTCCACGGCTGAGGTGATCGAAGCGGTCCGGTTGGCCAATTCGCTATCGGCTCTGAAAGCGGGGATGGCACCGACGCTCAACGATCTCCGCGACGCAGCGGTCACGCTGATCGGACACGGCCAGCGGTCGACCGTCGCCGAATCGCTGGCTCAAGTCGACGTTGGGACGGCGATCGGCAGCCTGCCCGAAGGCGTCTCGCAGACATCGATCCAAGCCGACTTCAATCAGCAGTTGACCGCACTGAAGTTAGTCAAATACCGGACGGCGGTTCGACAGGTGTTGTCGATCGATCTGCGAGAGAACCGTCGCGCGAAGACCGCCGCGGCAGCTTTCTTGGACCTGCATCGATCCAGCTTCCTGCATCGGCTGCATCTGTTGGAGATCAATTTTGCGTCCCCCGTCGCCTCGCGACAGCAGGCGTCGACGTGGAGCGAGAAGTGGGAGTTGCAGTGGACTCCCGAATCGGAGATCACGCTTGTCGAATCGGTGCTGTTGGGCGAGACGATCGAACTGGCCGCCGGTTTCAAATTCAAGACGCTGTTGGACGAAGCAACAACGGTCGCGCAAGCCGCTTCGGCGGTGGCGATCGCGTGCCGCTGCGGCATGATGGAGGCGATGGACCAGGCTCGCGGGCGGTTGCAGGCGTTGGCGGCCGAATCGAGCGACTTCACCGCCGTCGCCGGTGCGGCTGCTGAATTGGCCAGCCTGGTAAAGTATGGCGACGTCCGCCAGTTCGACGCGGCGCCGCTGCGTCCATTGATCGAAACGTTGTTTGTGCAAGGAGCGTTGGCGCTGATGTCGGTCGCCAATTGTGATAACGACGCCGCTCGCGATCTGATAGCGTCGATCGACGCCCTCAACCGCGTCGCGCTCGAATTTCACGATCTGGTCGACGAACCGCTGTGGATCGTCGAACTGCATGGTTTGAGCGATAGCGACGATCGCAATCCGTTGCTCAGCGGGTACGCATGTGCAATGCTGTTGGAGCGCGATCAGATCGACAACGCGCGGCTGGCTCGCGAGGTCTCGCGGCGACTGTCCCCCGGCGCGCCGGCTGATCTCGGCGCCGGTTGGTTCGAAGGCCTCTCGCGTCGGAATCGATACGCGCTGCTGGCTCGGCAACCGCTGTGGCAGCAATTGGCCGATTATGTGGAGTCGTTGGACGACGAACAGTTCCGTCGGGCGTTGGTTTTCCTGCGGCGTGCGTTTGGTGAATTCAGCCCGCAAGAAAAACAATCGATCGCCGAAAACCTGGGCCAGCACTGGGGCGTCGATCAGGACCTGGCAAGCGAAGTGTTAAAACAACCGCTCTCGGAATCGGAGTCCGAAGCGCTCGACGAACTCAACGATTTTGACTTTGGCGAGTTTTAAATATCTCGAAAGATGTTCGGCTTCGCTGCGGCGAAACGAATCGATCCCATCGATTGTGGAATGGGCGAGTCTTCATCTTGCGTGCAGACAATCAAATCAAACTTCATTTAATAAACAGAAACCTTTAGGCGATACCGATGAAAGCAGCATTTATTAAGACGACGGGCGACGCAGACGTCATTCAATACGGCGACCTTCCCGATCCGCAGCCCGGCCAAGGCCAGGTTTTGGTTCGCACCGAAGCGGTGTCGGTCAACCCGATCGATACCTATGTCCGCAGCGGGATGATCGCGATGGACCTGCCCGATCCCTTCATCATCGGATGCGACATCGCAGGCACGATCGCGGCGGTTGGTGAAGGTGTCACCGGATTCCGGATCGGCGATCGCGTTTGGGGAAGCAGTCAAGGTTTGCTGGGCCGGCAGGGGACGTTTGCTGAGCTGTGCGCGATCGATCAGGATTGGCTGTACGAACTGCCTGACGGCGTCGCTGCGGAAGATGCCGCGGCCTGTGCGTTGGTTGGGATCACTGCCCACTTGGGTTTGTTTGGCCGGTCGCGACTGTTAGCCGATGAGACGATCTTTGTTCGCGGAGGGACCGGCGGCGTTGGATCGATGGTGGTGCAGATGGCCAAAGCGGCTGGTGCGAATGTGATCACGACCGGCGGCAGCGATGAGAAGGTCGAGCGTTGCCGCGAGCTAGGGGCCGACTTTGCCATCAATTATAAGACCGAAAATTTGCAGGAGCGTTTGGCCGAACTGGCTCCCGACGGCGTCGACGTCTTCTGGGAAACGATCCGCGAACCCGATTTCGACTTCGCCGTCGAAGCCCTTGCGCCGCGAGGCCGGATGGTTTTGATGGCCGGTCGCGACGCGCGTCCCGAGTTTCCCGTGGGCCCTTTTTACGTCAAAGAGTGCACGGTGCATGGATTTGTAATGTTCAAGGCGACAGCGGACGAGATGAAGCTGGCGGCCGAGGACATCAACCAATGGCTCGCCTCGGGGCAATTGAAGAGCCAGATCTCGCAGCGCCTGCCGCTGTCGCAAGCTGCCCAATCGCATCGCCTTCAAGAAGCGGGAACGCTCGCCGGCGACGGCTCGCTGGCCGGCAAGGTTGTGTTGACCGTGGGCGATTGATGCGCGTCCTCGGCTGAACGCTCGTCAGGTTGTCGTAGTGGACGAGGCCACGAGTCCCTCGGTGCTCAAGGAAATTCGTGGTGGATGGACTCGTAGCCTCGTCCACTACGGAAACAAGTCGTTTAACCGCGGTGGCAACGCCCCGCGCGTTTTTGCGTATGACGCGCCGGTCAAGGCGCGCGGCCCGTTGGGCACGCGGTTAAACGAGCGCGGTGGCAACGCCCCACGCGTTTTTACGTATGACGCGCCGGTCGCGACGCGCGGCCCGTTGGGCACGCGGTTAAACGAGTGCGGTGGCAACGCCCCGCGCGTTTTTGAGTATGACGCGCCGGTCGCGACGCGCGGCCCGTTGGGCACGCGGTTATACGAGTGCGGTGGCAGCGCCCCACGCGTTTTTGAGTATGACGTGCCGGTCGCGACGCGCGGCCCGTTGGGCACGCGGTTAAACGAGCGCGGTGGCAACGCCCCGCGCGTTTTTGCGTATGACGCGCCGGTCAAGGCGCGCGGCCCGTTGGGCACGCGGTTAAACGAGCGCGGTGGCAACGCCCCACGCGTTTTTACGTATGACGCGCCGGTCGCGACGCGCGGCCCGTTGGGCACGCGGTTAAACGAGTGCGGTGGCAACGCCCCACGCGTTTTTGCGTATGACGCGCCGGTCGCGACGCGCGGCCCGTTGGGCACGCGGTTAAACGAGTGCGGCATCAACGCCCCGCGCGTTAGCGTTTGCGGCGGACGCGTGGAAAGCGGATTCGGCAGCCGATCGGAACGGTCTCCGCGACGGCGGGTTTGCCTCCGGTCAACGCGGCGTCGATCGCTTGGCGAACGTAGGGATGTTCGATCTGTTTGCCATCGGGGCTGTCGTCCATCGCTCCCATGTAGACGATGCGTCGCTCTTTATCGAGCACATAAAACTCGGGCGTCGTGATCGCCCCATACGCCTTGGCTGTCTGCTGGGTCGGATCGGAGAGATACGGGAAATTGAACTTCGCCATCGCCGCACGTTCTTTCATCGCGGGCAGTTCGTCGTCGGGAACCTTGTTGGAATTGATCGCTACCACGGCGACGCCATGGTCTTCGTAGTCCTTCGTCAACGCGATCAAACGCTGTTCGACGTCGGTTGCGTAGGGGCAGGAATTGCAGGTGAAGGCGACGACAACCACCTCCGCTTGTTTCCAGTCGTCCAGCCCATGCGCGCTGCCATCGATTCCGGGCAGATCGTTCCACGTCGGTGCCGCGTCGCCGACGCTTAGCACTTGATTGAACTCACCCGCCGATGTGGAGCCAACGAGAGCGAGGAGACACATCGGGAACAATAAGAATCGGAGCATAGGATCAAAAGCTCGGTAGCGAAGGGAACCTCTGCTCGGCTAGGGCGATCGGTCGCAGAGGCGTATCGGAGGCCAAGGGGGAAGCATGGCATGTTACCAAGAACCCAATGCGCAATCCAGTTCGTCGACCAACGGTTCGTTTATCCACTGGATGCCCCGTGACGACGTGCGAATTTGCCGCATGCATTGGCGGTTGTGTGGAGGGTTTCGAGGCGCGATATTGGGCAAGCGGTTCGAGAGCGAGCTGTCGCCACCATTTCACCCCGATCGCTCCTAAGGTGTTTGCCGTTCTATGGCCCGACGAAAATTGAAATTTGAAAACCTGGCAGAGGTTGCGTCCGAATGCGAGCGGCTGTTGCAGGCGGGCTATCAACGAAACGGCAATTGGTCGCTGGCGCAGATCTGCAATCACATGCGGATGACGATCGATTCGAGCATCGACGGCTATCCCAAATGGATGGCGATTGGAAAACCGTTGAGGCCGCTGCTGCGCTGGCTGATGCTGCCCAAGCTGCTGCGCGGCGATTCGCCCGCGGGGATCAAGACCGCTTCGACTTTTGTGCCCGCGGAGGATTTGAGCGACGCCGAAGAGGTATCGCTGTTTACCGAAAGCGTACGGCGGTTCCAGTCGCATACCGGATACCTGCATCCCCATCCAGGATTCGGGAAATTCGATCACGCATCGCTGGAACAATTTCATACCAGCCATGCAGCACATCACCTGGGCTTCCTCGCAGCCAGCGAGTCCGATAACTGAAGGTTGGTTAGACACGTGGCTGCTGCCGACTAATAAAACGCCGGGACGATCATGTCCGATGGGATCGGGTTGCGTTCGTAGTCGGGCATGCCTTGCACCCGTAGTACTAATTCGTTGCCAGTCGAGTGAGTGTCCCGAAATGCTTAAACCTTGGCTCGAACGGCTATAGGCTCTCACACTCTAAGTATGTTAAGTGACCACGCAGGGTGCCACCCTATTGACTTGTGGCGTTGCACCACTTAGGCTTCTGGTGTGTTGGGCAGTACTGCTTGCTCATCGCGTGATTCGGGAGGTTATCTCAGCTGGGAGAGCGCCTGCATCACATGCAGGAGATCATCGGTTCAAGTCCGTTATCCTCCACTCGACATCCGCACCGTCCTGTAACCGCGAGGGCAGGGAGTTTTCCAAGCAATTTTAAGCCTTTTGTGGTGCTTGGATCACTTTTGCTCCGGTGCGGCTGTCGATTGACAATCGGTTACTACCGTTCCTGACGGTAGCCTGGTGGCTATTCGCCGTCTAGTTTTGTTTTTCTATTAAAGCAACACTCGTTGCGATCGTTTGAGGTGAATCAGATGGTTACAAAGGCGAAAAAAACAGTCGACGAATGTGTCTATACCCTCACCGAATTGGCGAAAGATTTCGGCGTGAACCGAACCACGGTTTGGCGGTGGTGCGATCGCGAGGGGATTGGTCGTCAAATCTTTCCGTCGAACGTAACGGTTCTGACGAAAGAAGAGGCCGAAAGGGTTCGTGCTCTGATCTATAGCGGCCCCGGCAATCCATCGCGTGAGCGCGGAAATGTCGGGAAAGTCAAAGCACGCTCGGGGCGTCGCATCATCGCCGATGCGAAGCCAACCGGGGGACGTCCCAGGAAAGCAAAATAGAGATACATCACGGAAGAACTAGACCGCTACTATGCAATTGCAACGTAAGTGCAATTTGCAAAACGAGAGGAACGATGCGGTATACGGCAGCGGAAGTTGGAAAGATGATGGGGCGGCTCGCTGAGACAATCAATCAGTGGGCGAAGGATCACGAAATCGGTACGTGGGCGGACGGGGAACAGCATATCACCCTGATCCGAGGAGACGACGTTCCGAAGGTGGCCAAGCGGCTTGGCGTTTCGATGCCAGCCGAGATACCACCGATCGAAGGCCGAAGTTTCATCGAATACGAAATCCCTGATGGCTACGTGACGGTTTCGCAGATCCGCAAAGCACTTGGTAGTCGAATGCCGATTCGGCAAGCAATTCGCGATCTCGACTTGGCAAGCCGACACAAGGCCAAAACGAAAAAGCTCTTCATGTCCAAGGGCAACGTGAAGGCACTGGCGAAGGCTTGTCGACTTCCCGACCCGTTCGTCGAGCCGCATGAGCCCGGAACGAATTCGCCGCCACCGGCCGGGATGATGACGGCTTTGGATATCGCCGCGACGGCTGGCATTACCAACCGCCGCGTGGTCGCCATGCTCCGCCGCCACAATCGCGGTATCGTCGACCCAACCAAAAAGAATCGCCACGTCACGACGCAAAAAGATTTTGAAGTAATCGCCGAACTCGAAAAGATGCCCAACCCATTCAATGGCGACGCAATCAAGTCGCTGGATTCTTCTGGGAAGCCGTGGACGCGGTACGAAGATGGCAGCCGCCGAATATTCGTCGCATTGGTCCACGACGGTCGAGGCAATCAAGGCGACGAGGTGCCGCAAGGATGGTGGTGTTGGGAAATCACTCCTACGGATGAATTCATTATCCATGCCCGTGAATACCGGTCGCGACAGTTGTGCCTATCTGACGCACTTCGCCGGATGAAGATGGATATCAAAGATCTGAAACTCGCGAGCGATCCGCTTGACAGTATTCGGCTTAAGGCATGGAACTTCCGCATCAGCCACGACGGCGTCGCGGAACAGCTCGGGATCAGCGCACGCGTTGCACGCCGATTCCTCTATGGTTGGCCGGTACGACGACCCGCGGAAGAATCGATTGTTGAGTCGATGAGGGCGTCTAGGGGCGTTTAGGACAGACATCTTCCGGGCATTTAGGACAGGCATCTTTCATTGCCTCCGAAACCCGGCCTCTTACAATTGCTTCAATAGGGGCAACTTGTGGAGGGTTTTTCCGATGACGATGGCTCGGAAGTATCTCGTTGATCCAGCGGTGACGCGTTGGTATCACTGTATTTCACGTTGTGTCCGCCAAGCATTTCTCTTGCACGACAAAGACAAAGCTGACCGCCGCGACTGGCGGCAGTGGATCGAAGACCGACTGCAGTTGCTCGATGCTAACTTCGCCATTTCTGTGGGCGGATTTTCCGTGATGGATAGCCACCTGCATGTGCTCTGCAGGCTCGATCCCGAGGACGCTGATCGATGGAGTCCCCACGAAGTCATGCGGCGATGGGTTGCCGTCTATCCTCCGAAAACGCTCAAGTCGAACGACGAAAAAGTTGTTCGGCAATGGATTGAAACGCATGCGAAGGACGAGCGACGTGTCGCCCTGTTGCGTGATCGGCTCAGGAACCTCGGCTGGTTCATGAAATCGCTCAAGGAGCCTCTGGCCAGGCTTGCCAACAAGGAGGATGGCTGCCACGGGACGTTCTGGGAATCCCGCTATAAGAGCATCGCGATTCTCGACGACGACGCCTTGCTGGCGACGAGCACCTACATCGACCTCAACCCGCTGGCTGCCGGAATTGCCTCGACTCCGGACGAAGGTTTGCACACGTCGATACGCCAACGTGTCGAACATGTTTGTCAGAGAGGCGAAAAAGAAATCGAGCGGTTGAAGGCGGCCCGCCGGGGGAGTGTCGCCGCGAGCGTTGCTGCTGGCGCGATGGAACAAGATCATTGGCTGGTCCCAATCGAAGATCGCAGAGGCGCGCAGCGTGATGAAGGCGGTGAAACGGACTGCCGCGAAGGGATGTTGCAATCGTTCCCGTTGGGCAGCTATTTACTGCTTCTTGATTGCACCGGCCGCATGTTTCGCGATGGCAAAGCGAATATGGAAGCGGGGGTGAAAGAAGTTTTTGAGCGACTGTCGCCAACGCCGCAGACCTGGCAAACTCGCACGGACAAGCTGCTCCACGCAAAGAGCCTTCGCGGCAGTTTCTTCGCCACTAGCGACGAAGCCGTCGCCGCGGTCGCCACCGCTCCAAATCATCACTTCCGCAACCTCTCGCCGCAACCGCCCGACTAGTGCCCTCCATCGCGCCGTACCCGCCGTAACTTTTCACGTCAATGCGCTACCGTTGCGTCATTCCCCTAGTAAATCTGTCCTCCAACCGGCATAGACACCTCGTCATACGCACCGAGGTGGTCTCGCAATCACTATCTCACCCCATCCCGCACTCTCCGGCGGGCAAGCCTTACACCCGTCAGAACTATCCCGCACCGACGGTAACGTGCGTGTCCTTTTGGCTTTTCTAGGACAGGCATCTTTCGACGGTACTATGCGTGTCCTTTTGGCGAGTTTTGGCGCTTTTGGCGACATGCCTCGCACTGGTCGCGACCGTCTCGGGAACTTGTCGTCTCGCTGGTCTGCTTCCTCGCCTTTCTCACCTGCTCCGGCAGGTTCGTCGGGCAATTGCGCCGCCGCCCGGCGAAGCCGATTGCGTGCAGCGACGATCGGGTCGGCAAGAACTTGGGTGAGCGGAGACGCTGTCGGTCTTTGATGCTGGCGTCGAGCTTCAGACCGATCCCGCGGTCCCGCACGAAGGAACATCGGGGCGGCGGAAGCTCTCGTCGTCTTCACCGTCGCAGCGATTAATAGAACGCCGGGACGATCATGTCCGATGGGATCGGGTTGCGTTCGTAGTCGGGTTCGCGCTGTCGGCTCGGCAGTTCAACTGTCGACTGTTCGACTTCGGCATAGTCGATCTGATCCAGGAAGTGGCGGATGCAGTTCAACCGGGCTCGCTTCTTGTCGTCCGCTTCGATGATCCACCAAGGGGATTCTGGGCGATGCGTCGCTTGCAGCATCCTCTCTTTCGCCACTGTGTATTGCTCCCATCGCCGTCGTGATTCAAGGTCCATCGGGCTCAATTTCCACTGCTTCAACGGATCGTGGATCCGGCAATTGAAACGGAACTCTTGTTGTTCGTCGGTGATCGAGAACCAGTATTTGATCAGATGGATTCCCGAATCGACAAGCATCTTTTCGAAGACGGGGGCCGTTTGCAGGAAGTCTTCGTATTCTTTATCGGTGCAGAAGCCCATCACTCGTTCGACGCCGGCGCGGTTGTACCAGCTGCGGTCGAACAGCAGGATCTCGCCGCCGGCGGGAAGGTGAGAGATGAAGCGTTGGAAGTACCACTGCGTCTTCTCGCGTTCGCTGGGAGCCGGCAGGGCGGCGACCTTGCAGACCCGTGGGTTCAGTCGTTGCGTGATCCGTTTGATCGCGCCCCCTTTCCCCGCTGCGTCGCGTCCTTCGAAGATCACGACGATCTTGGCGTTTGTTTTGACGACCCAATCCTGCAGTTTGACCAGCTCGCGTTGCAGCCGCAGCAGTTCGCGGAAGTAGGTCGTGCGGGCCAGCCGCTTCGCATCGTACTCACCCTCGCCACGCGCACTCAGCTGCTCAAATCGCGAATCTTCCAGCTCCAATTCAATCTCTTCATCGATCGAATCGAGGAACTCTTCTTGCAGTCGATTCAGCTGTTCGGTGTATTGGTCACTCAATGGTCGTCTCCTTCACAACGTCTTGGGATGGTCAGATGCCATCCTAAAACGTGGGGGGAAAAGATTTGTGAAGTTATGGGCAGCTGTCGGTGAAGATTGCGTTAGCGTTTCAGCTGGTCGCGTGCCGCAAGCACATTCGCGAGGGCGGCTTCGATCGAATCGGCCGTCGCGGTCAGGTGGCCCATCTTGCGACCTGGAGCAGCGGTTTGCTTGCCGTACAGATGCAGCTGGACCGCTTCGACCGCCAAGGCGTTCTCGAACGCGGGAGCTCCGCCGTCCCAGACGTCTCCCAGTAGGTTTGCCATCGCGGCGGGACGCGTTTGCGGTTCGGTTCCCAATGGCAATCCGCAGATCGCTCGCAGCAGTTGTTGGTACTGACAGCAGGGGAACGCTTCGATCGTGAGGTGGCCGGAGTTGTGAGGCCGCGGCGCGAGTTCGTTGATCAGCAAGCGGTCATCCGATTGGACGAACAGTTCGATGCACAACAGGCCGACGAGATCCAACGACTTGGCGGTCGTCAGGGCGATCTGTCGCGCGGCGTCGCGGAGCGTGTCGCTGCCGGCGGCGGGGCAGATCGAATAATCGAGGATGTGGTTGGCGTGGTGGTTTTCGATCAGCGGGTACGTCCCGACGCTGCCGTTGCGGCTGCGGTAGACGAGGATCGAGACTTCGCGCTGAAAGTCGATCATCTTTTCGGCGACCAGGCGGTCCGACCCGAGTTCGGCTAGCGCCGGTTCGATCGATTCGGGATCGCGAAGGATCCGCTGTCCCTTGCCGTCGTAACCGCTGCGGGCGGTTTTTAGAACGATCGGGTAGCCCAGTTCATCAGCCGCGCGGCGGACATCGTCGGCATTAAAGACGGGGCGGAAGGGAGTGACCGGCAGTCCGGCGTCGGCCAGCGTTTGCTTCTCGATGATCCGGTCTTGAGCCACGTGCAGGACGCGGGCATCGGGATGGACCGGCGTGATCGCTCCGGCCCAGCCGACGGTTTCGACGGGGATGTTTTCGAATTCCAGCGTGATCACATCGCACTGGCGAGCAAAGTCTTCGACAGCCGATTGGTCGTCGTATTGGGCGACGATCTCGCGGTCGGCAACTTGTCCGGCGGGCGAATCGGCGTCGGGCGAATAGATCACCACGCGATAGCCCATCTGTTTAGCGACCATCGTAAACATGCGGCCCAATTGTCCGCTGCCAAAGACGCCGATGGTCGATCCCGGTGGGACGATCGCTGTTGGGTTCATCGTTGGAGATCCTCGAGATCTGCGTTTTCGATCTCCGCGTCCTCAAGGACGTCTGCGGTTTGTTGCGCGACGAAATCGGCGAGCCGTTGTTGCAGTGCGGGATCGGTCAGCGACAAGATCCGGGCCGCCATCAAGGCTGCGTTTTTCGCTCCCGAAGTCCCGATCGAAAGCGTCCCGACGGGAACGCCGCCGGGCATCTGAACGATCGAAAGCAGCGAATCGAGTCCCTGCAACGCGCGGCTCTGAACCGGCACGCCCAGCACGGGCAGCAGCGTTTCGGAAGCGACCATGCCGGGCAGATGCGCCGCCCCGCCGGCACCGGCGATGATCACTTGGATCCCGCGATCGGCTGCCGTTTGGGCGTATTCGAACATCCGTTGCGGAGTCCGGTGGGCCGAAACGACTTTGCATTCGTGTGGGATCAGCAGCGCGGACAACATCGCGTCGGCGTGCCGCATCGTTTCCCAATCGGACTTGCTGCCCATGATCACGCCGACGGTTGGCGAAGGATCTGCCATCGTAGCTCTCTTCAAGTTTTTAAGTTTTGGGCGTAGCGGAGGTGAAAGTCGCGTCGACTTCCGCTACGGGATGCTTGGCGGCTGAACCTAAGCAGATCGCATTGTATTTTTTTCGTTTAACCGCGAGCCCATCGGGCTGCGCGGCCCTCAAAACGCGGGGCGATGCCCGCGCGGTTAAACTAGAAAACTCCTTGCTTGCTGCTTAGAAGGTCAGGCCGGCCGACATCAGACGCTTCTTCGATTCAGCCATCAACGCATCTTCGGCCGCTTCGTCAGCCGCTTCGTAGGTGACGCTGAAACGGATGTAAGGTCCGGCGTCGTCCCAGGGAACGGTGACCATCGAGTGCTGCGTGATCAGATATTGGCTGGCCGCTTCGCCCGAATCGAAGCTGCCGCCGTCGGCCGATGCCACGGGGGCTTTCGTATACAGGAAGTAGCTGCCGCCGGGCATCTGGCAATCGAATCCGCATTCGTTCAGCATCGTGACCAACTTTTCCAGGCGACGACGATACTTGGCGTTCACGCGTTGCGGGATCGATTCGTCGTCGAGCGCTGTCACCGCTGCCTTTTGGATCGCGATGAATTGTCCGCTGTCGCAGTTGTCTTTGACGTCGGAGAAGGCGCGGACCAGAGTTGGGTTGCCGCAGACCCAGCCCAAACGCCAGCCGATCATGTCGAAGCCTTTGCTGAGCGAATGGACTTCGACGCCGACATCCTTCGCGCCGGGAGTCTCCAGGAAACTTGTCGGCCGTCCATCGAAGGTCAACATGATGTGCGCCGCGTCTTGCACGACGATGAACTTCTTCTCCTTGGCCAGCTTGACGACCTTCTCGAAGAACTCCGGCGGGCACAAGCGGCCGGTCGGGCTGTTCGGGTAGTTCAGGACCAGGATCTTGACGCGTTCCCAGATCTCGTCGGTGATCGAATCGAGATCGGGCAGGAAGTTGTTTTCGGCCAACAGCGGAAGCTTATGGACGGTGCCGCCATAATAGGTCGTGTGAGTTCCCGCGACGGGATATCCCGGTGCGGTCATCAGCGTGATGTCGCCGGGGTTGATGAAGCAGGCGGGCAACATCGACAGCGCGGTCTTGCTGCCGATGCAGTGGTTGATTTCGGTCGCGGGGTCGAGCGTGACGTTGAAGTTCCGCTGCATGAACCGAGCGACAGCCTGCTGGAAATCGCCGATGCCGTTGTCGGCGTAGCCGCGATTTTCGGGCTGGTTGATCTCGACCGCCATCCGCTCGCGGACCTTCGCGTCGGCGACGCCATCGTTTTCACCGATGCCGAAATCGATCAGCTGGCGATCGGGGAAATCGGCCAACGCTTTCCGCTTGGCGCGCTTGATCTTTTCGAATTTGTAGATCGCCGTCCCTTTGCCGTAGCCGCTGCCACCAATCCGTTCGGCAAACAGCGACTGAAAGTAAGGATCCGCGGAGTTTGTTTCGGAGTTGGTCGTAGACATCAGCGTATGGAATGTTTTTTATATGGGGGAAGGAGACTTAACCTGGCGATCTCAATTTAAGTAAATGCTTTAATTGAAGATATGCAGCGAATCTACCGGGCGAGGCTGTATTGGGCAATGGTGCGGGCCCCGATCCGATGCCCCGTCGATGGTTCCGACAGCGCGAATCAGCCCGTATAATCCAGCGTTTTCGCTGCGTCCCGCTCGGGGATCCGCAGATGCCTCGGGAACCTGTGTCTTCCGGCTGGCAGCCGACGCGGTCGCCGCAGCCGCATCGCCGCGGGCATCTGTCACCGCTAGAACCGATTTGAAGGAGTTTGACCGCTGTGTTGCAATTAGGTTTTGTGAGTGCGATTTTGCCCGAGTTGTCCTTGGACGAAGTGTTGGCCGTTGCCGCGGAGATCGGTTACGACTGTGTCGAGGTGATGTGTTGGCCGCAGGGGAAGGCGGAGCGGCGGTATGCCGGGATCACGCATATCGATACCGCGGCGCTGGGGCCGGCGGAGGTCGACGCGATCGGGGCCCTCACGCAAAAGCATGGCGTAGCGATCTCGGGACTCGGTTATTATCCGAATCCGTTGGCTGGCGATCTGGACGAAGCGGCGGCAGCGGTCGAACATCTGCACGCGCTCATCAAAGCTTGCCAGCAGTTGAGCATCCCGCAATTGAACACCTTCGTCGGCCGCGACTGGACCAAATCGGTCGACGCCAACTGGCCGCGGTTCTTGGAAACCTGGCGACCGATCATCGCGGCGGCTGAACAGCACGGGGTGCGGATCGGGATCGAAAACTGTCCGATGTTCTTCACCGACGACGAATGGCCGGGCGGCAAGAACCTAGCGACGACGCCGGCGATCTGGCGACGGATGTTCGATGCGATCCCGAGCGATCACTTCGGTTTGAACTTCGATCCCTCGCACTTGGTCTGGCAACAGATCGATCACATCCAACCGGTGTGGGACTTTGCCGATCGGATCTTCCACGCGCACGCCAAGGATGTCCGCGTCGATCGGCATCGCTTGAACCAAGTTGGCATCATGGCCAATCCGCTGGAATACCACTGTCCCAAACTGCCGGGGCTTGGCGAGATCGATTGGGGGCGTTTTCTGTCGGTCTTGGGGGACAGTGGTTATGCCGGCCCGGTCTGCGTGGAGGTCGAAGATCGAGCGTACGAAGGGACGTTGGAATCGCGGAAAGCTGCCCTGCGGCAGAGCCATGATTTCCTGCGGAACTTTATCGTGAAGGCGTAAGTATCGATCGCGCTCGGATTGTGCCAACTCGATGCGCTCTATCGGAGCCTTTTCTCGCTTGGTCCAAACGGGGCATCGAGCGCGTGCGTCGTTATGCCAGTCCGATGCGTTCTTTCGGATCCTTTACGCGCTTGATCCAAGTGGGGCTTCGGGCGCGTTCTACTTATGCCAGGCCGATACGTTCTTTGGGGTCTTTGAGGGCATCGGCCATGCGGTTGAGCGCTTCGGTTTCGATTTGACGGACGCGTTCGCGGGTCAGTCCCAGTTCGGCACCGATTTCTTTCAGCGTGTGGGGTTCGCTGCCGTCGAGTCCAAATCGCATCTTGATCACGGTCGCTTCACGCGATTCCAGGCGGCCGAGCATCTGCATCGCATGGTGCATGATGTCGTCATCTTGCATCGCGTCGTCGGGGCTCTTCTGCTTCTCATCCATCACCATCTCGCCCAGCGACCATCCCGATTCGGATTGATCGCTCTGCGGCGTGCTGTTGTTGATGCGGATCGCTTTTTTGATGATCGGCAGCTTCTTCTTCGGAAGGCCCAGCACGCGAGCGACCTCTTCGTTGGTCGGGGTGCGGCCGAGTTCTTCGGTCAGCCGCGCCGTTGCCCGACGCCATTTGCTGAGCAATTCAACCATGTAGGCGGGGATCCGAATCGTCTTGGCGCTGTTGATCAGAGCGCGTTTGATCGATTGTTTGATCCAATAGCTGGCGTAGGTGCTGAACCGCGTTCCGACGGCGGGGTCGAAACCTTCGACAGCTCGCAACAGCCCCAGGTTTCCCTCTTCGATCAGATCTTGCAATCCGAGGCCTTTGCCGGTGTAGCCGCGAGCGATGTTGACGACCAATCGCAGGTTGGCACGGACCATTCGGTCGCGGGCCATCACGTCGCCTTGAGCGATCCCGCCGGCGAGTTGCTGTTCTTCTTCAGCCGACAGCAGTGCGGTCTCATTGATCTCGCGAAGATAGGTTTCCAGGGGCGATTGAACGGCGGGATCTTTGACCCGTGTCGTCGTTCGTGAACGCGCCGCTTTGATATCTTCAAGACCTGGATCAACAGCCACTAGTTCTTCGACCATGGGATTGCCTTCTGCACAATTGGGAGGAAACAAAGGCCGTTCCGTCGCGGATTGGGAGGTCGCGTGATGGAAAGCCGTAGAGCAAAAGCATTGTTTGAATTCGCCTTACACATGGGTTATCGGCGTGCGCTGCAGACGTTCTGAAAAGATGCCGGAATTAGGTTGTCCGTGACGCTTGAACCGAGTTGCGCGATCGCAACGGTTCTGCTTTGTCTAGCGGATGTGCCGACACCGGTGCTGGGGGCAGAGAGCGTACCGACGATGTAAAGGCGAGCCGGTTAGCGAACCGGTTCATTGATGATCGCGTCGGGGCGGGTGCCGATCAACGGACGAATCGGCAGGGGGGCCGATTTGGGTACCCACTTGGAGACGGAGAACTGTTCCAACTGCAGTTCGCCTTCGCCGATCAATTCGAAAGTTGTTTGCAGCGGTTGGTTGTTCGTCGCGACCCGGTAGAGTCGAATGTTGTGCCATTTGTTGTCGGGGCGGACGAATAGGCCGAGTTCCGAACCGGCATACGAATCGTAGATCAGGGCGCCGCGGTGCGGCCGCATCGGCCCCGCGCTGCGGATTCGAATCCGGGCGTCGATTCGCAGGCAATCGCCTTGCTGGCAGCGAATCGATTGGCTGCGGCCGCGCAACATCGTGCCGGCATACCCGCCCGGCAGCGGTTGGCCGCTGAGACTTTGCGTCGACAGCGAGAGCGCTGTCAATGCGTTGCCTGCCTGTTCCACGATTTGGACGTCCGATCGAGCCAGATCTTCGCGGCGACGATCGTGAGTCCAGCCCGAGCGTTCCCAGAGCTGTGGATTTTCGAACGGGTTCAAAACTGTTGGGTCCTGTTTCCAGTTCCCCTTATCGAATCGCGGTAACATGCCGACATATAGGCCTGCCGAATTTGGGGCGTGTAGTGCGGGGTGGCTGACGATCCGGTCTTGATCAAAAGCCAACGCGTCGATCAATTGGCTGGTCGCTTGGACGTCCCAGGCGTCGGCGCGACGGAGCAGGCGGTAGGCCGATGCAACGTCGCCCGATTGGTGGACCCGCGCCGATTCATCGAGGGCTCGATTGGCTTGCTGCAAAATGGTGTAGGCCGAATCGGTGGGCGTCGAGAGCCCGAGTTGCCGCATCGAATCCCAGTCGCGGGTGGTTCGTTTCAGCGATTCGCGAACCAATTGCCAGCGATCGAAGCCGATTTGGCTGGACGTTTGATGCAGCCCGCGATCGAAGCGGGCGGTCGCTGCCGGGTCGTTCGAGACGATAAACAGCTCTACAAAATCGGGAGCGACGACGTCGACGGTCGATCCGCCGGGCGTCGCGTCGAGCTTCATCCGTTCCAACTGCATCCCGCTGAACCGAAAGATCTGTTGGCCGCGGAGCGCTGGAGGGATTGCGATTCGCAAGACCTTACCGTTGCCGGCGTGAGGCATGGTGCCGACGCTGCTGGTCGACGTGGCGATGATCAAGCCGAGATTGCCGTTGCGGATATGACGCGCCCGATAGTCGGCGTCGTAACATTTCAGTTCGGTGGTCGCTGCTCCGGTCGATACGATCGTCTGGGTCAGGGTGATGAATCGATTGATCAACCGCAGCACGCTGGCGCGTTGGAAATCTTCGGCGCGGCCGCTGTCCAATGCACCGCTGGATCGAAAGACGATTCCACATGGCGACGTTTCCAACGCACGCATCGTCTGCAGCCAAGTCGCGTGCCAGCCGTAATCGTCGATCGGCGTGGTGTCGGTGCAACGGGCCAGGCCGTCGATCTGTTCGCGCAACGCTCGACTGGGCCCACTGGCGATTGCGGTCAAGAATCGTGGGGCGTGTCCGGTGCTGCGGATCGCTTCGGCTTGCCACGCCGATTCCTCCGCTGGCTTCAGCCCACGGACCGGCGGCGGCAGATCGATTGCCAAACAATCGCTGACCGAACGATATTGGCGATGCGATTCGATCGGGAACGCGACCAATTCGCGACGCAACACGCCGGGCAGACGTCGCAAACGACCTGCGATATCGACACTTCGCGGGACATCTTTTTCCAAAAGCGCGTCCCCCAGATTCCAAGCGATCACGGGGGCCAACAGATTCGTGAGGTCCTTGCGTTCCACGGTGGCGTAGGGGGCGATGATCTCGATCCCCGCTTGATTCGCTTCGCGCAAGATCGCCGCATCGGGAACGTGTTGCATCAAGATGCCGGTAAATCCGTTGGCCTTCAGCCAGGGGAGCGCTTCCCCGTTGTATTCGAGGAACCGTTTGACGACGCCAACGGGGAACGCGGCTCGCGTTGCGACGTCGGTCGCGTCGGTTGGAGAGCTGCGGTTTTCCAGACGGTTCAATTGGACGGGCAACGCGCGATCGATGCGGAGATCGTCGATGCGGATGTTTTCGGTGCCGGGGCCGGCGTACGCGTTGATCGTGACCGCGTCGATGTAGGGCTGTCGCAGATCGACTTCGCGGCCCAACGCGTTGCGTAGCACCGCCTGTTGAACGACCAGTTGTTGTTGGGCGTTGGTCAGCGAGAGCTGTTGCCATTGTCCCGGTTGGGAGTAGGTCGCGTTTCCGATTCGCGCGATCGCCGGTTGGCCGGTTCGCGGGTCGAGGGCAAAGGGAAAGCGGACGCGCAGCGACATCCGAGCTCCCGGTCGTTGAGCCCAGAACCAGAGCGATCCCACCAGTTCGTCGATGACCTCGGTCGGCACGATCCGGTAGATGAATTCCGCTCGCGTGCCGGGGCCGGTTTGCAACGAGATCGATTCGCACGGTCCGGCATCGCGGCCTCCCGAAGAGATCCGTTGATGGGTGATGATCTGTGCCCCACAGTCCTCGCGGTCGAGCTGCCAAACCGGCGCTCCGCCATCGAATGAGTCCTGGATCTGGGCGCGAGAATATTTTGGGAAAAACAGCGGAGAAATTACCGCAATCGCTAAGGTTACCCAGACTAAATGTTGACCACCCTGCTCCCGTTGCGGAAGATGGTTATCAGCGGAAGTGCGGGAAGCACTTGGCCTGCGGATGCCAATCGGGTGGGGCTGTCGCTTCATCTGTTGATTTAAGGCATCGCCATGGGGACGCGTGGGTTCAATGTCGTAAGTCGTTTGAAAACAACGGCTTGCGTTAAAAAAGGCAGTCTGGCGTGTTGCGTTTTTGCAACCCAGGCAGCGCCCCCTCTCGGAAGCTGATTCGCTGTAAAGAGTTGTCTGCAAAGGAGTTGCGGATCGAAACACGGTGCTGGCCAAAGTTTGGCACTGAGACTGCTCTACCACAATTTGCACTCACACGACAACCTTTTCTTTTTACTGGAGTTCTAGCCGATGGCATTTACCGCACCACAGACCAGCGAAGACACCCCGATCGAGATTCAAGAGCTGATCCAAGCGTTCGATACTCTGCCCCAAGAGCATCGTGAAACGCTTGCTCCATCGCTGCTTCGCGTCGTCGAGTGCAGTTCGCGTCGTCGTCGGATCTTGAACTTGGTCCAAGAAGCGTTGGCTCAATTGCGGTTGGATATGAAATATTTGGTCTTCGATTTGGAAGCGACTCGTCGCGAACGCGACACGCTGCGAGACCAGATCGAAGGGACAAACAACGGCGACCACGAATAGGTCGTACCGACAACGTTCGAGAACCCAACGCCGCACGCGTTCGGTCGGCTCCCTGGCAGGATTGATGAGATTCCCAAATCGCAGGAATGCGACGCGACACGAAAATGATTGAATTCACCCCGGAACAACTCGCATCACGAATCGTCGACCTCGGGCTGGCGCCGATGGCCGAAGTAGAGGCGGCGCGTTCGGAGGTCGGGACCGGTGAATCGACGATCCATGACTTCATCAAGATCTTGCACGGCAAGGGGTTGCTGACCAACTTGCAACTCGACAAGCTCCGCAAAGGGGAGCGGTCGGGCTACTTCTACGGCAAATATAAGGTGCTGTATCTGATCGGTGCGGGAACGTTTGCCCGCGTCTATCGCGCCACCCATTGCGAGACGAATCAGGTTGTGGCCTTGAAGGTGCTGCGGAAGCGGTACCGCGACGAAGTGGCTCAGATGGAGCAGTTTCTTCGCGAGGGAAGGATGGGGCTGCGTTTGCGTCACCCCAACATCGTTTCGATCTACGAAGTCGATCCCAACGTGAAGAACCCCTTCATGGTGATGGAGTTTGTCGAGGGGGAGACGCTTCGCGATCTGGTCCGGATCCGCGGCAAGCTGCAGCCCGAGATCGCGATGAAGTTGTTGGTCGATATCGCATCGGGGCTGTCGTATGCGGCTTCGCTGGGGATTTCGCATCGCGACTTGAAATTGTCGAACGTTCTCGTCTCTTCGGAGGGTAGAGCCAAGCTTGTCGATTTTGGGTTGGCGGCGTTGGCCGACCGCGAGAACCCGGAAAAGGTCGCCGATTGTCCCAACGCGCGGGCGATCGATTATGCCGCTCTGGAACGCGGCACCAACGTCCGCAAGGACGATCCTCGCAGCGACGTCTTTTTCGCCGGGGCGATGTTGTACACGATGCTCTGTGGCGAACCGCCGTTGACCGAGACTCGGGAGCGGATGAAACGCCTAAATGTCGGGCGGTTCCAAGATATTAAACCGATCGGACAGATCGATCCCACGCTTCCGGTGCCAGCGATCCAAGTCGTCGCCAAGGCGTTGGAGTTCGATCCTGAAAAACGACTGCAAAGCGCAGCGGCGCTGCAGTTGGAAGGGAAGCAGGCGTTGGTGCGGATGAAGCAGATCCGCGAGGGAGGTCCCGCCGTCGCGGCGAAGGTTGCGTCGGGCGAAATGCCAACCAACGAAGGCGAAGGTCGGTTTGTGATGCTGGTCGAATCGAAGGCGTCGCTTCAAGATGTCGTCCGCGATCGGTTGAAAAAACGTGGCTACCGCGTGCTTGTGATCTCCGATCCCGTTCGCGCTTTGGGGCGGTTTGTTCCCGGCGATGATCCGCCCGCGGATTGCGTGATCTTCTCCGCTTCGGAATTGGGATCGTTGGCGTTGGAAGCGTTTAATCGGTTCGCAAGCGAGGAACATACCGCGGATATCCCTGCGGTTCTGTTAGCCGATCAATCGCAACAGAACTTGATTCGCCAGGCCAAGATGGGGCCGCATCGCGTCTTGTTGTCGATGCCGTTGAAGGTTTTGGAGCTGCGGACCGCGCTGCGTCGGCTGCTCGCTGGCCGTCCCAAACGCGAAGACTTTATCTAGCCCTTTGCTTCGCTTGGCGGCCTTCATCGCGAAGACGACTGTTCCCGAACCGCTGCGTGGAACATAGCCCGACGAAGCGTTAGTATCGCATCGTCAGTTCGGTTCGCATCAGGTGTTCGGCGAAGTGTTGTTCCGACAGCGCGTAAAGTCCGCCGATGCCGAATTCAAACTTCCCGCAGAACAGGAACCGTGTGCCGGGGCCAACGTAGAGGTAGGTTTCATTGCTCGACGATTGGGTGCCGAGGATCGGATCGGTGTAGGCACCGTCTTGGAACGACCAGCCGACGAAGTCGAAGTTGGCGGTCATCATGTTTTTTGCGTCGCGCTGCCAGACGATCCGGTTCCACGCGACGCCCCACCGCAGCAGAGCCCCGGCGTACTGGGAGTCGCCGCCCAGTGGGATCCATTCGGCGGCCTGCGCCTGCAGGAAGTCGCGATCGGTTAACGCCAGGCCCATCAGCAGCGCCGGTTCCAGCGATACGTGCCCCGTGCCGACTCCATTTCTTGCTCGCCCGGTAGGGATCGACGTCGTCGTTTGTAGCGTCACTTGCAGCATCCGCGTGTCGTGCAGCATGCTTTTGGTGCCGATTTGGATGTCGCCAAATCCCGCGCCGTGCCCGGCCTGTTCCATGTACAGCGATCGATAGGGCGTGACCGTGAACATCGAAAACTTTCCCCGCGCGGTCTCGGCATATAGACTCATCTCGTGGTAGTCGAGTCGGTTGATGCCCGCCGATCCGGTTTGCGGCGCGGGGCCTTTGCCACCGATCTTGGCCATGAAATATTCGCTGCGATCGGGCAGGATCGTGTCGATGCCATAATCCCAGCGGACGCGTGTACGGTTCTGCGTACGAGCCGAATCGACCCAGAACGAAGCGGATTCCAACAGGTGCCATTCGGGCATGTAACACGGATCGCCATCGCACAGTGCCGCCGAGAAGGCGGAGTACAGTCGTCCGCTGAATGTGTCGTTGTGTGAGTTGTTGGTGCCGCAGGAGACGCACGAGCCGTCGTCGCTGCAGGAACCGCAGTATCCCGAGTCACAGTATCCGATGTCGGTCAGGGGTTGGTCGGACAACACGATCGGTTCGCCGACCGTGCCGGCGGGGTATTCGGGCTGTTGCAGCGTAGTGCTTGGCGAGGGGAGCAATTGCGGAGTCCCCGCCGCGCCGGCGCCGCTAGGTTGCTGTAGGATCAGCGGTTCTTGTCCGACTGCAACGATCCCCAACAACCACATCAGCGGCAGGATCGTGGATCGGCAGAGTGACGATGACGGCATCCGGTTTATATGTCTTCGGTTAGCAACCCACGAGCGTTTCATTGACCTCGACGGTCAGCGACCAGTGTGCTCGATCGCTCGATCTGGCGGGGGGGTTGTAGGTTAGATCGGGGCAGCAACTCAAGGCCGATCGGCCTCTATTTTCCAGTTTGTGAGCGACCTTGACGCGTCGTCGTCGGAATCGTTAACAGTGCTTCCATCGGGTGCGATCGGCGGTGTTTGCCGCTATCAATGCACCTCCTGCTTTGAACTTGTTTCCGTTTTGGGGATTGGGATGCGACTGGCCCTTCGAACCGCCGCCACGCTGATGCTTTCCTTCGCATTGGGGTTGCCTGAGGCATCGGTCTCCGCCCAGCAAACTTTGCCAGCTTCAGCCGAACCGGAGCCGATCAGCCTTTCCGGCTTGGTGGTCCAGTCCTATCCGCCGAAGCCGACGATGATCGAGTCGATGGCGTCGGCTCGCCGCGGCGTCTGCGCCCATCTGCGAGCTTCACCTGTCTGCCAGTTGTTGGACGGATTGCTGAGGCCGCTGAGTGCGCTCACCGGTGGGATGATTCCCGGCGAAAAGATGCCGCTGCCCGGTGAACAGGAACAGCCCGGTCCCGAGGGAACCGCCGCGCAGGTCAAGGCGGTTGAAATGCAAGCTCCGCAGCGGCAGGCTGCCGTCGCTCAACTGCAGGGACTCGATGTCCGTTATTATCCGGAAGCCGAAGCGACGCTGATCTCCGCGCTCCGCGCCGACTCTTCGGTCTGCGTTCGATTGGAAGCGGCCAAGACGATCGCAACGCTACCGGTCTGCACGCCGCCACTGATCAAAGCGCTGCAGGTCTGTATCGCGGGGACCGACGTCGACGGAAACCCGGGAGAGCTGGTACCTGCGGTTCGCGAGCAGGCGACCGTCGCGTTGAACCATTGTGAGTGCTGTTCTCCAAATCTCGCGGCGCCCGCCAATCAACGGCCTGAATATCCCGAGAGCCGCGTCGTGCCGGCAACAGCTTTTGCGTCGACGGCAACCACGATTCCACCTGGGGCACCGTATTCGATGGCTCCACCGATCGCCCCCGGCGGGCCCGCTCACGCTGTCTTCACCCAGCCGGTACCGAGTGCACCCGCCACCAGCAAGCCGGTCGCGCTTCCAGCGGTAAAATCGAAGCCGGGCAACTTGATGGATGTCTTTCGCGCCGCGACCCAATAGCATTTGACGTGGCTGACACGAGAAGAAATCGGCGTGGCCCCGAGCCGTTTCGTGAGGTTCAGTTGGACGTATCAGGCGGCACGCGTTAGCGGTTTGTCTGTCTTGTGTATCCGCACGCTGGGGCCAATCTCTGGTCCACTGTTATGAGGCTAGGGGGTAGGTAATAGGATTCGCAGCGGCAGCTTTGGCCTTGCTGGCGATGCTCACCGACCACACTACGTGAATTGGGACCGCGGTTTGGTCTGCCAAGCGTCGACAGTGTTTAGAACCTCATCCGGCAAGCGGAACGTCGGTACAGGGAGTCGACGCAATGGCGTCAAGACGCTGCAAAGATTGAGCAGCCTCACCTCAACGCCCACCCATCACAATGTCTGCCCTCGACGTAGCCCTGAGGCAAGGTTGCTATGGCAGCCGTACACCCCCTCCCAAAGGAAGAAAGATGTCGGTAGGCAGTCGTTCTTCGTAGAAAGCCTTTTTTGCTGCCATAAGAGTGGTTTTGTCGGTTCTCCTGGGCGTATTATCCACCCTAAATGGTTGACAATCCCTGCGAAATGCACTACGGTAAGATGTCGGACAATTAGATGTAAGGACGGCAGAGTCTTTTGAAGACTCGATAGAAGTAATAACTAAATAGTTAGCAGCTGAGCCTGTCCCAGCTGCTATCAGTACATTTTCTGGGAAAGTAAATCGGTATGAAATGTTCTAAAAGGTTTCCAGGTTCTTCTCGAAAGGGCTTTACGCTTGTCGAGTTGCTCGTCGTTATCGCGATCATTGGTATTCTGGTTGGATTATTGCTGCCGGCGGTTCAAGCGGCGCGCGAGGCAGCTCGCCGTATGCAATGCACGAACAACTTGAAACAGCTTGCATTGGCCTTGCATAATTACCACGATACCTATCTGACCTTCCCTCGCTACGCTCAAATCCCAGGTTCGCGTACCACCAATAGCGATTACAATTATTCCGTACAAATCAAGCTCCTTCCTTTCATCGAGCAAACAGCGCTTTACGACACGATTAAGGAGAATTCGAACGATTTCTATGCTTCACCTGGTGGGGATAACGAGGTTAGAGTCTTTCGCAACACCGCCTTTGTCTGCCCCTCGGATATGCCTTTCCCGAGTGATAGTTATAAAGGCAACTGTAACTATCCGGTCTCGGCGGGTTCCAACCTTGGGTGGGACGTTTCTACGTCTCGGCACAATGGCGTCTTCCAGGCATCTGCGGCAACGAATATGGCGCACATTATCGATGGCACCTCGAATACGATCATGCTCGGAGAGCATTTGACCGGCGACTATGACGATGGGACCTATCGCGCCGAGACGGATACCGTAGCTGGCCTGGCGTGGAGCGGGATTAACGACTCGACACAGCAAGGACCGATTACGCAGTCCCAGGTTGAAACCGCCGGGGCGGCCTGCGATGCCGGTGGCAGTTCTGGTTCTCTCTCGCACCGCAGCATCTCGGGCATGCGCTACAACCGGGGCATTTTCACGTACACCGTCTTTAACACCCTTGCGCCGCCAAACTGGAAGTACCCCGCTTGCACGGTGAATTCTGCGGTCGGCAGTAGCCAAGGCGTTTATCCAGCCCGCAGTCGTCACCCCGGCGGCGTTAACTTCGCCTTGGCGGATGCATCGGTGCGTATGATCGCCGAAACCACTGATCTGCAAGTCTACCACGGCTTGGGTAGCAGGAACGGCGGGGAAGTCGTCTCGGTTCCGTGAGCATCGTAGTTCACCAATTCAAGCTTAACGGGTTTTCTTTCCAGAGGGATAAAGTATGACGTCGGTAGTGCGGTTCGTATGTGTGATGCTGTTCTTGACTGCGGTCATTGGCTGTGGCGAGGTTCGCGAAACGGGACAGGCGGTCCAGCAGCCCCCGCTCGACGCGAAGGTTACTTTGGAAAAAATTGCGGCCACGGGCAAGCTCTCCGATCAGAAGGCCCAGCTCCTAGGGGAGCTGGAGGGACTTGGCGAGAACTATCCACCAGAGAAGACTCAAGAGCTGTTGGCCGATTTTGAGCAGTTAAGCGCCCTCTCGGACGCGGCAGCCATTAAGGCAAAAGCTCAGGAAATGGCCGAAAAACTCTAGGCTCTGTTTTCTTCTAAAGCAGTTTGAGCACTCGCCGCCTGGCGGCGAGTTGAACGAAAACGAAGGTAGGGACAGGCAAGTTTGTCTTATCGCGTGGCCACTCGGCGAGATGTTTTGAGCCAGCCGATCGGTCGTTCGTAACTCTTGCGTCGGCGGTAAGTATTGCGATCAAAGTTCGCATCGCGTGATTCTTAAGTCTTTGATCCGATGACCGGATCGATCTGACGGTCGCCGAATAGCTGGCGGATCGCGTTACTGCCGTATCGCTTGTCTCCTGTTATCACCTCAGGCGACTGTCGTCGCGATGAAGCCTCGGTTCACAGTTTGCGATGAGATTCTCAAGGTCCGTCGACTGATGACGTTAACCGTCAGTCGCCGCGATTCCGAGCAACGTTTCGTCGCCATCGCAAGGCACGTGGATTTTGGTCGAGTATCGAGTTCGGGCCCATCCCGCAGCCACTGATTCATCGTTCTTTTCGCTCTGCGGAATCATTCTCGAAGCGGTGTGGCGACCCCGATTGATGCTACGATCATTGCACCAAAGCGACCGGTCGAACTTCTCCGATGCATCCAGCCGCTTCAGAGGTGTTTGGTAAATTCTGTCCTATGGACCGTTTCGCTGCAAAGCTTGCTTGTTGGCAGCGGAGCGACCAGAATGTCTCTCGTCCGTGCGTTTCATTGCCCGCCGTTGCATCCGCTTTCTTAACGCCTTTTGCAGATCCTCCCCCTCATGCAAATCAAGTCCCTATTCTGCACAACCGCTGCGCTGCTAAGCCTCTCATTTTCCCACGCCTTTGCCAAAGAATACCATCACGACATCGTGATCTATGGCGGCACCAGCGCCGCGGTGACCACGGCGGTTCAAGCCAAACAGATGGGGCGTTCGGTGGTGATCGTCAGTCCCGACAAGCACCTCGGCGGGCTGACCGCAGGCGGGCTGGGGTGGACCGATTCGGGAAACAAAGCCGCGATCGGTGGATTGAGCGGCGAGTTTTATCATCGCGTTTGGAAGCACTACCAAAATCCTGAGGCTTGGAATTGGGAAGAGCAGTCGAAGTTTGGCAATCGCAATCAGAGCGGGCTTGGCGGCGATGGGGATGAGGCGCGGATGTGGGTCTTCGAGCCGCATGTGGCGGAACAGATCTACGACAACTGGGTCGCGGAAGAGAAGATTCCCGTCTACCGCGATCAATGGCTCGATCGCGATGGCGGTGTGGTCAAAAAAGAGGGGCGGATCAAATCGATTCGGACCCTCGCTGGCGATGTTTTTCACGGCAAGATGTTTGTCGACGTGACTTACGAAGGCGATTTGATGGCCGCCGCCGGCGTCGACTACCACGTCGGCCGCGAAGCGAATTCGGTGTACGACGAGACTTGGAACGGCAATCAGGTCGGCGTGTTGCATCATGCGCATTGGTTCAAGGAACCTATCGATCCCTATATCAAAGCGGGCGATACCGGGGGCAAATTGTTGCCGGGGATCAGCGACGAACCGCCAGGCACTCGCGGCGAAGGGGATCATCGCGTGCAGGCGTATTGTTTCCGCATGTGTTTGACCGACGTGCCCGAGAATCGGATTCCGTTTCCGAAGCCCGAGGGTTACGACCGGGCGAGGTATCAGTTGTTGGTCCGCGTCTTCGATTCCGGCTGGCGGGAGATGTTTCGCAAGTTCGATCCGATGCCGAATCATAAGACCGACACCAACAACCACGGTCCCTTCAGCACCGATAACATCGGCATGAACTACGATTATCCCGATGCCGATTACGAACGTCGTCAAGAGATCATCGATGAGCATAGGGTCTATCAACAGGGGCTGATGTATTTCATGGCCAACGACCCTAAGGTCCCTGCGGATGTTCGCGAGGCGATGTCCAAGTGGGGACTGCCGAAGGATGAATTCCTGGACAATGGCGGGTGGCCACATCAGTTGTATATTCGTGAAGCGCGTCGGATGATCGGCGAATACGTGATGACCGAACACGATTGTTTGGATCGCAAGGAGACCCCCGATTCGGTCGGGATGGGGTCGTACACGCTCGATTCGCACAACGTCCGCCGGTACGTTACGGCCGACGGTCAGGTGCAAAACGAAGGGGACATCGGCGTCCATTTGCCGCGTCCTTATGAGATCGCTTATGGCGCGATCGTTCCCAAGAAATCGCAGTGCGAAAACCTGTTGGTCCCGGTCTGTGTCTCGTCCAGCCACATCGCGTTTGGTTCGATTCGCATGGAACCTGTCTTCATGATCTTGGGCCAATCGGCGGCGACGGCGGCATCGATCGCGTTGGAACGCAACGAAGCAGTCCAAGATGTTCCGTATCAATTGCTGCAACAGCGTTTGGTCGACGATGGGCAAGTCCTTTTGATGGACGATCCCCATCGGGTTTCGTCGCGTAAGTTGCCAGGCGTCGTGGTTGACGATAACGCGGCCAAGTTGGTCGGCAGTTGGAGCCATTCGGCGACGAACCAGAAGTTTGTCGACAGCGGATACGTTCACAACCAGAACGAGCAACAGGGAGAGCGGTTGGCCCGTTTTGAAACCGAACTAAAACCGGGCCGCTACGAGGTGCGTGTTTCTTATCCGGCAAACAACAATCGCTCGACGATGGTTCCCGTGAAGGTCGTCCACGCCGAAGGTGAATCGACGCACTCGATCAACCAACGCAAGACTCCTGAGATCGACGGACTGTTCACGAAGATCGGTGCCTTTGACTTCGGTAGCTCTGCGACCGTCGAGATCGGCACCCAGGGATCCAACGGTTATGTGATCGCTGATTCGGTGCAGTTTGTGCCGGTGACGAAGTAGATCGACTCGCCCGTCGCAGGGCCGCGCGGGTGACTTCCGTCAGGGAGCGATCCCGCGCCGACTGCTCAAACGAAACGCGATCGGCGTCAGCCCCACGTGTCGCTTGAACGTGAAGCAGAGCTGTGCGGGGCCACAGAATCCGGAGCCCTCAGCGATCTGTTCGACGGTGTTTTCGGTGGAGATCAGCAACTGTTTGACGCGTTCCAACTTGATCCGGCGGAGCTCGTCGGCTGGGGTGCAGTTGAGCAGTTGCTTGAACCGCTGTTCCAACGAGCGGCGCGAGATCGGGACGACGCGCAACACGTCGCCAACTTGGATCCCGGTGTGCGCTTGTTCTCGGATGAAGCGGAGGGCGTCGACAAACAACGGGTCCTCGACCGCTAACATCTCCGACGACTGCCGCTCGATCACGCGCTGCGGAGGAATAAACTGAGCCTTCGCCGAGACCGGCTTTCCCTCCAGCAGCTTTTCCAGGACGCCGACGCTTGTCATTCCGATCTGCTCGCTAGCCAGCACGATGCTCGAAAGGGGCGGGTCGGAGATCTCGCACAACAGGTCGTCGGTATCGCCGACGAGGATTGCGATCTCTTCGGGGACGCGAAATCCGACGGCGTTGCAAACTTCCGAGAGGACGATTCCCGAATGGGGATCGGCAGCAAAAACGGCCAGCGGACGCGCCGCTTGGTGCAGCCAATGCAGCGTTCGCTCTTGCAGCGATTGCTTGTCCCGCCGCCGCGATGGGCTGCGGTACGTATCGCACGAAAATCCCGCCTGCTCGACGACCTCTTGGAACCGCTCGCCACGACTGGGCGAATACCTTTGGCTGGGAGGACCGTAGTAGGCAAAGTGACTCAGCCCACGCTGGCGAAAGTGGGCCAACGCCATCTCGGCTCGCTTCCGATCGTCGGTGTTCACGCGATGCCAATCCACCGGGCCCTTCTCCCACGAAGAGACAATCACGGTGGGTAGCTTTAGCGAGTCGACGTGTTCGGCGGTTTTGTCGTCGCGGATCGCGGCGATGATGCCATCGCCGCGCCAGTTGCGCGGTACGCGCAACCGCCCTTGATCGTCGCGCGGGGCGATCCACAGATTCCAAGGGAGCACGTTGCGCGCGGCCGAGGCGATTCCCTGGATTACGCTGCGTCCCCAGGTGTCATCGGGATCGATCAACAACGCGATCTGTTTGTTGTGCGGGATCGTTGGCGGTGGCGTGGGAGCGTGGCGGGAGGGCATCGATAGGTCCCGGAAGGAGAGAGAATCGCCGTGCGCATTTTCGATATCAGTTTGCGCTTTCTCGGATTGTGGTGCAAGTCGCCGCGGGTAGGATGGACGCCGTCAGACCGCAAGACTGTTGCCGTTCGTCACGGTTCCAAAGGCGGCGATGCTGTGGAGATCACGGCCGCGGTCAGGCGTGTGATCAGTGATCGGCAAGGTCTGCCGTGACGTCAGAACAAATTGAAAACGACAGGATGACATCATGAATACGACTGTTCTTGAAACCTCCAGGTCCGCGGTGGCTGGGCTGGATTCGATCCTCCAATATCGACGGATCGCGATCGCCGTGGGGACCGACGCGCCGCTGTCGAACTGCAAGACAACGATCAGTTTGTTGCGGTACCGCGGAGAGCATTGTGTTGCGGTGATCGATCCCGCTCATCGCGGCAAGACAACGCAGGAGGTGTACGGTGTCGGCGGAGAGACGCCGATCGTCGCATCGATCGCCGACGTCGAATCGCCCGACGCGATGTTCATCGGGATTTCTCCCGCCGGAGGAGCGATGCCACAGTCGCTGCGGACGACGATCGGCGAAGGAGTGGATCGCGGTCTGGATGTGATCTCGGGGCTGCATGAATTTTTGGTAGAGGACGACGACCTCTGGCAGGCGGCGCAGCAGAGCGGCAGCCGGTTGATCGATGTTCGTCGGAACCTGCATCGCAAGACCGCCAGCGGGATCTCGTTTCGCGACGGATGCCTGCGAATCCACGCCGTCGGGCACGACTGCAGCGTCGGCAAGATGGTGACGATGCTGGAACTGGAACGCGGGCTGAAGGAGCGTCAGCGGAATGCAAAGTTCCTCGCAACCGGTCAGACCGGGATCATGGTCGTCGGCAATGGCGTACCGGTCGATTGTGTCGTCTCCGATTTTGTCAACGGTGCCGTCGAAAACCTGGTCCAACAGAACGAAGAACACGACATCCTTTTGATCGAAGGACAGGGAAGCATTACGCATCCTGCCTTCTCCGCGGTCACTCTCGGCCTGCTGCACGGATGCGCCCCGCAGGGTCTGATTCTTTGTTATGAAGCGGGCCGACCGCATGTCAAAGGGATGCCTCATGTTGCATTGAAATCGCTGCAACACTATCGCGAATTATACGAAGCGTTAGCCTCCGCACGTTCGCCGGCGCAGGTGATCGGCGTTGCAATGAACGGGCGGAATCTGACGGCAGAGCAGGCGGAGATCGAGAAACGCGAGGTCCAGGAGCAATTGGGCTTGCCGGTCTGCGACGTCTACCGCGACGGCCCTGGCCTGCTGGTCGATGCTGTTTTGCGACTACAAGAAAGGAGCGGAGCGTGAAACTGCAATCGCACAGGATCGAACTCCCCTTAAAGGATCCGTTTACGATCGCTCGCGGGACAATGCGTCATCAACAGTCTTTGATCGTTGCCCTATCGCGCGGAGAGGTCACCGGTTACGGCGAGGTCACCTGCAATGAATATTACGGGCATACGTATGAGTCATTGGAGGCGTCGCTGCAGCGGATCGAGGGTCTGCTGGCCGGTTGCGACGCGGTCCATCCGAGCGATCTGTTTGGGCGTTGCCAAGTTGTGATTCCCGACGACACGTTTGCGCTCTCGGCGGTCGATGCCGCTGCCTACGATCTCTACGGCAAGCTGAATGGCGTTCGGACGACGGAAACGTTGGGATTGTCAGAGCCCGCCGAAATTTATTCCAGCTATACGTTGGGAATCGATTCGATCGATCAGATGGTGCGGAAATATCGTGACCAACCGGACTGGCCGATCTACAAGATTAAGCTTGGCACACCACATGATCTGGAGATCGTTCGCGCTTTGCGTCGGGAGACCGAAGCGGTGATTCGCGTCGATGCAAATTGCGCGTGGACGCCCGAACAGACGATCGCAAATTCTCTGGCGCTGGCGGAATTGGGAGTTGAGTTTATCGAGCAACCGTTACCAGCCGAAGCGCCGCGGGCCGCACAGTTGGAGGTCTTCGAGCACAGCCGGCTGCCGATCATTGCCGACGAGAGCTGTCGAACGGAGGAGGATGTTCAGAAGTGCCAAGGATTGTTTCATGGCATCAACATCAAGCTGTGCAAGTGCGGCGGGCTGACACCTGGCAGTCGAATGTTGCGACAAGCCCGCCAGCTCGGGATGAAGACGATGGTCGGCTGTATGATCGAATCGACAGTCGGGATCTCGGCCGCCGCTCAGCTGCTGCCGTTGTTGGATTATGCCGATCTCGACGGAGCGACGCTGCTGGCCGAAGACGCCGCCGACGGCGTCCGGATCGAAAACGGACGCGTCATCTTCAGTTCCGTTCCCGGCAGTGGGGTCGAGTTGCTCGTTCGATCCCCACGTTAGCTGAATCCGGTCGCTTCCGAACCGACTATTGCCCGTTGACGAACGAGGCGAGGAAGCGGCGTTTGGACATTTCCAGCTGTTCGCCAAAGTTGAAGTTTACCGCGGCGTCGCCGGTTCCCAAGACGATTCCGTCGATCGTGTCGTTGCCCGCGGTGCCGTTGTTGTCCGCACCGGTGCCGGCGGTATCGATGCCGTCGCGGGTGCCCGCAGGTTGGGTTTCGACGACGCGGTAGGTACCTGGATTCAAGTTGTCGAACGTGTAGGCGCCGGTGGCATCGGTGACCGTTGTCAGGCTGACCGCGGCTCCCAACAGATCGGTGCCGATCAATTGAACCGTGGTTCCTTCGAGCGGCGTTTCGCCAGCGTCGAAAACCCCGTCGTTGTCGGCATCGAGATAGGTGAAGCCACTGAGGCTGGCCAGTTGAACCGTCGTGGTGGTCGACGAACTGTTGTTGGTGGTGACCGGATCGGGTTCGTTGCCCGTCACGGTCGCCTGGTTGGAGATCGTTCCGGTCGTGCCCGATGCCACGCTGACGCGAATCGTTACCGTGGCGGTGCTGCCCGACGCGAGATTCCCCACGTTTGCCGTGATCACACCGTTGTTGTTCGTGACGGTTCCCTGCGATCCGGTACCGCTGACGAAGGTTACGCCGGTCGGCAGGTTGTCGGTCACGACGACGCCGGTTGCGTTGGAGGGCCCGTTGTTGGTGACCGTCAAATTGTAATCGATCGTGTTACCGGGCGATGTCGGGTCGCCGACGTCGGTCTTGGTGATCGACAGGTCGGTCTCCTGCGTGATGGTATTCACGACCGTCGATTGGTTGTTGGTGGGATCCGAATCGGTCTCGTTCGATGTCACGTTGGCGGTGTTGGAAACCGTTCCGGCCGCCGAGGCAGCCAACGTGGTCACGACCGTGATCGTCGCCGTCGCTCCGCTGGCCAAATTTCCCAAGTCGGCGGTGAGGGCATTGCCGTTGGACGTGACCGATCCTTGGCTCGAAGTCATGCTGACGATCGATAGCGACGCCGGCAAGGTGTCGGTGACGGTCACGCCGGTACCGTCGATCGGGCCGTTGTTGAGGATCGTTAAAACGTAGGTCAATTGATCGCCGGCAATGGCCGTTGGCGTTGTGGTGCTGAGCGATTTGACGACCTGAATGTCGAGTGTCGAGACGACCCCGAAGTCGAGCGACAGGTTGGTGTCGCTGTTGGTATCGCCGTCGTTGGTCGGTTCGGAATTGGCCAACAGCGTGATCGCGGCCGATACAATTCCCTGCCCGGCCAGCATCACACCATTGTCGTCGTTGTCGATGTCGTTGTTCGGATCGGCGACGCCTGTGCTGGAGACAAAATTGTTCAGCACTCCACCGGTGTCGAAGTTCGATTCGGGGAGCTGGACGATGTAGTCGCCCGGCAACAAGTTGGTGAACGTATAGATTCCCGAAGCGTCGGTGGTTGTCGAATCGATGAAAGTATCGGTCCCCGCGGTGAATTGGCCATTCCCATCGGTATCTTCGTAGAGATTCACGGCAACATTTTCGATGCCCGATTCGGTGGTCGAGTCGAAGAGGCCGTTGTTGTTCAGATCCTCCCAGACCTGATTGCCGAGGGTGATTGGATCGAACAAGGCAAAGTTGACAGTCTTGTTGGTTTGGCCAAGGGTTCCCACAACGGAGACCTGGCTGTCGAAGGCCGCCGCTCCGCTGATCTCGACGCGGATAGCACCGACGTTGTTGAAATCGGCTCCCGTTCCGGTCTGATTGGCATCGAAATCGGTCATCGGAATCAGCAGTTCATCCGATGCGATGCCACCGGCGGTGACCGGAACCATCGTCGAAAACGTGGAATAGTTTCCTGCGTCGGTAAAGACCGTGATGGTGATTGGGACTCCAGCGATATCGGCTCCCATCATCAACATCAATTGATCGGCGCTGCCGTTGTTTGTCAGATCGACTCCACCGAGCCCGGTTGCGTCGAGAGTTGCAGAGCCATCGATGCCGTCGTAATCGACCGTGTAGCCACCGACCGCACCCGAAGCGGAACTGTAGGTTAGGACGCCAGTGGTGGTGTCGACATCCAAGTTCACTCGCAGTCCCGACGTGTAGTTCAACATCAGGTCGCGTTCGCGTCCAAGGATCGATTGGCTGCCGGCGGGCGATGAAAAGAAGCTTTCCACGCTGGTTGTTACCGCGTCGGCTTGCAAGCTTTGGCTGCCTTCAGAAAAGTCGTCGACCTGCACGCCCGCGTCGACGCCCGATGCTTCCGCCGTATTGATCGATGTCATTGCGGAAACGTCCGAGCCCGGCTGAGCGATCAAACCAGCGGGTAAAATCTGTTCGACGAAATAGTCGCCTTCGACCAGACGATTGAAGGCATATTCGCCATTGGCATCGGTCGTTTGCGTTGCCACTAACACATCGTCGCCACCGGCCACGCCGGCGGCCGAATCGAATGTGCCGTTGCCGCCATCGCGAAACAAGTGCAATGTGACGGTGGGGGGCGCGACATCGTCGGCGGTCAATCCATCGTTGGTCTGGTCGTTGTAGACGGTGCCGGTGATACCGCCGAAATCGGCAGCCATCAATTGGCGACCTTCCAGCGATTCGAGTCGTAGTCCACGACGGACTCGCTTTTTGTTTGGCTTTGATTTTTTCGACTTGCCAAGCAGTAGATCTCGCAATGGACGCATTCGATTTTGTCCCGATGGATTGCCAACAGAGTTGTGGAGCGTGTATCGCAAGCCATCGCCACCACGACGCGAAAAGAACGCTTGCGGTGACTCGATCGACTTGCGTCAGTCCACGTTATCGGCCGCCACAAGCCGAACGGTTGGAATCATCGCGATCGTCGGCAACACTTGGCTGTTCGCGCGGCGCGACCTAGATTGCCCGCTTTAAATTTGCAGGCATTGGTCGGGAGGAATCGAAGAATCGTTGCACCACAGGGGCTGGCTACTGCTGCGTCGCCCTGTTCGATTGCCCTTCGGCTAGGTGAGGGGTTGGTGGAGAGAGCTTTGCCGGTTCGGGTGGCTCGCTGATCCCCTCCTCTTCGTACATCGCGTGCAAGATCGCTTCGATGTAGCGGTGGATGCTGTGGTCGCTGAAATGGTCGATGTTAAATTTTCGCAGGCCTCGCAGGAAACCATGCAGACGATCTTGGGTTCGCCACCAACCTTCAAGCTTGCGGATGCGACCTTGGTAATCGAGATAGATCTCGTTTCCCCGGTGGCGATACCCCAACCACGTCGGAGGGACGCGGGTGACGATATCATTGTTATTGACCCAGCGGTAATGCGTTAGTTTGACGTAGTTCACGTACCGGCGGTCCCCCACGCGCGGGCTGCCGAAGGTATAGAGTTCTTCGGGATTACTAGCGATGTAGGAGAGGAAGCAGCGACCTGCACAGATCGTCGCCATGGCCCCCCCCAGCGAATGCCCACAGAACCACAGGGGGCGATCGTTCGACTTGAGCACCGTTTCAAGCATCGGCCACAGGTCATCGACCTCTTTTTTAAAGCCTCGGTGGACGCGGCCGGCAGTCTCGGCCAAGACCGTCGCGGCGTTGGCATCGGCCTGGATGTCGTTCCATTCGTGTGGTTCGGTTCCCCGCGAAGCGATGACGCAGTCGTAATCGTTGGCAAATTGGTAGGCTTGAGACCCATCGTTGTCAAAAAACTTGACGATCGAAAAACCGATAGCGTTGGCGGCTTGCCGCGCCTCGCGCTCGTCGTTGTAGCTGAGCATTGATAGCTCGGCAAACAACAACGATCGTCGCAAAAAACTCAACTGGCGAATGGGGCCGCGAAGTTCCGAATGAACGACTAGAGGGCGTTCACCCTGATCATGAATGACTACCGGCATACCATCTGTCTCCTGTACCGCTTCTGCGCCAACTGCAATTTTCGGCAATCCGAGTTCGCCTGCTAGATAGGTTACCGCAACCCCCTTCGGCCGCAAATCCCAACCCCTGCGAAGTTCGGCCGACAAATTTCGGATTGGAATTCGCCAGTCGCTCGGGTACAATAAGAGACTAGACTGCTAGCCCACCCATTTAGTGTGCCTGCTCCCTGCAGGTGCATATCCCGCCTACCCTTCCCCCCGCTTGCACCGTGCGCATCCCACAGTTCCGTTTTCTGCTTGGCATTTTGCTCCTTCATGGTATGGCCACCGCTGCGCTCCGCGGCGATGACCTCTGGCCCGCCCAAGCGGTTCCGTTGCTGGAGAAGTACTGTTTCGACTGCCACAGCAACGACACGCAGGAGGCGGAAGTCAATCTGGAGGGCTTCGCGGCTGCCGAGAGTTTGATCGCTGCGGAGAGCATGTGGAAAGAGACGATCAAGCAGGTCGAATTTGGATCGATGCCTCCGGGGGATGTCGACCAGCCCACCGACGAAGAGCGAAAGACTTTGCTGGCGCTGATCGAGGGGACGCTTTATGGCGACGATTGCGATCTCGATGCCAAGCCGGGGAAGGTGACCGTTCGGCGGCTGAATCGAAACGAATACAACAACACGATCCGCGATCTGTTTGGCGTGACGATCCGTCCCGCCGACGCGTTTCCATCGGACGAGGTGGGTGCTGGCTTCGACAACAACGGCGACGTGCTGACCCTGCCGCCGATGCTGTTGGAGAAATATGTCGAAGCGGCGGAGACGGTCGCTGCCGTCGCTGTGACCGATCCGAGGACTCTGACCAAGATCGACGCCCGCTGGCAATCCGACAAGGTCCAGATCAAAGGCAACTACACGACGAACAACTTTGAAATCCATACGATCGATGGCGATGGCGAGATTCATGGCGAGTTCGAATCGCCCTACGACGGCGATTATGGATTGATCGTCGAAGCCGCTGCGGTTGAAAAAGATTCGACGGTCACGCTCGAAGCCTTCCTCGATGGCGAGACATCGCTCGGCAAGACGACCTTCAAATTCCGCGATAGCACCGGTGGCGTCCATCGCCAAACGCTCAAAGTGAAGCTGACCAAGGGGAAGCACACGATCGACATTCGCGCCGTCAAGAGCGACGAAAAGAAGAGCGACGAGAAGAAGGGCGACGAGAAGAAGGGCGACGAGAAGAAGGGCGACGAGAAGAAGGGCGACGAGAAGAAGGGTGACGAGAAGAAGGGCGACGAGAAGAAGGGCGACGAGAAGAAGGGCGACGAGAAGAAGGACGACGAGAAGAAGGACGACGAGAAGAAGGACGACGAGAAGAAGGACGACGACAAGCTGCCGAAGTTCCGGATGCGGGGGATGTACTTCGAAGGTCCTTACGGGATTCCCAAAGAGCGACTCTCGGGAACGCACTGGCAACTGCTTCGCCATCGCCCCCAACGAAACAAACGTTCGACACTCGATGCAGCCAAAGAGAATCTGAAAGAGTATCTGCCGCTGGCGTTCCGTTCGCCCGTCGACGACGAAACCGTCGCCCGTTATGCGGCGCTGGTCGATGTCGCTGTCCAACGCGAAGAGACCTTCGAACGGGGCATGCAGGTCGCGATCACCGCGTCGCTCCTTTCGCCTCGCTTCCTGTTCCGCAGCGAATTGCCAAGCGAAGGTGCGAAGCCGGGCGAGCTGGTCGCATTGGATCCGTATCAATTGGCCAGTCGGTTGTCCTATATGTTCTGGGCTTCGATGCCCGACAATCGGCTCCGCGATCTTGCCAAGCAGGGAAAATTGACCGACGAAGCGGTGCTGCGAAGCGAAGTCAACCGGATGCTCGCAGAGCCCAAGGGGGAAGCGTTGGTGGAGAACTTCGCCGACCAATGGCTCGGCTTGCGAAACCTCAGCGGTTTGGCCCCCGATCCAAAGCAGTTCCCCAAATTCGACGAAAAGCTGCGCGAGGCGATGATCCAGGAAACGCGTCTGACGTTTACGGATTGCATGCGAGGCGATGGCAGCGTGCTGAGCCTGCTAGATTCGCAAGACACGTTCCTGAACCAACGCTTGGCCGATCACTACGGCATCGAAGGCGTTGAGGGGGATGAGTTCCGCCGCGTCTCGCTGAAGGGAACCGGTCGCAAGGGGATCCTGACTCAAGCCAGCATCCTGATGCTAACCAGCAATCCCACTCGCACCTCGCCGGTAAAGCGGGGTAAGTGGGTGATGGAGAACATCCTTGGTACCCCGCCGCCGGATCCACCCGCGGGCGTCCCCGAACTAGAGGCGACCAACGAATCGAATCCCGACGCTCCGCTCCGCGAGCAATTGGCGATCCATCGCGACAATGCGATGTGCGCCTCGTGCCACCGCGTGATGGATCAGATCGGATTCAGCTTCGAACATTTTGATGTCACCGGGCAGTGGCGAGATCGCGATGGAAAACATCCGATCGACGCCTCCGGAACGCTCCCTAGCGGAGAATCGTTCGACGATGCACAGCAGATGATTGCGATGCTGCGAGAGACTCGCGGCACGATGTTTGTAACCGAACTCACCCGGCGATTGATGACCTACGCACTGGGCCGCGAATTGACGCGGCAGGATGAGTGTGTGGTGGAAGATATCGTCGCGGCGACCGAAGCGGATGGCTGGAAATTCCGGGACATCGCAACGGCGATCGTGTTGAGTAGACCTTTCCGATACCAAACGGCCCCTGTTCTCGAGGATGAAAACGATGGTACATAATCAACAAATCAATCGACGGATCATGTTGCGTGGCTTGGGAGTCGCGATGGGGTTGCCGCTGCTTGAAGCGATGACGCCGATGGCCCGTTCGGTGATGGCCGCTCCATCGTCGAAAACGCTACCGACTCGAATGGCCTGCGTCTTCTTTCCCAACGGTGTGATCGTTCCGAAATGGCAGCCTGCCAAGGGACCGGAGTTGGTACTCGGGGAATCGTTGCAGGCGCTGCAGCCGCTGAAGCACAAGCTGACGATGGTCTCGGGTTTGGCGTTGGACAATGGTCGCGCGAAGAAGGACGGTGCTGGGGATCACGCTCGCGCCGGTTCTACCTTCCTGACAGCCGCTCGCCCTGTGAAGACATCGACCGATATCAAGGTTGGCGTCTCGGTCGATCAATTGGCGGCACAACAGATTGGTCAAGAGACACGCTTGGCTTCGATCGAGCTGGGTGTTCTGGGCAGCCGCAACGCCGGCAGTTGTGACTCCGGTTACAGTTGTGCCTATTCGTCCAACGTCAGCTGGCGCAGCGAGCATCAACCTTCTGCCAAGGAGACCGTGCCGCGGTTGGCTTTCGAGCGACTGTTTGGAACCGGCGACAACGCAGCAACGCGAGAGCGAGACTTCTATCGCAAAAGTATCTTGGACGTCGTTGCTCAGGATGCCCGCAAGCTGGACAAGAAGCTGGGGACGACCGACCGCCGCAAGATCGACGAGTACTTTACCGGAGTTCGCGAGTTGGAGCGCCGGATCGAAATGACCGAAGCGGAAGACCGCAAGGGCGTTCCCGAACTGGAACTACCGCACGGGCGGCCGAAGCAATTTGTCGAGCACGCCGACCTGATGTCCGACCTGATGGTCGTCGCGTTCCAGACCGATGCGACGCGCGTGGCGACGTTCATGTTGGACAATGCCGGCGGCAACCGCAGCTATCCCGACATCGGCGTTAACGATGGCCATCATCAGATCAGCCATCACAGCAACCACGAAGGAAAGGTTGCCAACCTGCAGAAGATCGACGCTCACTTGGCCGAACGATTGGCCTACTTCCTGCAAAAACTCGACTCGGTTCAAGAGGCGGGCGGAACGCTGTTGGACCATTCGATGGTCCTGTACGGCAGCGGATTGAGCGATGGAAATCGTCACCGCCACGAAGATTTGCCGATCGTGATTGCCGGCGGTGCCCGCGGTCGCATCAAGACGAATCGCCATATCGAACTGGGCGAAGAGACGCCGATGGCAAATCTGTTCATGTCGATGCTCGATATCGTCGGAGCTCCCGTCGAATCGATCGGCGACAGCACCGGACGTCTCGATCAATTGACGACGTCGTAACCCACCGAGGTTAATTTCGACCGGACGTGATGGCTTCGTAATCGATGAAGCCACCGCGTCGTGGGATCTCGCGGAGGAAGCGCGTCTCGATCGCGCTCTCCGCTGTGGTGTCACATTTGGATCGCTGAGCCGTCACTAGTTCATTCTGCAAACGGCCAGCGCTGCGATCCTGCTTCTGTATGCCAGCGAAGACGCGGCATCCGATAAGATCACATCGGGTCGCTTTGCGGCTCCGAATCGCTGCTCGGTTGTTCCGCCTGGATGAAGTCGGAGAGCAGTTGATCGACTTCTCTTCGCATCCGAGCTGCGACAGGCGATCCGTCCAGCGAGCCCAGATCGGCCTGTGTTAATTCGACAAGCGGCTGGAAGAACCGCTGATGAAACAGCTCGACCGTCGTTTCGACGAATCCTTCTTCGCTGCTGATCGGAACCAATATTTCCAAATGCCTCGAGCGGTCGTTGCGAAACATTTCGATCAACAACTGTTGATCCTGAAACGGGCGAACAATGATTTCGCAACCGCGAGGGTCTTCAAAAAAGCGACTCGATGACGCCAACGTCGCGACGACTTTTTGTTCCAGGTCGGAACCCTGGTGGCTCAGCCGAATCGGGATCTGGATATCTAACAATCGGAACGCTTGCGGGAAGTCGCGCATCGCGGTGCTCCAGTGTCCGATCGCTTCGTCGGGTTGATCCAGCCGCCATGCGGCTTGTCCCGCGATCGCAGCGACGAAGCCACGGAAGACCTTTTCGGCGCGCGGCGGTAATTTTTCGAGCGCAGCGGTTGCCAGTCGCAGCGCCTCGGCGTCGTCGTGCTTCCGCATCCGGATGCCCGCTCGGATCGCTTGCTGATAGGGCGATACCCAATCCGGTGTCTCTCCCTTTTCGGCGGCGGAGAGGGCGACTTCCAAAACGCCCAGCGGAATCAGATCCAACAGCATGAATTGGTGCCACGACAGGATCTGCGATTCGATACCGATACCGCCCGCCCGGTGCGGACGGACCAGATCGACGGTCAGCGAGTGGATCAGTTCGCTTGTAAACTTCTGCTTTGTCTGCCACAGCGCGGTTTGCAAGCTGGCTAGCTGAGCGAGTGCGGCGCCCGACGGCACAGCGCCGATCGACAACTGCTCCTGCAATTCCTCGCGTGCATATTTTTGGATCGTCCAGAGGACCAAGCCGTCCGAAATCCGTAGCTCCCGTTCGTTGATGGAGGTCGAACCGGCGCGATCGGGCGATTCGGTGGCGCGACGCGCGAACCGCAACGCCAGGTCCGCTTCGTTGTACGCGAGCAGGACCGACGCGATCGCCAAGTTGGTATTCGCCTCGTCGTTATGAAGCGTATAGGGCTCGCGCTGGCCGCGATCGATCTGGGCTTGCTTGAGTGCGTCGAGCGCTTCGGGAAAACGTCCCTGTTGAACCAGCAATGCCGCCAAAGGAACGTAGGGTGTCGTGCTGGCTGAGTCATCGGTCGCCGCGGCCGCGGCCAAAAACGCTTGCTCCGCTTCAGCAAAACTGGCGTTGGAGATGGCGGCCAAACCTAGGTTGTATTGCAGCACGCGGCGTTCGGGGAACCGTTGGCACATCGCTCGCGCCGCCTCCAGGCTCGACTCGCGTCGCTTCAGTTTGTCTTCGATGACCATCACGGAATTGTCGGCATCGAGGTCGAACGTCCCCAATCCTCGATACTTGGCGATCTCCGCGCGGGCCTCGTCGAAGCGTTCCAGCTTGATCAACGAAAAGTCTTTCATCCAAGGGACCGGCGCATAGATTTGTTCGATCCGCTCCGCCGCCGCGATGACTTCTTCGGACCGGTCCAACGAAAACAGGATGTGCCACTCGGTCGCGAGAATCCAGATGTACCACTCCTGCCCGATTGGATCGCGTGGGTTGCGTCGCCCCATCGCCTCGGCTTGAGCTCGCGCTCGGCGGATCGAATTGAGCGCGTAGGCGAAGTCGTTTTCGGCGTAGGCTTCCACGTGAGCCATCGCGTACAGACCGACAAGCGAATCGGGATTCTCTTGTAGAACCTGATCGGCCAGCTTACGAGCCAACGCGAAGTTCTCATCGTGCGCTGCGTCGAAGAGATCCTTTTCGATTTCTGGTGCCCCCGCCAGGATCGTCTCGTCTCGTGCCTTTTCGAAAACCGCAGACCTTCGCTCCCAGTACTCGTCGAATGCCGGTTGGTCGTCCACCAACGGTTCGCTAGTCAGCGCAATGATCTCCGGGAATCCTTCTCCGACGTGTTCAAAGGGGGCGGGCGGATAGATGTCGGTTTCGCTGTCGCAACCGACAACGAAACATGCGATCAAAAGAAGCACCCCGTCCAAAATCAGACGCGGCGCGAACGTCGTGATGGTCTTGTGGGTGCAGTTCATCGGATCGACTTGCGGCATAACGATTCGATCACCGGCAACATCACCTGTTCGACAACCAGGTCGCCGCTGGAGATGCCCGGTTGCAGTTCCAAGCGATGGCTGAAGATCGGAAACGCGAGCGATTTGATGTCGTCGGGGGAAACGAAGTCGCGCCCTTGCATCATCGCCCGCGCCTGGAGTGCCGGGATCGTGACGACCAGAGCGCGAGTCGAGATCCCTTGCGCGACTCGTGGTTCGTCGCGCAAACGCCCGGCGATCTCGACCAACGCTTCGGTGATCGAGCGATCGATTTTGACCTCCCGTTGGATCACCTGCCGCGCCTGGGCGATCGTTTCGGGACGGATCTCTCGCATCGGCGCATCGATCAATTCCGCCGCAACAAACGAATCGAAGCGACACTGCGGGTACTTCATCGCCAGCACTTCCAATTCGTGCTCCCGCGACAGGAACGTCATCCGAACCTTGAATAAGAAGCGATCGAGCTGGGCTTTGGGAAGCGGATAGGTGCCAGCTTGGTCCAGTGGATTTTGCGTCGCGATCACCAGGAACGTCTCTTCCAACGGATGCGTCACGTTGTCGACCGTCACCTGTTTTTCAGCCATCGCTTCCAGCATCGACGACTGTACCTTGGGGCTGGTGCGGTTGATTTCATCGGCCAAGACGACGTTGGCAAAAACGGGGCCGGGGTGATAGGTCAGTTGATTTTGATTGGGATCGAAGACCGTCGTGCCGGTCACATCCGATGGCAGCAGGTCGGGGGTGAATTGAATCCGGCGGAACGCCGCGAAGCGTGGATCGGCATCGGAAGGACGATGGATGCAATTGCCAAGCGCTTTGGCCAGCGTCGTCTTTCCCGATCCGGGATGGTCTTCCAGCAGCACGTGTCCGTCGGCGAACAATGCGATCAGAATCAGATCGATCACATCGGAACGCCCTTGCACCTCCGCTTCGCAGGATGCCTTGAGCGATCGATAAACTTGGGAGACATCCGAAAGGGTCGTAACCGTTTGCACTGTGCCTGGCTCGCGTTGGAACTGGATGACTGGTTGCTACTCGCCGACTGCTATTGCGATGCCTCGGAACCGCAGGGAAGGCAAGCGAGACAAGGCGGTGTAGTCATTGCAGGAATCTAAAAAATAGCTGAAGGAAGTAGTGAAAGCATCCCTGCAGTCGACCATTATTTCGGTATCTTAATCGAATCGTTCTAAAAATATTGGGTCCGCCGCGGTTCACCATGCGGTCGATCCAACGCCATTTATCTCCAAGTCCGCTGCGAGGATACGTATGTTCAATACGGTGAAACGCTCTCTTCGGGCGTGCTTCGACTGGATCCCACTGACCGCGCGCGGTGCAGTCTCGATTGTCGTGGCCGGAGTCGCGCTGCGGTATCTGGCGCTGCAAGAGCATGATCGTTTGCTGTTGGCGGCTTGTGTGGGCGGGTTGTTTGTGATCGCGGTGATGGCGTTAGCTGTATTGGCGACCGGGCTGTGGTTGCGATTTCGTAATCTGCCGGTTCCCGATCGGATCGACGCGATGGAGTCGGTCCAGTGCGAGACCGGATTGACGCTGCCGTTGCTCGCGTCGATTCCTTGTGTCGTCGTTAATATTCGTTGGCTGAATTGCGACGGCGTGCAGGTCGATTTGTCGCGCGGTCGCGACGGTTGTCACGAAACCATCCGTGCCAGCCAACGGATGCAGCGCAGCGAGATCGTGCGGCAGTTCGAAGTCGGCGACGTGTTTGGATTGAGCAGCGTGAAGTTTTGCAGAACCTTTGCGCAAGCCGTCCGCGTCGAACCGATGCCTGCCGCCGGATGCAGCATCGCGCAGGTTCGTCGCGACCAACAGGGCGATGACTTGGTTCATCCCAATGGCAAACCGCATGGCGACCTGGTTGAAATGCGACATTATCGGCCGGGGGATCCGTTGAAATTGGTGCTTTGGAAACACTATGCGCGGACGCGGCAATTGTTGGTCCGGCAACCGGAGAATTCGATCGCCAGCATGTCGCAAACCATCGCGTGTTTTGTTGCGGGGCCTGGCGACCAGGCATCGGCTGGCGTCGCCCGAACGATCGTGACCGAATTGAAGCAGGCGGGCGAAGAGATCTTGTTCCAAGCCGATGGATCGGCGGCGGCAACCGATAGTTCAGCCGAAGCGATCGAGCAGATCATTCTGTCGGCCGACGCGCGGCAGAGCGGTGGTGGGATCGTCGCGGGGATCGGATCGACGATCCAAGACCATGTGATCAAACATTGCGTCGCGTTTGTTCCGAGCCAACCGGGAGCTTGGATCGATCGGGTCGTCGCCGGCCAGACTGCGTCGCAGTTGCAGATCGATGCGATCATCGGCGTCGATGAACCGGCGCCGCCGCGACGCCATCGCTTCTTTCCCTCGTGGGCGTTTCATCGCGATCCGGGCGACATGATTCAATTGCAGCAAGTGCAGGCCGTGGTCGACCGGTTGTCGGCCGCTGGGATCTCGACACGGATCATCCATCGACGCTCGGGGCACGCGTGGTCGACCGCCGGATATCGAGGAGAGGTCGCATGAGTCACGCAAGCGCCCCGCCGAACCAAGTTGCCGCTGGCGTCGAAGCACGGCAGCCTGAAACTCGCATGCAGGCGATCCTGCTGACCGTCGGGTACGGCTTGTCGGCGATGCTGCTCAGTTCCGCAGTCGCCAGTCCCGCCGCGGTGCTCGCCGCTGGGATCGGTACCGTCGCGGGAGTCTGGCTGTACCGCTGGCACGTTGGCCAATCGCTGCGGAATGTCGTGCCGGCGTCGATCGGCATGGCGTTGATCGTGGTCGGGTTGGTGGGGCCGGCACTGCTGGGGCGTTGGTGGTTGGTGCCGTCTCTGATTGGCATTCCGGCGACGTTGATCGCGATACAAGGGATGACGCTGGCGATGTTGGCGATCGGCGTCGTGCTGTTGGTTCGATCGATCAGCCGGAGCAGCCGCGCGTTTTCGATGCTCGACCCAGTGGTCATGATCGCGGCGATCTGTCTGCGGTTCGCCGCTCACCGAAACTATCACTGGGGGAACCCGCGTTTCCTCGCCGACTGGGCCGGGATCCAGGGCTACGAGCTTCCGACGCTGTTCGCCTTGCTTGGACTCGCCGCGTTGACGACTGGGCTGATCGCCAACATGCGACGGACGACGGGGCGGCATGCCGCGACGTCGGTGCTGACACTGTTGGCACTGTTCGTTCTGCTGCTGTGGATCGGCGGTCGATTCTTGCGAAACCCAACGCCCGAGTTCATCGAGCCTCCAGGCGGCTTGCGTGCCATCGGATCATCCGATGGCGGTGGAGAGGCGAACGAATCCGGCGACTCGGGAGCTGAAGGGGGCGGTGGATCGAGAGCGGCTGGCGGGGCAAGTTCCGGCGGTTCGGGTTCCCAGGGTGGCGGAGCCTCTTCCGCGTCGCGAGGATCATCGGTCGATGACGATCCGCTTCCCTCGGCCTCTTCCCAGCAGAAGACTCCGCAACCGATCGCCTTGGTCTTGCTGGAAGAAGACATTCAGCCCTACGAGAAGATCTGGTATTTTCGTCAGACGTCCGTCAGTCTCTTCAACGGCAAGCGATTGGTGGTGGCGGCCGACGATCGGTTCGACACCGATATTCCCAGCAGCTTTTCCAACGAGGAGGTTTTCATCGGCGGGATTCCGCTGCCCGAAGACATGCACCGGATCGTCCCGACGGTTGTCAATCTGGTCGCCGAGCAACCGCGGCCGTTTGGGTTGCCGAGCATGATTTCGTTTGCCCCGCTTCCGAATCCCGACCCGCAGTACTTTCGGCAGTCCTATCGCGCGACAAGTTGCGTGTTGATCGATCCGGTTGTCGACGAGGAGGTCTTCGACTTATACGCGAACTTGTTTTATTGCGCTCCCGGCGACTCCGACTGGGACGATCCCGTGTGGGCTCACTACACCAAAGCTCCCGACGATCCCCGCTACAAAGCGTTGGCCGACGAGATCGTTGAAAAGCAGACGACCGCCGACTTGGAAGACGATCTGGAAAACTCCCCCATGATCAAGGCGTTGTCGATCCAACGTTGGCTGGAGAAGAACACGACGTATTCGGAAGACCCGAAATTCGAAGACCCACACAACAATCCGGCTGAACAGTTTCTGTTTGGCGCTCGCCATGGCTATTGCGTTCACATCGCCCACGCGAGTGTCTACCTGATGCGTTCGCTGGGCATTCCGGCTCGGATCGGCACCGGGTACATGGTCCCCACCGAACGCAGTGGCAAGTCGTCGGCGATCTTGATTCAATCGACCGATGCGCACGCCTGGGCGGAGATTTATCTGGAGGCCGCGGGTTGGGTGATCATCGATGCGATGCCCGAGAAGATCGACGAATCGACGCAGGTACCCCCAGAACCAGATAAAACGGTCAGCCAATTCCTGGCCGACAAGGCGAGGAAGAAGGACCAGCGTAAGAAGCAGGTCCAAGAAGCGGTCCAGCCGCCGCGTGGCTTTCCGTTGCGGATGGTCCATCTGCCCTGGGCGTTGTTAGCTGCGATCGTGTTGTTGTATGCCGCCAAGGCTTGGATCCTGCTGTCGCCTCGCTTCGCCGCCGATCAGGAACTGATCCGCGTCACCCAGCGGGCGACGATCTTGCAGTTGGCTGAAACGGGAGTGCAGCGAGAGTATGGCGAAACGCAAACGGAGTTTGCCGCACGGGTGACGTCAATCTATCCGGAGTTTGCCAAGCTGACCGAGTTTCATCTTCGACAACGCTACGGCCACGGCAGTCGACTAGCCCGACAAACCTGTTTGGAAGTGCAGCGACGAACCAAACGCCGCATCCGCCAGGTCAGCGGATTGCCGCGATGGATCATCGGTCGCCTGGATCCACGCTTCTGGACGCTGTTGCGCTAGACGGCACGACGCCCCGGGAACCGGCACTCTGAAGCAGGAAACCAAACGGTCTAACGATGGAAGCCGACTTTGGGAGTCCCTTGGTCTTGCATCTGGTCGACGACGCGGATCATTTCGAGCGCCGCTTCGGCACATTCGGATCCCTTGTTCCCCATGTTGCCACCGGCGCGTTGGATCGCTTGATCGACGGTGTTACAGGTCAGCAGCCCTAACAGGACCGGTTTGCCCGTCGCTAGGCCGATGTCCATCAATGCGTTGCAGACGCTGCGGTTGATGTGTTCGTCGTGCGTTGTTTCCCCTTTGATCACCGCCCCCAGAGTGATCACCGCCAGCGTTTCTTTGCGACGCGCGGCGTAAGAGGTCGGCAGCGGCAGTTCCCACGCTCCCGAGACCCAGATCACTTGGATGTCTTCTTCGGCGAGCCCGGCTGCCTGCAGCGTCTCGCGGGCTCCTTGCAGCAATTGACCGGTGATCGATTCGTTGTACCGCGATACCACGATGGCGACCTTGCCTTCGGGCAGAGGGCCTTGAGTTCCGTTAATCTCTGTCTTCATGATCAATCGACTTCCTTGAGGCTGAGCAAAAACTCAGCGTTGTTTTGGGTCTTCTTGAGTTGTTTGATCAGCATGTCCATCGCTTCGGGCGGATTCAATTCCGCCATCACGCGCCGCAAGATGCTGATCCGACGATGCTCTTCGTCATCCATCAACATCTCCTCGCGTCGCGTGCCGCTGCGGCCTGGGTCGATCGAAGGCCAGATCCGTCGATCGACCAGATTGCGATCCAGCACGATTTCCATGTTGCCGGTCCCTTTGAATTCTTCAAAGATCACGTCGTCCATGCGGCTGCCGGTGTCGACAAGTGCGGTTGCGAGGATCGTCAGCGATCCACCCTCTTCCAGTTTGCGAGCCGATCCGAAGAAGGCTTTGGGTTTCTGCAACGCGCCGGCGTCCAAACCGCCGGAAAGGAGTTTGCCGGTGCCGCCACCCTCGGAATTGTAAGCGCGGCCCAGGCGTGTGATCGAATCGAGGAAGATCACGACGTCGATGCCGTATTCGACCATTCGCTTAGCCTTCTCGATCACCATCTGAGCGACTTGGATGTGTCGCGCTGGTGGTTCGTCGAACGTGCTGCTGATCACTTCGCAATGCGGGCCTTTGACCTCCCGCTCCATGTCGGTGACCTCTTCGGGCCGCTCGTCGACAAGGAGTACGATCACGTAGGCGTCGGGATAGTTTTCCAGAACCGAACGGGCCATCTTTTGCATCAAGACGGTCTTACCGGCTCGCGGCGGACTGACGATCAAACCGCGTTGGCCAAATCCGATTGGCGCCAACAGATCGATGACCCGCGAGGACATCTCATGGGCATCGGTCTCCATGATGATCCGGGAATTGGGATGCAGTGGAGTCAGGTCTTCAAAGCGAATGTTCCGCTGGCGGTCCATCGGATCGCGGCGGTTGATCGCTTCGACGCGGAGCAGGGCGAAATAGCGTTCGTTCTCCTTCGGAGGCCGAATCTGTCCGGCGACCGAGCTGCCGGTCTGCAAACCAAAACGGCGGATCTGGCTTGGGGAGACGTAGATGTCGTCCGGGCAGGAGATATAGTGAGCGTCGGGGCTGCGCAAGAACCCAAATCCGTCGGGCAGAATCTCCAGCGTCCCTTCCCCGTACATCAAACCGTTATTGGCCATGCGGCGCTTGAGCACGCTGAAGCTGAGATCCAAACGGCTGCACTTTTCGATGTCGGTCACCCCTTCGGCCTCCGCCAAAGCGACAAGTTCCTCTCGCGACAGCAGCTGCAGCTGCGCCAGGTTCATCGGTGCGTTGTCGCTGCGTTGTTGCGGCACGCCGACCGAACCGCCGGCGCGGGTTGCTTCGACGACGATCTCTTCGGGCAGCGACAGCGGGTCGCGCTCGGCGTCGAGTTCTCGGATGCGTTGATCGACCTCGGCGTCGGGATGACGTGGTCGCGCACCACCACCACCAAAGCTCTGATTGCGGCCGCGTTGCAGTGGGCGAGACGAATTTTGGCGATTGGGTTTGCGAGGTTCCATGATTAGGGTCAATCGAATAGGAGAGCTAACCTAGCTTGCGAGCAAGCGGGCGATCAGGAAGGAGATGGGTAATCGTTGTCGGCAGGATTGTTGGGTTGTGTGAGGATGCATCCTGCATCGACAAACGCATTTGGGATAAGAGCTTTGCTGTCACTATCTTACACGGCAAAGCAATAACGCGGACAGTCAGCCATCGCTGCGGTGGATTTTGTTGTTAATTGGTTAGCTGACTCCAGAGAGCAAGTATCTGCCGCCTGGTGTGAGGAGGCCCCTGGGAGTTATCGAGGATCCGCGTTGCGTACCTTCGTTTCTCCGCTAGCGATAGCTGACGCGCTTCGCGTTGGCGAAGTTGTTCAGGCGTCCAAGATCGCTTAGCAATCCATTGGATCCGCAATTCCCACGGAGAATCGACATACCAAATTTCATCGCATTGGAAATGCCAATTCGCTTCGATCAACAGCGGTGCATCGATTACGACCACGGACTGCTGTTGAGCAGCTAGACGTTGCAATTTCCGGGTCGCCAACTGCCCAACGACCGGATGTAGCACGCCTTCAATATATTCTAACTGCCGTCTACTGGTAGGGTCATCCCCAAAAACTTTCGCTGCCAATGCGGATCGCTGGACCGCGCCGGCGGCATTAAAAATAGAATCGCCAAAGTGTTCGCGAAGCTTATTCTTTACCCGACCCATCCGCAGCGCAGCGTGAGCCAAGCGGTCGGCATTGATCCATGCTGCCCCCTGTTCCGCAAGGGTCCCCGCAATGGTGGATTTTCCGCCCGCAGGCGGGCCGATGATTCCAATCACAATCATGATGTCAGATGTCTGTCCTGGGGGAGCCTTGTGTGAGGGGGCGCAGTCTACCGCTACGCCAGCTCGGAGGTGCATATATTTTTGATTCCCGCTGCGAACGGGCCGGACACTTAACATTGCAACGCGACCCGCGCTAGCGTTTGTTGGCGGTGCGATCTCCGCCGCCCGCCATTAATGCTCTTGCTGTGGTTTTGCCAGCCTTGCTACGCTTGGCCCCAAGGATGTTTCTGCGAAGGTCACTTCAACATCAACCGGCATGCGTACAACCAATCAAACGATCGCCTTGCTTTGGGTCTGTTGTCTTACAGCAGGTTTGGCTGGCTGTACGCAGAACCCTCGCTTAGCCAGCAACCCCGGCGCGGCATGGCCCGGCGGGCAGCCTGGAGTTGCGATGGCCGCCGATCCGAATTCGCTGCAAGCGGCGCAAGCCCAGTTGGCCGATCTCGAACGCCGCGTCCGGCACTTGGACGATAACAACCGCCAACTGCATACACAACTCGCCCAAGCCGAACAGCAGTCGCAGGTCTACAAAGACGAAGTCAATCTGATGCGGACTCAGTTGGCCGAAGTCACCGGTCGGATGCAGGAGGCGCACCTCGCCGCCGCCGATGCTCAACAGCAGTTCCAGGGCCTGCAGGCTTCCAGCCGCTTCCGTGGCGGCGCGACGATCACGCCCAACACCAATCTCCGCCAAGCGGCCAGCCAATTGAGCCTGGGCGGGTTGCCTGTCTCGTTCGAAAACGAAGCGATCCGGATTCGCATTCCTTCGGACCAATTGTTCCAACGCAATTCAGCTCAGATCGCCGGCAACGCCGCCGCGATGCTCGATCCCATTGCAGCCGCAATTCAGCAGAACTTTCCCCGCCAAAAGATTGGCATCGAAGGTTACACCGACGACCAGCAGTTGTACGGCGGAATGTATGGCAGCAACCATCAACTCTCCGCCGCCCAAGCTTCAGCGGTCTTCGAGCATCTAACGCGACGTAACAATCTGCCACCGCAGCAATTGTTCACGCTCGCGCAAGGATCCAATTACCCCCGTGGCGACAATACAACCGCCGTCGGCCGCGCCGCCAACCGCCGTGTCGAAATCGTGATATATCCCGAGACGTTTTAATTCAGTCGGCTTGGGTAAGGTTTGCGATCTTCGTCGGGCTTGGTTACCATCCCTGTTGGGAGCCGCGATTTTTCGATTCCGGATTCCCATCCTTCCGTTCCACGCACTAAGAGGAAATTCATGCGCTCTTCCAATCCTGTCATTTGCGTTCTGTTGGCTGTTGCCACACTCACCAGCTTTGCCAGCGCGGCTGACGACACGCTTGCGACCAAGAAGTGCAAGTGCCCCGTTGCCGGGACCGAATTCACCGTCGTCGATGCCGCCGCATCGACGCAGTACAAGGATGCGAAGGTCTACTTCTGCTGCCCTGGCTGCATGAAGCGATTTGTCGCCGATCAAAAGAAATACGCAGCCAAAGCGAACTTGCAGTTGTTCGTCACCGGCCAGGCCAAACAGGTCCATTGCCCATTCGCTGGCCGCGATGCGAACTCCGATCAATCGGTCACCGTCGACAACCACAAAGTTGCGTTCTGCTGTGGCGGCTGCAAAGGCAAAGCAGCGGCAGCCGAAGGAGACGCTCAGCTGGAAATGCTGTTCGGTGAAAAAGCGTTCAAGACCGGCTTCGAAGTCGTCAAGAAGTAACGCCAGCTGACGTTGCCATTGGCGTCGATCGTTCCGCGACGACGCCCTGATTTGCAGACACGCGGTCCCAAAACGGGCCGCGTTTTTTTATGGCCGGACCGCCAGAATCGCTCCGCAATACGAACCGATTCGGCTGGCCAGCAGCGTCAGTTTTCTCCCCTCTCGCCGACCCAGCTTCTTGATGATCGTCGGCGGCTTCCAATCGAGCCCGCGGATTTTCACTTCGCTCACGCAACCGTCGAGCGCAGCGACGGCTTGGCGGAGCTTTTTCATATCGGCAACGCCGTGCCAGAGGACTTCGAACGGTTGAGCCAACGCGTCGATAGCGTTTTGTTGGGCGGTGAAAAAGCCAGCCGGTCCACCGAGCGCCCGCAAGCCTTTGGCCGCCGCATACGATTCGCTCAATCCCGCCGCGCGAACCGCCGGATCGAGGTCGAAGGCAAACGCTTCGCAGGTGTCGGTTTCCTCGCACTGCTGCAGCTGATCGACAGCGAAACTAGTCGCCGAATCGTCTCCGGTGACAACGGTCGCTCGGATCGTTCCAGGCGGACTCGCCTCACCGAGCCACAGCACTTGCTGGCGACAGCTGCCGCGATGGCTGATCCATTCGCGCTCTCCCAGCTCGTGGCACTCCTCGGGCAACTGGGTCGCTGGAGCCAGTTTGATCGACGCGCCGGCGACTTGTTTTGCGACCGGCAACCAATCGCTCAGCGGCGGCTGCAGGTAATCGCAATGCGTTGCTCGGCTGGTCCCGGCAGTGTTGGATTCACTGCGGCGATCGGGATCGAGGTTCAACCAGGCAGCGGCTGGTGGATGGTGAGCAAAGACGTCGTCGCAGATCACCGTCGACCGAAACTCCCAGCCAGCGACTTCGCTGGCCGCTTGCTGCTCGCGATGCACGCCCAGATTGTGTCTTGCCATTTCAGCGATCTTGGGATCGCGGTCGATCGCCGTCAGCGGGCCGCGGTCGCTCAATTGCATCGCTTCGCCGCCGACGCCACAGCACCAGTCGAAGATCTCCAACCCGGCGGGAACGCGCCGCGACTTGTAGCTGGCGATCGCCCGATCGGTCGCTTGTTGGATCCCGCGATCGGTGACCAGCCATGGCCCGGTGCCCCATTTGTCGATCGCCTTGCCTCGCGCTGCTGCTGCGGAGAGAACTGCTGCGGCGCGGTCGGGGCCGATCTTTCTTCGCAGCGCTGCGGTCCGGGCGACGGTCGCTTGCCCGGCTGCCTCGGCGCGGTCGATTGCTTCGAGCGCCTCGGGGGAAGAAAGCCACGGGATGACCTGCGGATTGGGATCCGCGGACGCGGGGAGGTCGTGGCTGGAGGGCATATATTTCTGTTGGGATCCGCGTCGCGGGGTGGTTGGTAAACGGGGCCGATTGCGTAAACCGTGCCGGCAGTCAAAAAAAGGGTGAAGGTTTTTCGGTGGAGTTCCGATCTAGGTCACTGATGCCATGAGAGGGATCTCAATTTGGACAGGCTATGGATTTTAGCCGAGCTGGCAATCGAACTGTCCGCGCTACGCATTAGGATCCCCACAATCATGACACCCGACTTCTTTCATGCATGCCTTGGCATTGTTTTCACCGGTATTTGGGTCCTCATCGGCCAGATTCTCGTCGGTGACGCCTGATCGCTGCGTCCGGCCCCAAGGGCGACAGACGGCAGCGATATCGTGGCAACGATCGAGACTAGGGCTTGGCGTCGGCCGGTGGCTTGACCACTGGCGGCAGTTCTTCATCCTCTTCGACAAACGCCATCGACAGCGAATTGACGCAGTGTCGTGTGTTCTTCTTGGTAAAGCCTTCGCCTAAGAAGACGTGTCCCAAGTGGCCGTCGCAGTTCTTGCAGAGGATCTCGGTGCGGCGTCCGTCGGCATCGACGCTGCGACGGACAGCCCCTTCGATTTCATCGTCGAAGCTAGGCCAGCCACAGTGACTCTCGAACTTGCTGTCGCTCTTGTACAACGCAGCGTTGCAGCGACGGCAGATGTAGGTCCCTTTCTTCTTGTTGTTTAACAGCGCCCCGGTCCCTGGACGCTCGGTCCCCTTGCGAACGATCACATATTCTTCTTCGGGGGTCAGTTTGTTAAAGCTCATCAACGTGGCTCCTTTGAATTGGTTGGCTTTGGGATCGCTGATTCGGATGCGACGATATTCCATCTGACCGCGGTCTCCCTCGAGCCCGATCGGCCCCGAGTCGGGAACCTTCATTTCGGCTTCGAGGACTTCGCCATTACAGGTGCAGTGGGCCACGTTGCCGCGAACCGTCACGACAAGATCGTTCCATTGTTGTGGCTTGTAGTTTTTCAGGTTCTTATAAGGACCGGCCAGCGGATAATCGCGGCATTGCAATTGTGGCCCCCGAATGAAGACGCCCGAATCGGCGTTGGGCGTCGCTCGGAATTGCAGCTTCAACGTGAAGTTGTTGCCGAACTCTTGGGTGGTCCACAGTTGTTGTCCCTTGCGGCCTTCGGCGGGTGTCGTCACGACCAAGCGTCCGTTGATCGCAACGTAACGTCCGTCCGTGCTGGCGGGGCCTTCGAAGCTAGCCAACGGCTTGAGTGTTTTCCGCTGGCGATATCCCCAGCCCGAGAGGTCTTTGCCGTTGAACAAGCTGACAAATCCGGGTTCGACCTTGAAGTCGTCCGCTTCCGTTTCCAGGAAGCCCAGCGTTGCGAAGATCGGCCGGATCGCGTCGGCCCATTTCTGGTATCCCTTGGAATTGGGATGCAGCAGATCGGGGAATTCCGATTTGGGAGCGTCCCCGTTTTCGTCGGCGAACAATGTCCAGGTGTCGACGACTGTGATTTGTTTGTCCCCTTTGACGGCCGCCTTGTAGAGGTCGTTTACCTTGCTGATCTTGTCGGCTGGCCGCGACTTGGTAGCCGAGCTCGGGAAGGTTTCGCACAGCACGATCGGCATCTTCGGATTGTGCTGCTTCAACGCCGCGATGATCAGTTCCAGATTGCTGGCGATCACCTCGGGGGCCGCTTGATCTTCGAGATCGTTTGTCCCGATCAGGATCACCACCGCCGCCGGATTGAGCGACAGCACATCTTCCTCCAGACGGATCAGAACGCCGCGAGTCGTGTCGCCGCTGATGCCGCGGTTGGCAACTTTCATTCCGGCGAAATATTCGTTCAGCTTTGAGCCCCAGCCCTGAGTGATCGAATCGCCCAAGAAGACGACGGCGCCTTGATCCTGTTGAACCTGAGTCGCCCACAGGCTGCGGCGGGATTCCCACAGCTTCTTAAACCAGTCTGCGCGTCGCAGCGGTCCGTCGCCGGGCAGTCCCTCATCGGTCGCCGGGATCGCAAATTCAGCTGTCGCCGCCGGCTGGGCGCTGCTGTTCGAACCCGCGACCGAAAGCAATGCAAATACAAACAGGCAGTTCACGGGGAACATGCAACGGATCAAAGCTCTCATGGGATTCGGGATCTCCATTTATATTGACAGGTGGGGCATAGGGGGATGTTGCCGTACTTCGGACGCTCGGTTGGGGGAGGCCCAGGAGCGGGCGGTGCCGAGGAAGCGTCGGAGTGTCCTCATCGAAGCCACTCACGGTCTCACTAGATTAGCACAAACCGGCGGTCATTCCCACAGAACGCTTTCCGCGAAAACCGGCCGGGTGGGGGGGGCGATTTGATGCGATGGCCTAGTTTCGGATACTTGCCATCGGACCTACAATGCCGCTCGCGGCTCGATGCCATTTGTGGCTTGGATTGACACCATTGCGTCCTCTCACGAGGGCATTTATGTCATCCCTGGCTACACAAGGTGTCGTCGCGACGGGCCCCGCAGCAGGCGGTGCTTTGACAATTCATGGGCATCCCAATCTGGAGACCGACCGAATATGACACAGCTCGTAACCCACGAAGCGCCAAATTTCACCGCGCAGGCCGTGATGGCCGACGGATCGTTCAAATCGATCAGCCTGACCGATTATCGCGGCAAATATGTCGTGCTTTTCTTCTACCCATTGGACTTCACCTTTGTCTGCCCGACTGAAATTATCGCGATGAGCGAAGCGGCCAAAGAATTCGAAGCTCTCAACGTGCAACTGTTGGGCGTTTCGGTCGACAGCCACTTCTCGCACTTGGCGTGGCGTAACACCCCCCGCGCTCAAGGCGGTTTGGGCGACATCCAATACCCATTGGTTGCCGATCTGAACAAGCAGATCGCTCGCGATTACGACGTCTTGTTGGACGGCGGCATCGCTTTGCGTGGTCTGTTCTTGATCGACAAGGACGGCGTTGTCCGTCACCAAGTCGTCAACGATCTGCCACTGGGACGTAGCGTTGACGAAGCGTTGCGAATGTGCAAAGCACTGCAATACTTCGAAGCTAACGGCGAAGTTTGCCCAGCGAACTGGACCGAAGGCGCTCGCACCATCAAGCCAGATGTCGACGCGAGCAAAGAGTTCTTCGGAGCGGAATACTCGGCGTAACGCCGGCGGAACGAAAGCCTTTCGTTCAGCCAATCCAATAAAAAACCGCGGGTCGAATCCGACTCGCGGTTTTTTTATTGGGTGTTGAGGCGTCCGTCGCGGTTCAGTTGGACAGCGACGTCAGCAGGCGGCTAACCGCTTCGTTGGTGACATCCGAACGGAGCGAGGTTGAGGGGCGTTGGTTCAGTTTGCGGGGATTGCTTTCTTTACGTTCGATTCGTTGGCGGTCCAGGTTGTAGCGAGATTGGTCCGCATCGAATCGGTCGCGGTTGTTGGAGGGGCCTCGCGAATCAAATCGGTCGCGGTTGTTGGGCTTACCTTGGCTACGTGGCACTTCCACGCGGATCTCCACCCGTTTTTGAGGGTAGGGGACCGTTGTTGGCGGCAGGATCACGCGTCCGACCCGGTGGGGGTGGTGGTGGTGACCATGATGGTTGTCGGAGAAGGCGTGCGACAGTCGCGAATACAGGCGATCGGCGTCGTGCCAGACTGCGGCAGCGCCGGGCAACGCTCGGCAGCCGTGACCCAGCAGGCTGCGAACGCGGTAGTGCAGCGAACGCACGTCGTCGAACAGGCCGCGGGTTCGCGAGCGATACGGATCGTGAACGAGGGCTTCATAGAAGTCGTGCGAAACGTCGTCCAGTCGGCTGACATAGCGGCTCAGATAATGCGAACTGTGGCGATCGTGAGCGATGTAATCGGCCAGGATATGGACCGATTCGTGGTAATCGTGGGCGATCGCTTCCAACCGGTGGTCGGCTCGTGCGGTGGTGGTGGCGGTGGACAGCAGGGCGATAGCGAGGGTTGCAGTTAGGTAACGCATCTTCGTGTTCCTTGGGAGGGGGGGAGCCGTTCTAGCTCCCAGGGTCGTCGATCGATTGGCTGTCGCCGCAATCGTTGCGGTGCCTGTGCTTGGCGACAGCGGGTCGCCATCAAAGCGACCTGGTCTATCGATATCGCATGCAGTGTGCCAAACCGCGGGAAGAGATCGCTCGGGTGTTGCTAAGTCGCTGTGCAACAATAGGTTGCGATCGATGGCAGGCAGCGAAACGAAGAGCTGGCCAGGACGACAGAATGTCGTCGATTTGATATCGCTGTCGTCAGAGTGACGTCATTCGGGGCGATCGACGGCGGGCGATTCGGCTTGCCAGCCGTAGCGTTTGGCGAGCAGGTGGGTGACGACGCTGGAGATCTCACGGATTTTCAGCGGTTTGGGGATCACCGAGACATCTTCCAGCTTGCTGGCTGCGTCGCAGATCGCTTCGTCCAGAGCAGCCGACATCAGAATGCAGGGGAGAGAGAGCCCCGAGGCGCGCATTCGCGTGAGGGCTTCGAGACCACTCAAGCGGGGCATGTGGACGTCGAAGAGCGCTAGATGGACCTGGTGCCGGCTGATGATCTCCAGTGCCTCTTCGCCATCTTCGGCCAGATACATCTCAAAGTCGAACCGATCCAACACGCTTCGCAGCGTCTCTCGAAACGCGCGATCGTCGTCGGTGATCAATAGGTTGGGCTTCGTCAGCTTCATCAGAGGCCTCTAGGGCATATTGCCACATGCAGCGGAAATGATTCTGCCAATTTGTCAGGTGGCGCGATGGCATCCAAGGTGTCGAGCAAATTCGAGGCCAAGGAGGACGAAGCGCTCGCAACTCGAGTCGTCTTGGTTATTATGACTGATAAATTGCTACCGTGCCTTTGGTAACTTACACAGTTTGCCAATTCGTCGCAGCCACAATCTTGTGGTTTCCTGCAAACCGAGAATATGCGAAAATAGGGCTTTCGATCCAGGTCGGAATCGCTCAACTATGCTTGCGGCCCGCCGTAGCAACCTTAAACTAACGCAAAAGTTACGCATCACCGCGACTTTTCGGTTAGACCCACCGAGACTTTACCTCACCATCAGCACCCTCAGACGAGGGGTAGGTATGTTCTGTGTCAACGCAAACTGAACCTTCATTTTTTCTGAAGCACGAATTTGCCATTCGCCGCATCCATTCTTTGTTGGGTGTCGTGCCGATCGGGCTCTACATGTGCGTTCACCTGACAACCAATGCTAGCCTGATGGCGGGGCCTGGGGCCTTCCAGCGGATGGTGAATCAGATCCACAGTCTGGGGCCGGCGCTGCCTGTCGTCGAATGGGGCTTCATCTTTTTGCCGCTGTTGTTCCACGCCTTCATTGGCATTTGGATCGCAATGACCGGCGAATCGAACACCGATCGCTACAAATACACTGCGAATCGCCGCTACCGGTTCCAGCGCATCACCGGCTACATCGCGTTCATCTACATCACGATGCACGTCTTCCATCTGCATGGTTGGTTCCACTTCGGTCCTTGGTTGGACTACATCGCCACACCTCTGGGGATGGCTCAGTTCAAGCCTTACAACGCGGCATCCAGCTTGGCTCACGCGATGGACGGCGTTTTCTGGCCCGCCTTTTACCTGGTCGGTGTCCTTTCGTGCGTCTACCACTTTGCTAACGGTCTGTGGACCGCCGGGATCACCTGGGGATTGTGGGTTTCGCCTGCAGCTCAGAAACGTGCATCGATGTTGTGTGGCGGGATCGGCCTGTTGGTCGGCATCATCTCGATCACCGCTTGGGTTGGCGCGTTGACTGTCGATCCTGAGGAAGCTCGGATCGTCGAGGATCGGATGTACGAAGCTGGCTTGGAATCGGGCGCCGTCTTCGACGACCCGCACAAACGCTCGGCTCCCGAAGCGGTTGAGTCCGAGGAAGCGGAAACCGACGCCGACGCGAGCACGGCTGACGAAGCCGCCGCTGGTGACGAAAAGACTGCCGAGTCCGAGACCTCCGCGGCAGAGTAGTCTCGCCGCGTTGCATCCTACCTAACGAATCATCAAACACACACCGATTTATATCATTTGGAGTCATCAATGTCCCAGCAACGGGTCGTAGTTATCGGCGGTGGCCTGGCCGGTCTGTCTGCCACGATGAAGCTGGCAGAGCTGGGCATTCCGGTCGATCTGATCAGTCTGACGCCGGTCAAGCGTTCGCACAGCGTGTGTGCCCAGGGTGGCATCAACGCTTGTAACGACCAGACGCGTCAGTTGGGCGACAGCGAATGGAAGCACTTCGACGATACCGTCTACGGTGGTGACTTCCTGCAGCACCAACCGCCTGTCAAAGAGATGACGTTGTGGGCGCCAAAGGTGATCGAGTTGATGGATCGCTTGGGCGTTCCGTTCAATCGCACCGGCGAAGGCTTTATCGACCGCCGCCGCTTCGGCGGAACGCTTTACAAGCGAACGGCCTTCTCGGGCGCAACCACCGGCCAACAGTTGCTGTATGCGTTGGACGAACAAGTGCGTCGCCGTGAGAGCGAAGGACTGGTTCGCAAGTTCGAATTCTGGGACTTCTTGGGGCCGATCCAAGACAGCAATGGCGAATGCCGTGGCGTCGTCGCTCAAGACATGGTCTCGATGGAAATTCGCGGCTTCCCCGCGTCGGCAGTTGTCGTCGCTAGTGGTGGTTGCGGTTTGTTGTACGGCCGCAGCACGATGAGCGTCTTCTGCAACGGCAGTGCGGCCAGTCGCTGTTTCCAAGCCGGTGCCAAGTACGGCAACGCGGAGTTCATTCAGGTTCACCCGACCGCGATTCCAGGCGCCGACAAGTTGCGACTGATGAGCGAATCGGCGCGTGGCGAAGGTGGACGCGTGTGGGTTCCGAAGAAGCCGCAAGATCCTCGCTCGCCTCGTCAGATCCCCGAGAACGAACGCTACTACTTCTTGGAAGAACGCTATCCCGAATACGGCAACTTGGTGCCACGCGATATCGCGACCCGCGAGATCTTCGACGTCTGCGTCAACGACGGATTGAGCGTCGAAGCGGGGCGGATGTGCGTCTACTTGGATCTGACTCATATCGAGCGATCCGAACTGGACCGCAAGCTAGGCGGCATCTTGGAGATCTACGAGAAGTTCCAAGGCGTCGATCCACGCGACGAACCGATGAAGATCTTCCCTGCGGTTCACTACAGCATGGGCGGCTTGTGGGCCGATTACGTCCGTTCGGCCGACGGCGGCATGGAAGCGGGCAACCCTCGCAACCAGATGACGACCATCAACGGTTTGTACGCGATGGGCGAATGCGATTACCACTACCACGGTGCGAACCGTTTGGGTGCCAACTCGCTGCTCAGTTGCATCTTCACGGGCCTCTTCAGCGGTCCTGGCATCGCCAACTTCATCCAAGGTCGCAGCGAAGCAACGACCAGCGATGTGGAAGCTGCGGTCCGCAAGCAACAGGAACGTCACGATGCTCTGTTGAACCAGAGTGCCGGCGGCGAAAACCCTTACTTGATCCATCAAGAACTGGGCGACGTGTTGACTCGCGCGGCGACCGTGGTTCGCAAGAACGAACAGCTCGAAGAAGCGATCAAGACGGTCGACGATCTGCATCAACGCGTGCAGAAGGTTTCGCTGTCGGATACCGGCACCTGGACCAACCAAAACGTGATCTTTGCCAAAGCGGTTCAGGACATGTTCCCGTTGGCCAAGGCGTTGTTGAAGGGTGCGTTGCAGCGGGATGAGTGCCGCGGTGCTCACTTCAAGCCAGCCTTCTCGATGCCCGAATTGACAAGCGACAACGATGCCGATCGTCGCCGCGAAGCCGAAGCGTGGTGCGATCGCTTCGAAGAGAACAACAAGAAATTCTTGAAGAGTTCCGTTGCCACTTGGGAAGGGAACGATGTGTCGATCGCATACGAAGATGTCGACACGTCGCTGATTCCTCCGCGTCCGCGGCTGTATGGCCTCAAGGGTGCTGAAGTGATCAGCGAGGTCTGGAACGAACGGGCTGCCAAGGCGAAAGCCGCCGCCGCGACAGCCTCTCAAGACGCAGCCAACTAACAACAATCAAATCGATCCACGCCTACCGGTTTCATACCAATGATTGCACCTGAAAAATCTATGCCCGATACGATCGATGTCCGGATCTTGCGCCAAGAGGGACCCGGTAAAAAGCCTTACTGGGAACGTCATCGTATCCAGTACGAGCGCGAGATGAACGTGATCAGCGTGCTGCAGAAGGTCGCCGCCCAGGCGAAGACCGTCGAAGGCAAAGACGTTGCTCCCGTCGCTTGGGATTGCGGCTGCTTGGAAGAGGTGTGCGGATCGTGCACGATGGTCATCAACGGCCGCGTGCGACAGAGTTGTTCGGCGTTGGTCGACAAGTTGTTGGCTGACCAACCGTCGCACATCGAACTGGCTCCGATGACCAAGTTCCCCGTGCTTCGCGATCTGTTGGTCGATCGATCACGTCTGTTCCGTGGGCTGAAGAAGATCAAAGCCTGGGTGCCCGTCGATGGGTATTACGACATGGGACCGGGCGAACGGCAGAGTCGCGAACAGCAAGAGCAGGCTTATCCGTTGAGCCAGTGTATGAGCTGTGGTTGCTGCTTGGACGCTTGCCCTCAGTACAAGAAGATCGAAGTCGATCGGATCACTGGCGAGTCGGAAGAAGATTACCAAGCCCGCTGCAACGCCGAATACGACAACGCGTTTATCGGTGCCAATGCGATCAGCCAAGTGATGCTGTTCAACGATCATCCGGTCGGCAAGATGATGGCCGATGAACGGATGGAAGCGCTGACCGAGCCAGGTGGAATCCAGGTTTGCGGTAACGCTCAGAACTGCGTCGCGGTCTGCCCGAAAGAGATTCCGTTGACGACCTCGATCGCTCGCGCCGGTCGCGCAGCGACGGTTCACGCGATCAAGCAGTTCTTCGACCGGTAATTTCTGAATCGGTAAAGCTCGATGCAACGACAGCTGTTTGGCAAAACCGGTTTACGAATTCCGCCGGTCGTATTCGGTTCGACCAGCTTGGGGAACCTGTTTGCCGAGGTCCCCGACGAGGCGAAGCAGCAGGTCGTTGCTGAGTGGTTTCGCCGCGTCGAAGCCCCTGTCTTTATCGACTCCGCCGGCAAGTACGGCGCTGGGATGTCGTTGGAGATCATCGGTCGCGAGCTGTCGCGGCTGAACATCGATCCCGCCGACGTGGTGATCAGCAACAAGCTTGCTTGGACTCGCCAGCCGCTGGTTGGCGATGAGCCTACGTTTGAACCGGGTGCTTGGTTTGGGCTGACGCACGACGCGCGGCAGGAGATCAGTTACGAAGGGATCCTCCGCTGCTATCACCAAGGGAACGAACTGCTTGGTGATTACCAAGCCGGTCTGGTTTCGGTCCACGATCCCGATGAGTATCTCGCTGCGGCGACTGATCCCGCCGATCGCAAGCAGCGTTGGCACGACATCGAAGAAGCCTATCGTGCGCTAGGTGAGCTGCGCAGCGACGGGAAGGTCTTGGGCGTTGGCGTGGGAGCCAAGGATTGGACTTCGATCCGCGACGTCTGCGATCGCGTCGATCTCGACTGGGTGATGCTGGCCAACTCGCTGACGATCATGAAACATCCGCCGGAGTTGCTGGCGTTTATCGAACAGTTGGATGAAGCCGGAGTCGGGATCTTAAACGCCGCGGTCTTTAACGCCGGCTTCGCGCTCGGCGGCAAGTTCTACGACTACCGTGTCGTCACCGGCGAATCGGCCGAAGATCGCGAGCTGCTCGATTGGCGGCAGCGTTTTCAAACCGCGTGTCAGCGGTTCGACGTCGCGCCGGCAGCCGCCTGCCTGGAGTTTGCTCGCAGCGTCCCAGGAATCCAAGCTGTCGCGATCAGCAGTTCCAGTCCGCACAACATCGCACGAACCGTAGCGGCGGTCGACGGCGCGGCGCCACCAAGCTTCTGGTCGCATCTAAAGGAGATGCACGTGATCGATCCGTCGTTCCCGTTCTTGGGATAGCGGCCGCACGAGCGGCGATCGACCTCGTTGCTCTTGCGAACTATTCGGCTTTGTCGCCGCACCATGCTTGCCATTGCTGTTCAATCCACGCCGGATCGGGCTTTCCATCGGTGACCAGGAATCGAAAGCTCGCTTCGTAGGGCTGGTCTTTGGTGATCTGAAACTCCCCCGTCACGCAAGGTGCAAAGCAGAAGTAGGGCATGCTGGGATGGAGTCGCGCCGGTTGCGGGGCTCGGAAGTTATCGGCGTGTCCAAGCATCGTGATGCAGACCACCTCGCCCTCTTCGGTTCCCGACAGCGTCACCCATCGCGTCGGATGATGGTTCCCGGCGATCCGGTCGTGGCCGTGCTCGTCGACGATCTCGCTGATCGGTTCGCTCGGCTTTTCGTTATCGGCGTCGCTCGTTTTTGCCGCAGCTTTCTTTCCCGACGGCAGGCTCCAGCGAGCGGGGCCGCGCGTCGCAACGCCGCCGTAATGATACTTTTTAACTGTCAACGGCTTGTCGGTCAGTGCTTGCTGAGTCGTTTGTAGATCGAAGCAGCGGTAGGATCCGTCGGTCGGTTGGACCGTGATTCGCCAACGCTCACGCAGTATATCGACCTTCGGTTCGGCGACCGTATGGTGAATCAGGTCGACCTCGAACCCTGCCGATTCATTTTCGGTAAACGTCTTGACGACGCGTTCATGCGACACGCGTCCGACGCCTCCGGCAAGATTCCAGAAGTCGATCTCGCGTCCGTCGTAGTTGGTCCTCACCCACGCGCTGAAGATTCCCTGTTGGTGCGGATGGTCCGCTGGAAACGCTGCGGTGACGACGTTTCCGGCCGGCGAAGCGACAGGATGCAGGAATCCGCTGCGGTGATAGATCGGATCGATTCCGTCGGGGACCGGCGGCGATTGCTTGTTATAGACCAACACCGACTTGCCGTCGCTGGCGATCTCGATCGCCGCGTCGGTCTCCTTCACTTGCAGGTCGGCGGCGGCGATTGGGGATGCCAGTAAACACCAGGCCGCAAGCAGGCTTGAAAGTAGCGATCGTGTCGTCAATGTCATCGGTTCGTCCTTTATGCGGTGCCCAGGGAAGGTTCGGTTGTGGACGGTGCGGCGGCCTCGCGGTTGGCGGCGCCGCGGTTTAGCGACGGAGCATTTTCAGGGCGAACTGGCTGCCCATCTTCTGATGGATGGCGAGTTGGATGTAGAGCATCGCCATCGGTTCCAAGTAGCGTGCCGATTGCAGGTCGCCCGCATCGATCGCCTCAAAACCAAGCTCGTCGATCAGCGTTCCTGCGGTCGCTTTGGCTGTGATGTCGTCGCCACAGTAGAACATCGTGGCGCGTTGGCCATCGAAATCGGGGTTTTCCATCGTCGCCAAGCTGGCGGTGTTGAAGGCTTTGACGACGTGTGCTCCGGCGGCCCAGTGCGCGATCTTTTCGGCTGCCGATTCGGTGTGGCCGAGCGTGATCCCGTCGAAGGTTTCGTTTAGCGGGTTGGTGCAATCGATCAAGGTCTTGCCGGTCAAATCGCCTGCGTTGGTCAGCGTTTCGCGGGCGGCGGTCCATGGTGCGGCGAACAGGATCGTGTCGCATTGCCGCGCCGCTTCGGCGATCGTTTCGGCTGCATGGGCATGTGGATTCTCTTCGATCAACTGTTGCACACGCTCACTTTGTGGCAGTCGCGAGCCAAAGACGATGTTGTGACCGAGTCCGGCCAGACGGCGGCCCAGGGTTGCACCGACGTTGCCCGTACCTAAAACTGCGATATCCAATGCTTCAAACCTTTGACTATAACGGGGATGTGAATGACTGGTTGCATTGTATTGTCAACCCGCATGGCTTGATATCCTGCTACACGCCCCTGAAGAGAACGAGAATGACCGAGAAACCGGACGATTCGGGAAGCAACAAAGAGACACGGTTGCGCAGCCCCGACTTGATCGAAGTGATGCGGAAGACGATCGATCGGCTGGTCCGCGACCGGACCGCTCGCGGCGATCTGAAGATCCTCAGCCGCACGTTGATCGAATTGCGATATGCGTTCAGTGTTTTTCGCCCCTACCGGCGACATCGCAAAGTGACCGTCTTCGGGTCGGCTCGGACCGCTCCGTCGCATCCAACGTTTAAAGCGGCCGAGGAGTTTGGTCGGCGGATGGCGGCCGAGGACTGGATGGTCGTGACCGGTGCGGGTAGCGGGATCATGGAGGCGGGGCACCGCGGCGCGGGACGCGAGCATTCGATGGGGCTGAACATCATGTTGCCCTTCGAACAGGGTGCCAACCCGGTGATCGAAGGCGATCGCAAGCTGGTCACGATGAAGTACTTTTTCACTCGCAAGTTGATGTTTGTGAAAGAGTGTCACGCGGTGGTCAGCCTGCCCGGCGGCTTTGGTACGCTCGACGAAACCGCGGAAGTGATGACCCTGCTGCAAACGGGGAAGCACCCAATGATTCCAGTCGTGCTGTTGGATGCGCCCGGTGGAACGTATTGGAAGGAGTTTGGCAAGTTCGTCGATTCGCAACTGCTCAACGGCGGGATGATTTCGCCCGAGGATCTGCGGTTGTACAAGATCACCGAATCGGTCGACGAAGCGGTCGCCGAACTCGATCGCTTCTATCGTGTCTATCACAGCATGCGGTATGTCAACGGCAAGCTGGTGCTGCGGTTGCAGCGACCGTTGGGAGCGGCGAAGCTGGCGGCGGTCAACGATCGGTTCTCCGATATCGTCGTCAAAGGCGGTTTCGAGCAGATGGCTGCGCTGCCCGAGGAACACTCCGAAGCGGAGATCGCCGAATTGCCGCGGTTGGTCTTTCTGTTCAATCGCCGCGCGATGGGGCGATTGCGAATGCTGATCGACTTTATCAACGAAGACGAGTGATCTCGCGGTCGAGGTGATCTCGCAGGGCATTTTTCTCGGGGCGTTCGCGACGCCCGTCGGGACAGGTTGAAGCGGATGTGGGGATGGCCGCATCCGCGGTGGTCCGGTCGTGTCGCTTGTGACGGCGGCGCGATCGAGTTCGTGAACTTTATCGGCTGCGTCGACTTCTGCGGTCACGAAAGCTTCTCCGGTCTGCCGATGCTAGCAGTGTGACCCATGAAGGGAATCAAAACTGTTAAGTCTTCATGCGACCGGATCGATCCAATGCACTGCTGTTTGCGGTGCGATCGCTTCAGAGTCGCGTGAGGGATAGCTTCCGGCAAGGACTCGCTGGTGCCCAATGTCAAGCCGCCGTCAATGATGACAGAGCGGCGTCACCTGAGCCTGGATCGACGACGTGACCTTGCAAATACCTGACTACCTTCGAATTCACGCAGACGACAACACCTCCCCACGGAAGTTTGCTGCAAGCGACGAGATGTCCGCTTTTTGGCAAGCTTATGTTGATGCGACGGGTTGGCGAATCGAACGTTCCACTGGCACCGCGGCGCACCGGCCGATGTTGTTGCCCGCCTGCACCGAGGCGATGATGGATGTTGATTCTGCCGACGCGCAGCCGGCGGTTTCAAAAAGTGCAGCGGAAACGCTTGCACAGGCCGCGTCGCGAATCGCCGACCGTTTGCGTGAATTCGAAGGTTTGCTAAGGAACCAGGAAGCGACCCACGCCGTTGAAGATGCCAACGCCGGTTGTGTCCCCGCGGCCGGGCATATCGCCGATCGTTTGGAAGCTGTTTTGAAAGAGGCGAGTGCCGCCACCGGTTGTGACGCCGCGGGCCTCTATTTGTTGGATGCCGATACCAGTCATTTGAAACTGCGTTCCTGCTTTGGGCTGCCCAAGTCGCGGTTGGCTCAACCGCCGCGGGCGCTGCGTGGCGCGTTGGGCGATCTCGAGGCGTTGGTCTCGCCGGTTGTTACGATCGAAGATATCCCGCGGATGCCGCACTGGGAGAGTCCCGAGGATCGGGGGGCTGCAATCGTCGTAGCGATTCGCGGCGGCGATCTGCCGTTGGGAACGCTGTGGCTGTGGGACGATCAGCCTCGCGACATCACCCCAGCGCAACAGGCCTCGGCAACTCTCGCTGCCGGCCGGATCGCGGCGGAGTTGGAACGCGAAGTCATTGGGGCGGCGGTAGCGGCACAGACTGATTTGCGCGAAGAAATGCGCTCCGCCAGCGCTTGGCAGAACCGGCAATTGCCTCCTGCGGTTCCCTTGGACAAAGATTGGGATGTGGCCGGTTGGAACGAAGCGGCCGAAGCGGTCGGGGGCGATTGGTTCGCCTGGGATATTTTGCCCGACGGCAAGATCGCCATCGCCATCGCTTCGGTGGGAACCAGCGGCATCGAATCGGCGTTAACCGCCGCGACCGCCCGTTCGGCTTGGCAATCGCACACCGGATACCGGCACAAGACGAATCAGGTGCTCAGCCGAGTCAACGACACGCTGTGGCAAACATCGACTGGTGACCAATCGACAAGCCTGCTGTATGCGACCGTCGATCCGGAGACGGGGGAAGGGCAGTTTTCTTCGGCTGGCAAATGTCAGGGACTGATCGTCAACCAATATGGTTACCGAATGCTCGCCTCACCGACCGAACTGCTCGGCTGTGACCCCGATGTCCGACCGTTGGTTCACACGATGCGACTGCTGCCCGGTGAGGCATTGGTCTTGGTCAGCCAAGGGGCGATCGCCAGCAACGGTTCGCCCGAATCGGGGCGGCTGACGCAGCAAGCGTTAACCGACTCGATCCGCCAGGAATTGGTCAACGGCCCCGAGCCGGCGCTATCGTGCCTACGTCGCCTGTTCGCCAAGTCGGGCCCCGCCAACGCCGATCGGTCGATCGCGATCCTGCAACGCCAGTAGACGACAGCCCGCTGTTGGAATCTGCCAGTCCCAGTTCCGTCCGAGTCAGGGCCGAAGGCACGACCATTTGCCTAGCCCAGGCCATCGGCCTGGGTTTTCGGCATCAAAAATGTTGAGACGGCTGGGCTGAAGGCCCCGCGAATTGCCCTACCCTTGCCGGGGCGTTGCCCCTTGCCCCGAAGGAAACGTGGTGATGAGGTCGGCTGATACCCAGCCCTGCGGACTGGGCTATGCAAATTGCTGGACCTTCGGTCCGCGTTTGGTCTTCCGGGAATGTGCCTGGCGCCGTTTTGTTGGAACGTGCCCGTCCCCCGTGTCCGTATCGTGTCCCTGCGTCCATTCGCACCAGGAGCAAAGGCTCAACCATCTGCAAAGTCCAGGCCAACGGCCTGGGGTTGCCAGGCACCAATTCCTCGCGGCTGGGCTGAAGGGTCGGCAATTTTCCAAACCCAGCCCGGCGTCCTGGTCCTGTGGCTAGGTTGCGTTTCATCGTTGGGGAAATTGTGGTACGCTAGCGACACCCCAAAAAGTTCTAATGCGCTGGCCGTTGCCGGTGCTTTCTTAATAATTGCTCTGATTTTTCGCTGTCTCGCGGTTTCTACCGGTCGATATATAATTCTTTGTGGAAAATCGAGCGTTTAACCCATTGAGCAATTTGGGGGCCAGACGCTATATTTCGTGGTTCTTAGCCAGCTCGATGGTTCGCTGTGGGCGAACGTCTGCATTGATAGCACGGCGATTGTGACAGGAGAATGCCGTTATGCCCCGTATTTTGGGCGTTGATGTCCCTAACGACAAACAAACTCTATATTCGTTGACATACCTTTATGGCGTCGGATTGCATACCGCACGTGAAGCATGTGAGCGTCTGCAGATCGATCCGAAGCGCAAAGCGTTCGAGTTGACCGAAGAAGAAGTCAGTAAATTGGCCGCTTTCTTGGAAAGCGAATACACCGTCGAAGGTCCTTTGCGGCGTCAGCTGAGTTCGAATATCAGCCGATTGCGTGAAGTGAAGTCCTATCGCGGTATTCGGCACCGCTTGGGGTTGCCCGTTCGCGGTCAACGCACCAAGACCAACGCACGAACACGCAAGGGTCCCAAGAAGACTGTTGCCGGTAAGAAGGGCGTTAAGGACTTGCGGTAATCCGCTCTGCGATCCGCAGTGGTGGGGGCTTTGCTCCCGCCCTGGCCTGTGTTGAGCAGGCAACACGCCTGCTCCCGCCAAAACGCTCCGAATTCCAAGTTGTCCTTTTCACCACATGGGGTATGCCCTTCGCTAGTGCAATAAAGTGCCAGGGAAGCCCAGCAAACCAGACTGAGAAGATTAAAAAACGTGTCAAAAGTTAAAACCAAGAAAAAGCAACGACGCAACGTGGTTTCGGGCGTTGCCCACATCCACGCGACCTTCAACAACACGACGGTCACGATCACAGATCCTAAGGGTGAAACCTTGTGCTGGGCCAGCGCTGGCACGTGTGGCTTCAAGGGCAGTCGCAAGAGCACTCCTTTCGCCGGTCAAATGGCAGCTCAACAATGTGCTGAGAAGGCACAGAAGTTTGGCGTTCGCGAAGTCGAAGTCCGCGTCAAAGGCCCGGGCAGTGGCCGTGAAAACGCGATCACTTCGCTGCAATCGGCTGGTTTGAAGGTCAAGTTGATCGAAGACGTGACACCGATTCCACACAACGGTTGCCGACCTCGCAAGAAGCGACGCGTCTAGCATCTGCTGGTTCGCTAGGTCACCGTATTGCTAGCACTGAGCCGATGGCCCAGTGAAGCCTCCCACTAAAATTAGTTTTCCGTAACAAGGAACATCAGCCATGCACATTCGTTGGCGTGGAATGGAATTGCCCAGCACGGTCGAAGTCGATCGTGAAACATTGTCTCCCACCTACGGCAAATTTGTGGCCGAACCGTTCGAGCGTGGATTTGGCAACAGCGTTGGCAACAGCCTGCGTCGCGTGCTGCTGTCGAGCCTCGAAGGTAGCGCCGTCACTCAGATCAAAGTGCATGGGGCACAGCACGAGTTCAGCTCGATCGCCGGCGTGATGGAAGACGTCACCGAGATCGTTCTGAACGTGAAGAGCTTGATCGTTCGCAACCACAGCGAATCGACTCGCGTGATCACCGTACAGCGCAACACCGCTGGCGATGTCACCGGAAACGATGTGCAAACCGACCAAGATGTCGAAATCATCAACAACAACCACGTCTTGGCCACCTTGACCGAAGACGTGCCATTCATGATGGAAATGGTTGTTGAGAACGGCCGCGGCTATGTACCGTCGACCGAACACAGCACCGGCGAACACGAGATCGGCATCATTCCGATCGACGCCGTTTTCAGCCCCGTGACTCGCGTTCGTTACGAAGTCGAAGAGACTCGCGTTGGTCAAAAGACCAACTACGATCGTTTGATCATGGAAATCTGGACCGACGGAACCGTTGGCCCCGAATTGGCGCTGACCGAATCGGCCAAGATCATGCGAAAGCACCTTAACCCATTCGTTCAATACACCGAATTGGGACCAGGAATCCACACCGTCGCTCGCGGCGGAGCGAATTCGGCCGAAGCTCAATTGGAAGCCAAGCTGAACATGCCGATCAGCGACCTGCGTCTTTCGGTCCGTGCAGGCAACTGCTTGGAATCCGAACAGATCCGCACAGTTCGCGATTTGGTCGTTCGCACCGAAGATCAACTGATCGAAGTCCGCAACTTTGGCGATACTACATTGAACGAAGTTCGCGACAAGCTCAATGCGTTGGGATTGCATCTGGGGATGCGGGTTCCAACTGGCGGGTTGATGTAATCGTTGCTGATATCAGCATCGCGTTGTAATCCAGCACTAACACATTTTGTTTATCGACGGGCCTAGCGCCTGTCTCATCCAAGCAGTTCAATCATGCGACATCGACGAAAAGGGCGTGTTCTCGGCCGCAGTCCGAGCCACCGCAAGGCAATGTACAAGAACCTGGCTAGCAGCTTGTTCCTCACCGAACGAGATGCAGAGTTTGATGATAACGCGCCAAAGGTTAAAGGCCGCGTTGTCACTACTTTGGAAAAGGCCAAGGAAATTCGCCCGCTAGTGGAACGCTGCATCACGATCGCTAAACGATCGTTGGCAGCTGAGGAAGAGTCGCAGAAGTACGCGACCGACGCCGAACGCGGATCCGAAGCTTGGAAGACTTGGCGTAAGAGCGAAAACTGGCGGAAGTGGAGCGACGCTCGTGCTCCAGCCATTGCCGCTCGACGTCGTGTTTTGCAATTGCTCGGCGACAAGCAAGCGATGCGGATCGTATTCGACGAAATGGCAGACCGCTTCCGCGATCGTCCAGGCGGATACACTCGTATCATGCGTTTGGCGACTCCGCGTCTAGGCGATGCCGGTACCCGAGCGATCCTCGAATTTGTTGGCGTTAACGACCGCGTGAGCCTGAAGGCAGAACGACCATCGTTCGACGACGACAGCGATTCGGCAGCTGACGATGAAGTCGCAACCGAAGAAGAGACCGCAGCGAAAGAGTAAACGATCGCGAGTCTCTTCCCCATCACGCGGATCGAAAGGTCTGCGTTGGGGAAAGTAAAACAACGAAAAGAACAGGCTGTTGCGGCCTGTTCTTTTTTTGTGCGCCGATTGAAGCGGAAAGAGATCATTGATCGGGATTGTGAACATTGGAGAACAGGATGGACGTTCGATCGTACAACCGAGATGCGTGGAACCGGAAAGTCGAACAGGCGGATCGTTGGACGCAGCCAGCCGGTTCGGAAGTCATCGACGCCGCGCGTGCCGGTGAGATTCGCATCGTTTTGACGCCGACAAAGCCTGTTCCGATGGCGTGGTTCCCGCCGCTTCATGGCACGCAGACGCTGTGCCTTGCTTCGGCCGGCGGTCGGCAGGCTCCGGTGCTCGCGGCGGCGGGGGCCCGGGTAACGGTGTTCGATAATTCACCGCGGCAACTCGATCAAGATCGTTTTGTTGCCCAGCGTGATGACCTCGATATGAGCTTCGAAGAAGGCGATATGGCTGACCTCTCTCGCTTCTCCGATGAATCGTTCGACTTGATCTTTCATCCCTGTTCGAACGGCTTCATTCCAAATGTGCTGCCCGTGTGGCGGGAGTGCTTTCGCGTGTTGCGGCCCGGTGGAGTGTTGCTGGCTGGATTCACCAATGCCGTAAGGTACATCTTCGATGATGAACGCAAATTGAATGGCAATTTGGAGGTCCGGTATTCGCTTCCGTATTCCGATCTGGACCATCGCAATGAACCGCACATCCGCAAGGAGATCGAGCTAGGGAATCCGCTCGAATTTGGGCATACCCTTGAGGATCAGATTGGTGGTCAGTTGAATGCCGGATTCATGTTAACGGGCTTTTACGAAGATCGTTTTGGTGAAAGCGACGACGACCCGCTATCGAGCTTCCTCGATACCTTCATTGCCACCCGAGCTGTTAAGCCTTGAACGTTGGGTCGACACCCGCGCGGCTCGCCGCTAACGTAGCTTGGCCAGCAGCTTAGGATTGAACGCGCGAGCCACGATAGGTGAGTTCGGCGCGTTGCGCCTGGACTTGACGAATCACGGCCAGCGTCTTCTCTTGGCTCGACATGACATACAGGATGTCGCCCGGGAGTATCGGTTCGTTCGTATCGGGGTTGCGGCGGATCCGACCATCGGTTGATAGGATCGCCACGATCAGGGTCATCCCATCGTGAAGATTCAGATCAGCGATCTTGCCACCGGCGACCGCCGAAGCCCCCTCGACGCGGACCTCGCGAATCGCAAGCCCTAGCGCCTTCAGGTCGTTGTTCAAGCGATTCCTTTGGCTCGCGTCGGAGATCAGTGAATCGGCGGTCGGGCATGAGATCATGTTAGCTATCCGTGCGGCGCCAATCGCTTCGGGCATCACCACATGGTTGGCCCCGCTGCGGACAAGCTTCCGCTGAGTCGATTCTGATTCGCCACGGGCAATGATCTGCAATTCTTGCGTCAGCTCTCGAGCCGTCAGCGTGATGAAGACATTGGCGGCATCCTCGGGCAAGACCGTGGCCAGGTACGCGGCACGATGGATGCCAGCCTTGATCAACGTCTCCTCTTCGCCTGCGTTGCCGGTCACTACGAGATAGCCCAACTCCTCGGCTTGCACGATACGGTCGGGCTTTTCATCGATGCAGACGAACGGTTGGTCGAGCGATCTGAGCTCCTCGGCCAAATTGCGTCCGACTCGCCCAAAGCCGCAGATGATCACATGGTTGGATGTTTGTTCGATCCCTTTGCTCATCCGCCTTGCTCCCAACGCTCGATAGAATTCGCCCTCGGCAACCATTTGTACAAATCCGCCGACGACATAGATCCCCGACGAACAACCGGCGATGATGATGAAAGCCGTAAAGACTTTCATCCCGGTGCTGTCGATCGGGTGGACTTCGCCGTATCCAACACCAAAAATTGTGATCACGACCATGTAGATCGAATCGACGACCGACCATCCCGCCGCGATGAAACCAAGTACCGCCGCGACGCAAGTGATCGACAGGAACGTCAACCCGACCAGCATCTTCCGCATCGAAGTGCTGTCGCTCATAGCCAGCGTTTCCGCGGGCGAAGCTTCGGTCGACGACTGCTCATGTCGCCTGGTATTCGAAATAACTGCGAGATTTGATGACGTCGGCGACGGGTGGGGGAACCATCGATTCCCAACTCATGTCTCCCTGCTTGATCTTGCACAGCACGTCGCGCGAGAAGATGTTCAGGCAGTCGGAATTGAAGTTGTCCAAGTCGTTGATCCCGCCGCGGTCTTTCAGGTAGCCGTACAGTTTCTGCAGTTCGGGTTTGATCTCCAGATTCTCACACGTCGTCATCTCGCCCGTCGTCTGGTCGCGCAGCGGATAGCAATAGATTTTCAGATCGTTCTTGAACAATCGGCCAAACGATTCGAGGATTCCGCCTTCCAGTCCGGCGTAATATTTCTCGTCGAATAGATCCAACAGGCTGGCCGCTCCCATCGTGATCGCGATGCTCTCTTTGGTGTATCGCGACAGGTACGACGCCAGGCGATAGTACTGAAAGTAGTCGGAGATCAGCACGGTCATGCCGCAGGCGGACATCACGTCGGCGCGAGCCAGGAAGTCGCGGAGATCGATCTCCCCTTCGGCTTTTAAGTTCCGCATCGTGATCTCCATCACCTGGGCAACTTCTTTTCCTTGGACGCTTGGCAGTTGCGTGAACTTTTCGTGGGCGCAGTGCAGCATGTCCAAGTTGACATTGCAGACGGGACGGAAGCTGCCGCGTTCGACCAGGATCGGTTTGCGGTGAAAGAATTCCGATGGCTGCAAAACGTCGCCGTTGGCGGCGAACATGGCGGCGCCGGTGAGTCCCAGTTCGACCAGTTTCAGACTCATCAACCGATTGTCGACGTGGCGAAACGCGATCCCCGAAAACTCGATCATGTCGATCTCGATCCGCGACGTCGAAAGTCCGTCCAGCAGCGAATCGACTAAAAGTTCGGGTTCATGATTGAGAGCGAACGCGCCGTGAACAAGATTCACGCCGACGATGCCCAACGCTTCTTGTTGCAGCGCCGCTTCGTTGTCCAACATCCGCACGTGGATGATGATCTGGCTGTCGTCATCGCGCGGATGCGCCTGGAATTTGACTCCGATCCAACCGTGGCAGTCGTTGGTCCCTTGGAAGTTTCGCGCCGAAACGGTGTCGGCGAATGCAAAAAATGCAGTCGTGTCGCCGCGAACATCCTTCAAGCGGTCGAGGTTCAGTTTGTGTTCGTAATCGAGCATCGCCTGCAAACGCTCGCGGCAGACGTATCGGCTGGCTCGACCGTAAATCGCGTCGCTGACTTTCATGTCATAAGCCGACATGCTCTTGGCGATCGTCCCCGCACCGCCTCCGACACGAAAGAACCACCGTACCACTTCTTGGCCGGCACCGATCTCTGCAAACGTGCCGTAGCGTCGTGGATCGAGATTAACCTGCAGCGCCTTTTGGTGCGTGTCGATTGGTTCGGATGTGGGAATTCGTGGTGACAAATGCATTTTGAAAAAGCCCGCCGTGTTCAAGCGCGAATGAAGTGAAAATAGTTAAGCACACCTTAGGAGCACGAAGTGTACCAATCACGCAATTCATGGAGGTTAAGAAATGAATTTTCCGCTTCGCACGGGGCTGTGAAGTGGCCGCCGATGCGAACCCGCCCCGCTCCGGTGCCTCGATCGGTTCGCATCGACTTGCAATTCGATGGATCAACACCTTGTCTTACAAATCGATCGCAAGTCGGATACGGCGCGGAAGAGGCGCGCAGAGTCTACTGGCCGTGGCCATCGGTCGATCGCCGGGGCCCACGTATCGTGCCTAGAATGGGTGCACCAAGGCAATGAAAGCAAGCAGCGTTGCGGATGCCGATCTCAATGGCGAGGCCCTGTCGGCCTTCGAATTAGGCTCGGTCCCAGACGCTGAATTCGCTGGGAATGCTGTCGCGCGAACCGGCGGGGATGCGTTCCACAAAACGGCATCGCCAATCGTGAAGATCGATCTCGATATTCGTGTCTCCGACGACCTGGCTCCAGACGCGCGTCAGGTACAGATGGTCGCAGGCCGGCATCATCGCCGTGTAGATTTGAGCACCGCCGACAACGTAGGCCGAGCGATCGCCAGCCGCCGCAAGCATCGCGTCGGGATCGGTGAAAGCTTCGACGCCGGGATGCGACCACGACTGGTCGCGGGTCAAGACAAACGTCGTTCGCCCGGGCAGCGGGCGTCCGATCGAATCAAACGTCTTCCGCCCCATGATCAGAATGCTGCCCATCGTCAAACGCTTGAAACGCCGCAGATCGTGACTCAGTTGCCACGGCATATCGTTATCCAGACCGATCGTCCCGGTGGGAGTGGCAGCAACAACAGCAGTCAATGACACGCGATCGGTCTCGAGCAAAAGGGGCAAGCGGTGGTCAAAAAAAAGGCCACCGCGAGGGTGGCCGTTTCATTATCAGCACCTTGCGTGAGCGGCGAAGCCCACGCAGGGTGTTTCTTCTTTCAGGCAGGGAGCCGCCGAAGCGTTAGCTGCAGCCCATGCTGGCACCACAGTTGTGGCACAGGTAACAGTTACCGTTGCGAACGGTGATGCTGCCGCAGTTATCGCAGGCCGGTGCATCGCTTTGGAAGCGAGCGAATTGATCGCTTCGCGAACCAGGCTTGCCGTTTTCCCCCGTCCCGTCTGCCGAGATCTGCATCGAAACACCAGCCCGTTCCAGGGCGTCGATGTTCACGGTGGGCAGGTTCCCAACGGTGAATTTCGCCGCGGTGTCGTGGGTTTCGGTCGTTGGTCCGTTGCCGCCGAGCTTCATCTCTTCGCCGTTGCCGGATTCTTTCGAAGCAGCTTCGCTGGTGGGCGACTTCGTTTCGATCGAAGCTCCACTGTCGCTCTTCTCCGCCGCACCCGGTACTGTCGCTTCACGATATCCGGCCAGGAAGGTGATTCCCATCCAACGGAAGATGTAATCGACGATACTCTTGGCGATTCGAATGTCAGGGTTGCTGGTATGCCCCATCGGTTCGAAGCGGGTGTGAGTGAACTTGTTGACCAAGACCTCGATCGGAACGCCGTATTGCAGCGCGATCGAAGTCGAGGTGCCGAAGCTGTCCATCAGACCGCCGATCGTCGATCCCTCTTTCGCCATCGTGATGAAGACTTCGCCAGGGCGACCGTCGGGGTATAGGCCGACGTTGATATAGCCTTCGTGTCCCGCGATGTTGAACTTGTGGGTCAAGCTGTGGCGGGTATCTTCCAAGCGTTCGCGGCGTGGGCGATAGACTACCTTCTCGACAACCTTGACTTCCGCATCCGCCGCGGTCTTCTCACCGCTCTTGGTGTTCAGCGGCTGGCTCTGCTTCGAACCATCGCGATAGATCGCGATCGCTTTAAGTCCCAGTTCCCAGCCCCAGAAGTACGCGTCGGCGATATCTTGAGGAGTCGAATCGGTCGGCATGTTGACCGTCTTGCTGATCGCACCCGACAGGAACGGTTGAGCCGCAGCCATCATCGTCACGTGGGCTTGCCAAGCGATACTGCGCGTTCCACCGGCGGGCGTAAACGCACAATCGAAGACGGGCAGATGCTCGTCGGAAAGATGCGGGGCACCTTCGATCGTGTCGTGTTCGTCGATGTAGGCGACGATTTCTTTGGCTTGCGTCGTGTCGTAACCGAGCGATTCCAAAGCTCCTTCGACGCCGCGGTTGACGATCTTCAGCATCCCGCCGCCAGCCAGTTGCTTGTATTTGACAAGCGCGATATCTGGCTCGACGCCCGTGGTGTCGCAGTCCATCAAGAAACTGATCGTTCCGGTTGGTGCCAGCACGGTCGCTTGAGCGTTGCGGAATCCGTAGCGGTTGCCCAGTTCGATGACCTTGTCCCACAGGTTGCGAGCTGCATCCTTGAGGTATTCAGGCCCTTCGTCGTTAATATCTTCGACGGCATCGCGGTGCATCCCCATGACGTTCAGCATCGGTTCGCGATTGTTGGCAAAGCCTTCAAACGGTCCGACAACACCCGCCATCTCGGCGCTTGTCAGGTTAGCCGATCCGTGCATTAGTGCGGTCAGGCTGCCGCACAATCCGCGAGCTCCGTCGGAATCGTAAGGCAGGCCGCTGGTCATTACCAACGAACCGAGGTTCGAATATCCCAGACCCAACGGGCGATAGTTGTGGCTGTTCAGCGCGATGTCGGCGGTTGGATAGCTGGCGTGATCGACAAGGATCTCTTGAGCGATGAAGAAGACGCGGCAGGCGGCGTGGAAGCGATCGACGTCGAAGCTGCCGTCGGCGCGGCGGAACTTCATCAGGTTGATCGACGCCAGGTTGCAAGCCGTGTCGTCCAGGAACATGTATTCCGAACAAGGGTTGCTGGCGTTGATCCGGCCGCTGTTGGGGCAGGTGTGCCAGGTGTTGATCGTGGTGTCGTATTGAACGCCAGGATCGCCGCAGTGCCATGCGCATTCGGCCATCTTGTTCAACAGTTCGCGAGCGTCGTATTCCGGCGGCGTGCCGGTCGCTTTTTCGCTGATCCACTGCGTTTGCCAACGCTTGCCGTCGCGAACCGCTTTCATGTAATCATCGGTCACGCGGACCGAAAGGTTCGCGTTTTGGAACATCACCGACGAATAGGCTTCGCCGTTGAAGTTGCTGTCGTAACCTTGTTGGATCAGCGCGTGAGCCTTCCGCTCTTCGCTCCACTTGCACTCGATGAATTCCAAGATATCGGGATGCCATACCTTTAAGGACTGCATCTTCGCGGCGCGACGCGTCTTGCCACCGCTCTTAACAACCGCCGCGATCTGATCGTAGACACGCATGAACGACAGCGGGCCCGATGGGTTGCCGCCGCCCGACAGGTTCTCTCGCTCGCTGCGGATGCTCGATAGGTCGGTGCCGGTGCCGCTGCCAAACTTGAACAACATCGCCTCGCTTGTCGCCAGACGCATGATGTCTTCCATGTTGTCTTCAACCTTCTGGATGAAGCATGCCGAGCCCTGAGGAAATTCGTAGGGGTTCTCGGGTTGGTCGACGCGGCCTTGTGTCTTGTCGTAGTGCCAGTTGCACTTCGCGCCGGTCACGCCGTATTGGTCGTACAGACCGACGTTAAACCAAACCGGGCTGTTGAAAGCACCGTGTTGGTGCAGGCACAACCAGGTCAGATCGCGATAGAAATTTTCACCATCTTCGGCGGTGTCGAAGTAGCCATCGGCCAATCCCCAGTCGGAGATCGTGCGGGTGACGCGGTGGATCAATTGGCGAACGCTGGTTTCGCGTTCGGCCTTCTTCGGGTCGCCATAAAAATACTTGCTGACGACGACGTTGGTCGCCAGTTGGCTCCATTTAGCGGGAACTTCGCAGTCGTGTTGTTCGAACAGCGCAGTGCCCGTTTCATCTTTGATCGCCGCGCTACGGAGCACCCATTCGCTGGTGTCGAACGGACTGTCGACATCGGTTGGGCAGAACTCCGAATCGATTTTCAACCCCACGACGCTACTGCGTCCAGCGGAGGAAAACTTAGCGCGGGCGTGATCGATGCCATGTTGCGTGGCATTGGTTGGACAGGTGGGCGCAATTGCCATAGGTCAGAAACTCCCTCGTTTTCATCCGTGGGACTCACTCCTAGCATCTTGCGATACACGCTTCCCAGCGTCAGGGGTGAGTCCGTAATCTAGAAATAGTCGTAAAGCTGTCGATCAATTACCGGTCTGCGAGCGTGTTGTTGGCTGCGTTATGATCTCATATCCACGTCAGCCGTTAGAAAAACACAAGAATCGCTAGCAATCGCCGGGTACTACCCGTAGTGCTCGCCGGTTGCGACGGGCACTACATGTTGATCTCCACTTATCCTACCGTTCGGCCCATCGATGTCAACGAACAACCTGAAGTGCGGAAAAAGCAGGAAACTGCATTGCTATCAGCGATAGCAAACCGCGACCAACGGGACGATTGAGCTCCCATCGATCAACGTAAATTCAGGCTGGTTTAAGATTTAGCGAATTCCAACGAATTCGATATTAGACACGTAAAAATTCTGATTAGATTTTATGAAAAATTGAACAGGGGATGAACACTATTGGGGTCTAGGGAAGATGTGACGCCCCCCTTGGTGGATGCTCTGGAACGCCAGGCTGCTTGGATAAGGCTGGTGAAGTGAGGGGCTTTGTCTGGGCGACACCGCTTCGAAGCATCTGTCGCGAGGGACATATTAGAGGGACGCAAGCAACTCTGGCTGACGCAGGAGATCGGCGCAGCGGTTGCCGCGACCGGTGCGGCGGGGATGCGGCGGGGATGCGGCGGGGATGCGGCGGGGATGCGGCGGGGATGCGGCGGGGATGCGGCGGGGATGCGGCGGGGATGCGGCCGCTGGTGCTCGAATGCCGACCCAGCAAATCGTGTTTGATGATTATCTACGGTCCGCCAGCGCCAGCAGGTCGCGAGGGCTTTCGCCCATGGGGGCCTGCCGAGTGGGGGAAAGCCTGTTGCCAGCGGGCGTTCGCGCGGCGGTCCCCGTTTGCAGTTCCTGCAATTTGTGGCGGCAGCGAGGGCAATCGAGCATGTGATCGCTGATCTTCTGGGCCATCGCCGCGTCGACTTGGTTCGCGGCGAAGGCGTGAAGTTGTTGAGCTACCTCGGCACAGCTGAGCCCGCCGTGCGGCAACCGCTGCGGTTCCCTCGGCCGCATCGCACTAATCCCCGCGAAAATCAGCAGCATGACCGCTGCGGCTGGCAGAGCGATTCGCTTGACGGTTCCAACCCGCCGCGTTCGGCGCTGTTGGTCGGCCAAGCGTTGCAGCGTGCCCGGTTGGCAAGGCTGCCAATCGTCCGAAGGGGTTTGCGGTCGGTTCATGGCCACGTTTCCTGCGCATTCAATTTGCGAAATCGTCGCCACCGTGACTGCGAGCGGTGGCGAGCGGTAAATAATCTTCCGATCGGGCCTTCGATTGCGTGACCGTCTGCAGGAATGCCGACATCGCTGTCGGTCCGACAAAACCATCGCGGCGGCCGAGCACGCGACCGTCGGCCGACAGCACGATCACCGCGGGGAAAGCCTTCACGCTCAACTGCTGGGCGATTGCCTGATTGCGTTGGCCATCGACCTTCAGTTTCACGAATTGCTGGTTTACCAAGTTGCCTACCGCGGGGTCCATCCAAGTTGCGTGATCTAGTTTTTGACAGAAGATGCAGGCCTCGGAGGTCACATAGACCAACAGCGGTTTACCGGCGTTGTTCCATTTCTGTTGTGCTTGGCCGACCGATTGGATCCAGCGGATCTCAGCCATCGCTTGGCTTTGCCACAACATAACGCCCAAACAAATCACGACCCCTGGGAGCCAACGCCCCATTTGCGGCTTGCGCATAGTCAAAACTCCTCGATTCTTTCGATGTGTTTTTTGCGATGATCGATTCGCTGCGATCGCAATCAATGCCGATCGATAGATTAGAACATCGTCGGTTTGCCGAATCATTTCGGTGAACTACGACACACTGTGCGTAAGAATCTTGCCAATAGCAAGCAATTGTCGGAAGTTATTTGAATGTTACCCACTCCCCCTCACGCCGCCGCTGCTGTGGCGTGAAGCGGGCTTTGTAGTTCAGGTGGGGATTGCTGGCGACATACATCCCCAGGTAAACCCAGCGACGATTCGATTCCATCGCCAGTTCAAAGTTCTTCAAGATCGAATAGGTTCCCGGGCTGTAGCGGCTGAACTGCGGATCGAAGAAGCAGTAGACCAATGACAGGCTGTCGCGGCCGAAATCGGTGGTCGCGATGGCGACCAATTGATCCTCTTTCCAGAAGCTGATTTCCTGCGTATCGCAGATCGTTTCGACCAGGAAACCGGCGTATTCTTGCGTTTCGAGTTCGCGTTCGGACAAGCTCAACTGGCGGGTGCTGCGATGTTGGTTGAAGAGTGCGACGCGGGCTGGATCGACGGTGGGGATGGCGACGCGAACCCGCAGATCGCGATTCCCGCGGTTCAAGATCCGCCGAAACGATTGCGACCAGCGGAAGTCTTGCATGTCGACCCGCGTCGATTCGCAAGCCTGACATCGCTCGCATTGGGTGCGATACAAAAACGGCCCGCTGCGGCGATACCCTTCGGCCAAGCAGCGGTCCAACATCTCGGGCGTCATCGTTCCCATCGGCCACTGCAGCGGCATCCGCGCTTCGCGGCCGGCGATATAAGGGCATGGCTGAGGTTCGTCGTGAACGACGACCAATGGATTGCTTGATTCGCCTTGAGCTCGTGCGGGCTGGAACATCGCGGACGCCATGCGGGCAGTGAAAAGAGACCAGTTCCAGTGTACTGGATTCTGCGTTTGGGCTCACGCGGTTTGTCGCTTTTGCACGCGGCAAATCGCGGTCTGAGTCGGGGGATTAGCGGTAATCCGGCGCGTCAGCGAGACGCCGAGTGAATCCCTCGCTGACGCGTCGGGTTGCCAATGCCTCTGACACGCCGGTTTGAAACCGTGACTTGCCCTCCGCTATTGCGGACGCCCGCCGCGATCAAGTCCCCTCCAGCTCTTCCCACCGCGCGTAGGTGTCGGCCAGCTTCTGTTCCAAGTCTTTCAGCTTCCGTTGCTCCTGGGCGATCCGCTCTCCCGGCCCCTGATAAAAGCTGGGGTCGGCGATCGTCTGATGGACCTCGGCGATTTGACCTTCCAAGGTCTCGATCTTTGCTGGCAGGCCGTCGAGTTCGCGCTGTTGCTTGTAGCTCAGCCGCTTCTTGGCCGGTTCGGGATCGGCTTTCGCCTTCCCCTTCGATTTCGATTTGCTGCCGCCAGCTGAACTGCTCTCGGTCGTCGCCGTTGGCAGCGGACCGCGTTGAGCCAGCCAATCGTCGTATCCGCCGACGTATTCCTTCACGCCATCGGGTTCGTAAACGATCGTGCTGGTGACGACATTGTTCAAGAACGCCCGGTCGTGGCTGACCAACAGCAGCGTGCCGTCGTAACCGACCAACTTGTCTTCGAGCATCTCCAGCGTCTCTGCATCGAGATCGTTTGTCGGTTCATCCAACACGATCACGTTGGCCGGGTTGGCGAACAGCCGCGCCAGCAGGACGCGATTGCGTTCGCCGCCGGACAGGAATTTCACCTGGGTGCGGGCCCGTTCGGGGCTGAACAAAAAGTCCTGCAGGTAGCCGATGATATGTTTCTCGCGACCGTTGATCACGATCTGCGTGTGCCCCAGACCGACGTTCTCCTGGATCGTTTCCTCTTCGTCCAATTGATCCCGCAGTTGGTCGAAGTAGGCGATCTGTAGATTGGTTCCCGTGCGAACGGTTCCCGATTGCGGTTCCAGTTGTCCCAGCAGGATCTTCAGCATCGTCGTCTTGCCGACGCCGTTGGGGCCGATGATCCCGATCTTGTCGCCACGCATGATGCTTGTCGAGAAGTTCTTCAAGATCGGGCGATCGGGATATTCGAAGCTTACATCTTTGACTTCGGTCACCAGGTTGCCGCTCCGCTCGGCCGCTTGCACCTGCATCTGTACGGTGCCGGTCGCGCCACGGCGCTGCGATCGCGTTTCGCGCAGCTTTTCCAAGGCTCTCACGCGGCCTTCGTTCCGGGTCCGCCGGGCCTTGATTCCCTGGCGAATCCAGACTTCCTCTTGAGCCAGTTTTTTGTCGAACAGCGCGTCCTGTTTCTCTTGCGCCGCCAAGGCCTCTTCTTTACGCCGCAGGAAGGTGTCGTAATCGCACGACCAATCGAAAAGCTGGCCGCGGTCGATCTCCAGGATCCGCGTCGCCACTTTCCGCAAGAACATCCGATCGTGCGTTACGAAGATCAGCGTCCCGGGCCATTTGGCGAGAAAGCCTTCCAACCAACCGATTGCTTCGATGTCCAAATGGTTTGTCGGTTCGTCCAACAGCAGCAACTGAGGCTTCGAAACGATAGCTTGAGCCAACAGGACGCGGCGCTTCATGCCCGACGACAGCGTTTCGAACAACGACTCCCCGTCCAACTCCATCCGCGACAGAGTCTGTTCGACCAGATGCTCCGCCTCCCACGCGTTCTCCTGTAGATGGAACTCCTCGCCGAGCCCCTTGGCGGTCACTTCGGCAACCGTTTCGCTGGTTCCCGAGGGGACATCTTGCTGCAGGTAAGCGACCCGCGTGCCCGGCGAAAGGATGATCGATCCGTGGTCGGGGAGGACTCCGCCGCGGAGCATCTTCAGCAGCGTCGACTTCCCCGCGCCGTTGCGTCCTAGCAGGCCGATCCGCCCGCCGGCTTCGATCTGGCAATTGACGTCGTCCAGCAGACTGGGGCCGCGAAATCCGATGGTGATGTTTTGCAGTGAAATAAGAGCCATGAAGAACCTAGTGAATAACGGACGTTTGCGTCGACGTGACGCCCTCAAGATTAGCCGATGGAACGTTTTTCGCCGACCCGCCCTCCTGCCCCCTGTGCCGCGGCGGCAGATCGGCCGCTGAACTTGAACGAATTTGTCAACTTTCCCAGGGTTGGCTTGACCGTGATGACGCTTCTCTGGTAATCGACAATCTATTGCTGAGTAAATCTCTGCGCCAACAGCTAGCAAACGCCCGCCGATGAAACCGATTTCCATCTCCTTGCGACTCTCAACGACCAGCGTGCCGATGGCATGTTGCGTGGCGTTGCTGCTGTTTCTCGGTGGATGTCGCAGCGCCGCTCACAACGACGTTTACGTCGATAAGCTGGCGGCCGAGGTCCGTTTTCTCGAGGACCAGCTGTACCAGATCGATTACGAAAACAAAGTCCTGCGAGAAAAGTTGCAGCGTGCCAAGCGAGCCGAAGCGCGTTCGAAGCCGACGCCGCCGAAGAGTTTGATTCGTCGGCCCAAGCCATCGGATCGCACGACCCGCGACGCAGTTGACGCCGACCGAGCTGGCGACCGCGACGACGCAGCGTCGAAAAATCGGGCCGACGACGCCCAAGATTCGCTTGGTCCGATCAAGACGCCGCGCGTCGACTTGGGCGAGCCCAACGTGACGCCGCCGAAAATGCAGTTGCCCGGCAACGACAACGTCCCCGACATCCAATTGCCCGATATTATTCCGGGCGATCTCAGGCCACCGTCCGATTCGATGCTGATTCCACCAGAGGTCGATCCGGGGAAGATTTTGCCTCCGGGCGATGCCAGCAACCCCGCGCCGCCGCGCCCCGGTCAGGTGATCCTGCCCGCGTCGTTGACCGAAGCTTTGGAACCAGGATCGCAGGTCGAATTGGCTGTGGCGGAGAGTCCTGTCGACGAGACGCCTCGAGAGCTTGCCTCGTTGGTGATCGATCCGGTCTACTCGCGCGGTCACGATTTCAGCGCCGATGGCGAACAGACGGGAGTCTACTTGGTCGTCAAAGGCTTGGATGCCGAGGGGCGCGAGCTGAAAGTCGACGCTCCGCTGCAGGTGGCGATCATGGATCCCAAACGCAGCGGTTCTCAGGCTCGACTCGGTCGCTGGGACTTCGATTTGGAAAAGGTCCGCGAGGCCTGGCGTACGACAGCTGCCACCGATGGCGTGCACCTGCCGATCAAATGGGATGTGAAGTATCCCTTGGGCGATACCGTCGACGTCTACTGCCGCGTCGAAACAGAATCTGGCGATCTGATCACCGCCGAATGGACGATCGATCTCACACGGCATCGCTCTCGCGCCGAACTCTGGACGCCGCGCGGCGACGAAGCGTCGCCGCAAGAAGAGAATCGCTAGCAGCGGAAGCGTTTTCTATCGCCCGCAGCCAGCGGCCGCTGCGGAGCTATTCTGCCGCCGATTCGCCGTAGAAGCAGAGGTAGACTGTTGGTTCGGGGACGATCAACTGGAACTTGACGTTTGCTGCGACGCGGAAATCGCTTCCCGCCGGGAACGACTTGTAGCTTTCGGCACCGGGCAGTTTGACTTGCAATTCGCCCGAGACAACTTTCATCCATTCGTTCTCGGAAGTGCCGAACTCGTATTTTCCCGCCGCCATCACGCCCGCGGTCGCGCGACCTTCGCTGTTTTCAAAAGCGATCGACGTGACGTTCCCGTCAAAATATTCATTTACCTTCATCGCAAGCTACCTACCTATATAAGACGTAAAACGAAAACGGTTGAAGACGAACGGGGGCAGCCCCGAGCCGACGGCGATTTTGCGTTTCGGCAAATCTGCCGCCGAGCGATAGTTCCACCACCCGCCAAGTTGCCCGTTTTAGCAAAACATCGACCTTTCAGCAGCGGGGCGATTGGCGGTCTCCGATCCGATCCCGACGGAACGGAGAAGTTGCGGTATGCCCCCCTGGATTGCTTCCACGGGTGCTACAAGCTTGCACTGGCAAGTATACTTCGACCAGACGTATCGCCCTTTTCGTTCAATCGCTGTGATGGAAAACTCCATGAGAGTCGGCCTGTTTGTTCCCTGCTACATCGACCAAATGTATCCCGATGTTGCAGTCGCGACCCTGGAATTGCTCGAAGGGGCTGGTTTGAAGGTCGAGTTCCCCGCCGCCCAAACCTGCTGTGGCCAACCGATGGCCAACACCGGATGCAACGATGCGGCGCGGCCGCTGGCGGCGAGGTTCTTGGATCTGTTCGATCCCTTCGATTACATCGTCTGTCCCTCGGGCAGCTGCACGTCGATGGTTCGCAATCACTTCAGCGACCTCGTCGGCAACGATCCGCGGCTGAAATCGATCCAGTCGCGAACCTTCGAGCTGTGCGAATTCTTGCACGATGTCCATCCGATCGATTTCAGCGGCAACCGGTTTCCGTTCCGCGTTGGACTGCACCAATCGTGTCACGGTCTGCGCGAACTGCGACTCGGCGGCGACAGCGAGCAGATGATCGAGCGCCCCGACAAAGTCCGTTCGTTGTTGGCTCAGGTTCAGGGATTGAGCTTCGTCGAATTGCAACGCGTCGACGAATGTTGTGGCTTCGGCGGAACGTTTGCGGTTAATGAACGAGCCGTCTCGGTGGCGATGGGCGAAGACCGCGTGCAGGATCATCTCGACGCGGGAGCTGAGGTGATGGTCGCGTCGGACATGTCCTGTCTGATGCATCTGTGGGGCTTGATAAGTCGCCAAGGTTCACCGCTGGCGGTGATGCACGTCGCGCAAGTGCTCGCCGGACGATCGCCGACGGTGTCGGTAAAAAATTCGATCAAACCGAAAACTGGCAACGCGGTGTAGCTCGATTCGCGACGAGCGCTCCAATCCACCGACGACAGCGTCCCGATCCAACTTCAATTTTTAAAAAACCTGGAATCCATCATGGCTACGGTTTCCGAGCATCCTGAAAAAGCAGCGGCCTACATCGCCGATCGCTCGCGTTCGCGCTGGCACGACGGGGCGCTGTGGTTTGTCCGCAGCAAGCGTGATCGCATGGCCCATTCGCTGCCCGAATGGGAGCAGCTGCGAAGTACGGCTTCGCAGATCAAAGCTCACACGATCGCCAATCTCCCCGAGATCTTGCAGCAGTTCGAAGCGAACGCCAAGGCGCGCGGCGTGCATGTCCACTGGGCCGCCGACGCGCAAGAGCACAACGAGATCGTGCTGGAGATCGTTCGCAAACAGAACGCGACGCGCGTCGTCAAAAGCAAATCGATGCTGACCGAAGAGTGCCATTTGAATCCGCACTTGGAGGCAGGCGGGATCGAGGTGATCGATACCGATCTGGGCGAACGGATCGTGCAGATGCGCGGCGAACGCCCCAGCCACATCGTGCTGCCGGCGATCCATATTAAGAAGGAAGAGGTTGGCGAGACGTTCGCCAAGTACTTGGGGACCGAACCGGGGGCGAGCGATCCGCAGTACCTGACCGAAGCGGCCCGCCAGCATCTGCGCAGCAAGTTCTTGGAAGCCGAAGTTGGCATCACCGGCGTCAACTTTGCGATCGCCGAAACCGGCGGCTTTGTCGTCTGCACCAACGAAGGGAACGCCGATCTGGGAGCGTCGCTGCCGCGCGTGCACATCGCCTGCATGGGGATCGAAAAACTGATCCCGCGGCTGGTCGACCTGAGCGTCTTCGTGCGGCTGTTGGCCCGTTCGGCGACCGGACAACCGATCACAACTTACACCTCTCACTTCCATGGCCCGCGGCCGGGCTGCGAACTGCATATCGTGCTGGTCGACAACGGTCGCAGCCGGATCCGCGACAGCGATGAATTCCGATCGGCGCTCGGATGCATCCGCTGCGGCGCTTGCATGAACACCTGCCCCGTCTTTCGTCGCAGCGGTGGGCACAGCTACGACGCGGTCGTTCCGGGCCCGATCGGATCGGTCCTGTCGCCGGCAGCCGATACGAAACAGCATCGCAGCCTTCCGTATGCGTGCAGTTTGTGTGGGTCCTGCACCGATGTTTGTCCCGTCAAAATTCCGCTGCACCATCAACTGCTCACTTGGCGTCAACAGATCGCCGCCCAGGGACTGTTGCCGGTCAGCAAGACCGCGGCGATGCGAGCGGGCAGTATGTTGTTCCAGCATCCACGAATCTACGCTTTGGCCGGAGCGCTCGGCCGCCGCGCGTTGCGTTGGTTGCCGAAGAGTTGGGTCTACAATCGTGCCAACCCGTGGGGGCTGGACCGCGATCTCCCCGAGCCGCCGGCGGAGAGTTTCCGTTCGTGGTGGCAGACCAATCGCCAAGGGACTTCGGTCGACGAGGGGATGAAATCAAAGGAAGCGAAAAATGGGAAGTAGAGCACGCGACAGCCGACAAGCGATCCTCGATCGATTGCGTAGCCGCGAGGTGACGCCGGTCGAATTGCCTGCGATCTTCGGCGACGATTCGATCAGCCAAGTTGCGATCGGGTTCGATGATCCGGCCACGCAGTTCGCCGGAACGGTCGAAGCCGTCGGTGGATTGTGTCTGCAGGTTGGTTCGATGCAGGAGGTGCTGAACAAGCTGGAACAGGACGAGGTCTACCGCGACGCGGCGCGTCGATGTTCGCTGGTCGGCGACGAGATCCCCGGCAACGTCAACCTGCAAGAAATAGAAGACCCGCACGAGTTGAGCAGTCTCGATTTTCTAATCGCTCGCGCCGAGTTTGGCGTGGCCGAAAACGGGGCGATGTGGATCACCGACCGCGACATTCGACATCGCGCTTCGCTGTTCATCACCCAGCACTTGGCGCTGGTCGTCTCGCGGCAATCGATCCTCTGCAACATGCACCAAGCCTACGAACGAATCGGCCAACCCGAAACACCCTTCGGCGTCTTCATCGCCGGCCCATCGAAGACCGCCGACATTGAACAGTCGCTGGTCCTAGGCGCCCACGGCTGTCGAACGCTCACAGTCTTCCTAGTCGACGAGCCAGCCTAATCCGCGCTGGAGTGAAGGCTTCAGCCGACCGCGCACATCCAACCGCCCGGTTCGCCGCGTCGTTTGAAGCCACAGAGGGCACCGAGTTCACAGAGTCACGCTTTCGTCGCGACTTCTTTAGCAACAGCATTTGGGTACAGCACAACGGTTTGCAATGCGGCAAGTCAGCGGCCGAAGCATGCCCAGTCGTCGGCTCAAGTCATGCACTGTCCGGCAGGGCACCAAAGTTGACACCGATCCCCAATATGGCTAAAAAGTTTGCTACTCTTAGAAAGCGTCGAGTTGCGAATGAGGAGAGGCTACTCGTAAAACTAATAGTTACTTGGGAATAAGCGATACGTCGGCTCGTAAGTTCGTTCAGCTGGAAAACATACCTAAACGGCAAAGTGAACCAACAACACTTGTGGCGTGTAAGTATTGGCTTCGACTCGAACGGAATCCCGAAATGACACGCGATGACAAACGGTTTAAGTTCTATCATCTCCGCGAAAGCCTCGAAGCTGCCGGACTCGCGACCAATAACAGTGACGCGCTGATTTGCCCGTTGTGCTGGCGAGAAACGTCGTACGATGACCTCTCGTTGGAACACATGGTTCCCGGCACGGTTGGCGGTACGCAGCGAACCCTGACATGTCGAACTTGCAACAACGACGGCGGCAGCAATTTGGACGCACATCTTTCGCGGTATCAAGTCATTGCCGACGTGTTCAAAGGTCACGGAACTCTGCCCGCAAAAATTAGCGTGAAAGGCAAAGAAGTTGCCGCCAACCTTGAATGGGGCGAAGACGCAAAGAACTTTACTGTCGTCGGCAAGGCATCGAATCCTGTGTCGGCGGCCGAAATCCAGCAAGCATTCGCTGATGGTAAAGTCAAGCAAATGAATGTCACTCTGCCTTATAAGTACTCCAAAAACAACTTTCAGACCGCAGTCCTTAGGGCCGCATACCTAATTGTTTTTCAATATTTTGGTTACGAATGGGCAAGCCACGACGTTGTTCAAACGATCCGACGCCGCATTGATGACCCATCGTTGGAATTACCGCGGCTCGCGTCACTTGTCGTGGAATTGCGCAACTTCAATCCGCCGCACGACGCTCAACACTATGTTGTTTCTCGCAACGTCAACGATGTAAAATTCTTGCTGGCTATTGTTCGTGTCCGGAAGAAGACAACCAGCTATTTGGGGGCTTATCTTCCTGTGCCGTTAGACGGTTCGGAGCGGTTTTTCGATCTGATGGAGCAAGCAGCAAAAGAGCATCCTGGTCAGAGCTTCAAAATCCCCATGACTCAAATCTTCACGTAACGACATGCGTGAAATACCACTTGGGCTTAAACTAAGCATGGGCATTGTTGCGATGCACCCGTCGCACTGCACTGAGAGCACTCGAAAACGTGCTTTGTCCCCAAAGTACTCGAAGCCCAAGCCTGAACGCTATTCTGGGCTAGGGAGGACCTTGCAGATGACAGTACGAACACTGATTGACGGGCTTTCGCGGGAGGAGCGTCGAGAGGCATTCGAAGTGCTGTGGCAGGCTTTGCTCGGCGAAGATTCACTAGAAGTACCAGCCTGGCACGGCGAGGTTCTGTCGCAGCGACTAACGAATCCGTCGGCGGGGCCTTCACTGCCGCTCGACGACGCCATCGAAGAAGTCAGGCGGAGGCTCGATGGACGTCCACTTTCGGCCTGAAGCTAAAAAGGTGCCATCCCATTAATACATCGACGCGCCGCGCTGGAGTGAAGGCTTCAGCCGACCGAGCGCACCCAACCGCCCGGTTCGCCGCGTCGTTTGAAGCCACAGAGGGCACCGAGTTCACAGAGTCGTGGGTTCGTTGAATCATCGTTGACATCGTCATCGGATGTGCCCGATGGTCGCAGCCCGAGACGATCTATCTGTCGGCGGTGCGAGTCGCCCGTGTAGGGACAGGCAGGTTCATTGAGTAGGAGATGGCATCATTCTGCCAATCAATCAGGCCTGGGGCTCGCGCCACCAGGCTTTATGCGACCGCCGCGCCGTGGCTTGTGAGAGAGTTGCCTAGACTTGGACCTTCGGAGTCCTTGTCGCGGAAGTGAACCTATTCCAGATCGAACGTAAACTCGTTCCGCTCGGTTTCGCTGATCGTGGCTGTCAGCCCCGACTTCGCGGAGTTCGAATACTTCTCGGGGATGATCCAAGTGATCGTCGGCGGGACCGCTTCGCCGCCGGCCGATAGATCGACGTCGGCGGGCGTGTTGTCGACAACATCGACGCGGCGGATCGCAACGATATGCTCGCCCGCGACGACGCCATCGTTTTCAACATAAGTCGTCAATTGGAATTTACCATCGGCGTCGGTTTTTCCGGTACCGGTCGAGCCTGCCGTTGTATTGGTGAACGTCACGTCGGCCCCTTCGATCGGCTTGCCTTGATAACTGACCGTGCCCGCAGCGGGATAGCGTTGGGGCCAATTGGGGTTTTCAAGCGGTCCTCTCTCGCAGCCGCTGAAAGTCGCCAACCCAAGTGTGACAAGGAGGCAGTAAAATGTATGACGAAACATGCGCACAATCACTTTCTAAAATCGGAACGCGAGCGATCGACAGCGCGACCGGGCGTTATGGAAACGCCCGATTCAGGCGCCGCTCGCTTGGGAATGAATGGAACAAGTCGTTCCCCCCTCTGCTAAAAAAGAGAGGGGCGAAGTAGAAAAATGGGGAGGGCGTTGCAGGCTACTCCCGTGCGACTTCCCCACCATTGATCGTGGCCAGTGCACCCCAGACGCCGTAGGGGCTGGCTCCAGAGAACTTCTCCGCAGCTCCAGGGTTGCCGGTATCGATCGTTTCGGTGATGAACCGGACCGAACCGTCGGCAAAGACACAGTTGACGCCGCCGGGATGCCAGCTCTGCGCCGACATGACGCCGTGGGTGTTGACGTTGCCAACCAAGCAGGAAGGGCTGTTGGGAGGCAGGATGGCATTGAATCCGGTATAGATCGGCATCCCGTCATAGGCCCGCGTTCCCCCAATTCGATAGCCTCCGACATTGGCGGACGGCAAATATTCGCGGGCGTTGCGATCGGCTTGAGCCAAGCAGAGGGCTGGATTGGTTTCTAGCCCGGTCAGGTTCTCGACTGTGTTACCAAAAACACTGCGGGGGCCGCGTGGGAAGCAGCGTTCGGAGATCGCCATCGTGTTGCTGGTCCCGTCTGTAATCGCCGCAAATGTCGCGTAGCTGCGTGTACCGAACAGTCCGCGGCGTCTGTAGGTGGCTTGGTTGCGAACGTCGGTCACATGGTCGCCGTGGCAAAACGAATAACTGGACGTCGCCGCGACGCCATCTTTCCAGCGTCCGTTGCGTTTGTCGCCGACGGGGGAATCCGAGGGACAGTTCATCCCTTTGACTTGGAATTGCGAGCCCCACAATTCGTAATTCGAATCCCAAGGGCTCGATCCCCCGGCACCATAGGTCGTCCCGCCAAAAGTCTGTTGCGAATTGACCATGTCCGCCAAGGCCGTTTCCTCAAAGAAGGGCAACATCGAAACCATCGCGTTTAGACGATTGTAGGTGTGAGCACCTCCGCCCGATCCGTGTGGGAACTTGCCATACGTGTCGGCGTAGTTGTGAAGCGCCAAACCAAATTGTTTCAGGTGATTATTGCACTGCAGTCGTCGAGCCGCTTCACGCGCTGCCTGGACCGCTGGCAATAGAAGGCCCACCAATATTCCAATGATGGCAATGACGACCAACAGTTCAACAAGCGTGAATCCTTGTTTTTTTGGTTCCATGTCAACCACTTTCTTATGAGAGGGAAGGAGACGCAGGTAGCCCTGCGGAACAGAAAATCGAGTGCTTTCGACTTCGACCTTTCGGATTGTAAAGCATCACTATGGCGTAATCCATGCTATTGTTGTAGGGGCATGGGTGGGTAGGTGTGCCGTGGCGTTCCTTGGGGGGGCTGCAGTGAGACTGTGGGGTGGTAGCCGGTGAATCGTGCGACCTGCAAGGAAGCATGCAACTCTGGTTAAGCCTGCGTTTCTTGACGGTGCGGTCTCTGGCGGGATTGCGTATCATTTGAGAGGGGAGACGTCGGTGGTCGGCTGGCGTGTCGGTTGCCTCGGATTCCGTATCTTCGTTTGGAAAAAGGTGTACCTCGTGCTTCGCTCGCTCGTTGCTGCTTTATTGGTCGTTGCTTCAATCGCCTCTCCACTCTCCGCTGCCGATTCGTTGGCTGGCCATCTAGGGACCCAGTTGTCCCAGATCGATGCCGACGACTTTCGCGGACGGCGCTGGCAACTCGAAGACGTTGCCGAACCGCAACTCTTGGTCGTCGCGTTTTTTGGGACTCAGTGTCCGCTGGCAAAACTGTATGCGACGCGGTTGGTCGAGCTCGAAAAAGAATACGCTTCCCGCGGCGTCGGCTTTGTCGCCGTGATGAGTAACACGCAGGATTCGATCGCTGAGATCGCCGCTTTTGCTCGCGACCACAAGTTGACGTTTCCTGTGCTCAAAGACGCCGGGAATCGGATCGCCGATCGACTGGCTGCCGAGCGGACGCCCGAGGTCTTTCTGCTGGACCGCGAGCGAAAGGTCATCTATTGGGGACGCGTCGACGACCAATACGGGATCGGATTCGCCCGCGATTTCCCTCGCAGCTTCGATCTGAAAAATGCGCTCGACGATCGACTGGCCGATCGTCCGATCAAGACGCCGGTAACGCGATCGATTGGATGTATCATCGGCCGTCAAAAGAAAGCTGACAGCGATGCGAAGATCACTTTTGGCAATCAGGTTTCGCGGATCTTGCAGAAGCACTGCGTCGAGTGCCATCGCGAGGGAGAGATCGCGCCGTTTGCATTGACCGATTACGATGAGGTCTCCGGATGGGCCGACATGATCGCCGAAACCGTTCGCGGCGGACGTATGCCTCCATGGCACGCCGATCCCGCGCACGGATCGTTTGCCAACGATCGCTCGATGTCCGACGAGGACAAACAGACGCTATACGATTGGGCTGACGCCGGCGCTCCGGCGGGCAATCTGGCCAATCTTCCCGAGCCGATCCAATACACTCCCGGTTGGCTGCTGCCCGAAGCGCCCGACATGATCGTCAACGTCAGCCCCGAGCCTTTTGAGGTTCCAGCCGATGGAGCGGTCAAGTACCAATACTTCCGTGTCGATCCAGGTTTCACCGAAGACAAATGGCTGCGTTATGCCGAACTGCAGCCTGGCAATCGCGAGGTGGTCCATCACATCTTGGCCTTCGCCCGTCCCAAGGATGGATCGAAGCGGCTCAATGCAGAGCGAGGGTATTTGGTGGGATATGTCCCTGGCACGCGGATTGAACCGATCCCCAAGGGCTGGGCCAAAAAGATTCCCGCTGGCAGCGAGCTGATCTTCCAAGTCCACTACACTCCGATCGGGACGCCGCAAATCGACCACAGTCGACTGGGGATGATCTTTGCCGACGATGCGGAGATCACTCACGAGATCGTCACCACCAGCGCGGTACAGCCTCGATTAAACATCCCTCCCGGCGACGACAACTACACTGTCACTGCGGTGCAGCGAGATTTGCCCAACAGTCAACTGCTGGGCTTCAGTCCGCACATGCATCTCCGCGGCAAGGCGTTCCGGTACGAATTGGTCGACCCTAACGGCCAGCGAAGCACGTTGTTGGACATCCCCGCTTACGACTTTAATTGGCAGACGTTTTATCTGTTCGACAATCCGATGTCGGTCGACGCCGGTTCGCAGATGCTGTGCACCGCCGCGTTTGATAACAGTTCCAAGAACCTGAACAATCCCGATCCCAAAGCGACGGTTCGCTGGGGCGATCAGACTTGGGACGAGATGATGATCGGGTACTTTCATTACGCGGTGCCGCGTGGGGAAGCGAAGGCTGCCGCGCCGACGATGCGCCAGCGGGCAGCTGAAGCGATTCGGCGAAACGGTCGCTTGCGAGTCTTCGAGCGGATCGATACCGATGGCGATGGCAAGATCACGCGCCAGCAAACGCCCTCAGAATTGCATGCAACCTTCGATCGCTTGGACCGCAATGGTGATAGCATTCTGACGCGCGCCGAGGTCGAAACGGGCGACTGAACTCGCTAGCATTCGCCCTCCTATTTTGACTGACTGGCGCCAATTCGGGTTCGGCACCGGATTGGCAACGTCGCCGCTGCGATTGGGACTCATCGACTGCAGCAGTTGGGCCGATTATCTATCGAAGTAAAGGCGTATCGGCGTTTCCGATTCTCGCGGAATTCGCTATTCTTCGCCCAATATTTAGATTCTCAAGGCCTCAAGTGTGATTGCCGGATGCCGACAAGGCTGACCCGATATATCCTCTGGGAAATCACGAAGGTGTTCCTGGTTGCGATTGTTTCGCTCACGGTGCTGATCTTATTGATCGTCGTCGCCCGCGAATTATTGCGCCAAGGGCTCGGTCCGGCCGCCTTGTTGCAGCTGTTGCCGTTGTTCCTGCCGTTGAGTTTGCAGTTTGCGTTGCCGACGACGGCGCTGTTTGCTGTGAGCGCTGTCTATGGCCGGATCGCTGCCGACGGAGAGATCGCGACGATCAAAGCGGCTGGAATTTCACCACTGACGATTTTGAAGCCCGCCTTTATTTTCGGACTGATCCTCAGTCCGATCGCAGTGGGGTTGAACGATCTGGCTGTCTCCTGGGGCAAGCCGGGAGTCAAACATGTGCTGCTGCATTCACTCGAAGAGATTGTTTATCGACGACTTCAAGCCCAGCGTTCCTACAGTTCGGACAAAGGGTTTTCGATCCACGTTCAAGATGTCAAGGATCGCCGGCTGTTATGGCCCACGGTCACTTTGCACAATTCGGGCAGCGAGTTGCCGATCACCGTTACGGCCAGCGAAGGAAGCTTGCATCTGAATCCCGAGCGGGAGACGTTGATGCTGCGGTTAGTCGACAGCCGAATCGAGGGGGGCGGAGCCTTCCGCAGCCACTTCCCCGGCGAGATCGTGCCGGAGATTCCACTGAACAAAGCCTTCGCCAAAGGTGACCCCAGCAGTTCGCGACCGGCGGATCTGCCGTTGTATTTGATTGGTCCCGAAGCGATCCGCAGCGAGAAAGCGATGTCGATCGACCGGCAACGTTTGGCGGCGCAGACAGGTTTCGCGTTAGCCAACGGTCGCTGGAGCGATATCGTCGGCTCGCCCGGGGCACAGCTGCGTGGAGCGATCGGTGGCGGCGCCCATCGATTGACTCGATTGCACGTCGAACCCTGGCGACGTTGGTCGTTTGGATTCTCTTGTTTCTTCTTTGTGCTGGTCGGTGCACCGTTGGCGATCATGGCTAAGACCGCCGATTATTGGACAAGCTTTGGAATGGTCTTCCTGCCGATCCTGCTGTTCTATTTTCCGATCTTCATCGTCGGCCAGGACTATGCCAAAAACGGAGAATTGCCACCCTACAGTGTGTGGATGGCAAACTCCGTCGTGGCGATTGTCGCTGTCTTTATGATCAAACGCGTTTGGCGTTATTGATCTGAGAACAAACCTTACAGTGGCAAGATGCTGATCTCTTTGAATTCAACCGGATCGTTGTGTCCGGCAAATCCGAAGTGACCTTTGCTGAGTTCGCGACCTGGGTGTGGCGAATCGGCCATGAATTCAGTCACCTTGCTGACGTCGGTCTCCAAGATCTTGTTGCCGTTGAGTTCGACGGTGATCGTCGGTCCTTTGACTGTCACCTCTTGGAAGTTCCATTGGCCAACAGGGCGAAGGAAGCCGCGAGCCGCCGCTGCCATGCCGTAAGCTGAACCGTGATATTGCCGCGCGTCGAGCTTGGCATACTTTTCAGCTGTGTTGTCCAGAACCTGCAGTTCGGTCATTCCCGCATAAGCTGGGTTGCCTTCGCCAGGGTAACGAATCGCCAAGCCGTTGTTGCCGCCTGGAGGCAGACGGAACATCACGCGGACCTTGAAGTCGCCGTAGGTCTTGTCGGTGAACAGGGTTCCGCCGTGCTTTGGCTTGCAGCGGATCATCCCGTCGACGACTTCGTAGTTGTCGACAGCACCCTTCCAACCGTTCAGCGTTTTGCCATCGAATACCGATTCGAAGCCTTCGTTCCCATGAGACGCCAGGATCTGATTCGCTTCGTCGGCACCGATCTCGCGGATCGCAACGTCGCGCCACAGGATCTCGCCGCCGTGGGTTTGCAATTGGATCGGGCCGCTGCGGAATAGCGGTTGGCTGCGGTCCCAGTAGTTTTCCATTAGGGCATTGTCAACGACCAATTGATCGTTCAAGTAGACGGTCGTGCGTTGACCGACTTGGATCACGCGAACCGAGTTCCATTCGCCAAACGGCTTGTCGGCTTTGACCAATGGGTCTTTGCCGGGAGCGCCGGCGGAGTTGTTCCAGAGGGCGCCGGAGCCGAGTTGGGCACCGTGCTTAAACTTGGCTTCGTCGGTTGTGTCCCAGATCTGAACCTGTGGTGTGCCACGCAGATAGATCCCGCTGTCCGCTTTGGCAACGGTGCGGTATTCCAGCTTCAGTTCGAAATCGGTGTATTCTTTGTCGGTCGTCAGGTACGGGCCGTGGCCGTCGTTGATCAGCACGCCGTCTTTGTTCGACCAGTGGGCTTCGGTCTCTTGCTTCCATTGAGCAAGCTTTTCAGCGTCGACGTCGGCATACTTGCGTGGGTCCAAATGGGGACGTCCGTGCCAGCCTTCGAGTCCCGATTCGGGGACCAAAGAGGTGAACTCTTGAGCATTGGCGAAGGTGCAAACCAAAGCCAAAAGGGGAACGATTAAAGCAGAACGCAGCATGCGCGAGGCACTCCAGTTTCGAATAGAGGTGGGTAAGATATACGGGGATCGCCATTGTAACCTGAGCATCGCAGGTAAGCTACGGTTTCTGGCGCCCCGCATTCCCGAAACCCCCGCCGTTGGGTTCAATGATTAGATGCAGCGTCCGATTACCTACCGCCAAGCCTTAATTTTTGTCGCGATCATTCCCATCGCGGCTCAATTGGTCGGTAGCGCTTTCAATATTTTTTACAACGTCGCCCACGTCCGCCCGCTGATCTCCGACGCTCAGCAGGCGGTGCTGCTGCGTTCGATCATGTGGGTCAATTGCCTTGTCTATCCGGCGGCGACGATTGCTTGGGGGAGCGTCGTCTGGCGTTTTCAATCGATACTGAGTCAGCGGGAGCGTGCCCTACCGATCCCCCCGGATCGACTGGAATCGATTCAACGCCTGGCGATCAATCTTCCCTGGTGGATGATCTTGATCGGCGGCCTGGCCTGGCTGACGTGTATTCCGATGATCGTTATCCCATTGAACCTGGCCGACAGTGGGCTCGATTCCCGGGTCCCAATCCTGCTGACGGTTTCGATCATCGTGTCGGCGATGATCGCATTGACGCACGCCTTCTTTGCATTGGAACTTGCGTTACATAAGTGTCTGTTTCCGTTGTTGTTCGAAGACGTCCAGCCGTCGTCGATTCGAGGTGCGTATCCATTGACGCTCCGCGGTCGCGGGATCGCTTGGAGTCTGTCGGCGGTCTTTTGTCCAATCGTTTCGATCCTGCTGTTGTTCTACGTCCCGCAGCCCGAGGCGCAGCGGGGGCTTGCCTTTCCGATCGCCGTCGGCTGTATCGCGATGCTCTTCGGGCTCGTATCGGCGTGGCTGGTCGGTCGCTTGTACGGAACGCCGATCCGCGAGCTGAAGAAAGCGGCTCAAGCGGTCGGTCGCGGCCAGTTGGATACCGACATCCGGCTGTTGCGAGCCGACGAGTTTGGGCCGTTGATCGAAGAGTTCAATCAGATGACGCGGGGGCTGAAAGAGAAGGAGTCGCTGCGGCGGATGTTTGGTCTGCACGTCGGCCGCCAAGCGGCCGAACAGATCCTGGCCAGCGTGCCGGGACTCGGTGGTGTGGAGCGGGAGATCACTGTGATGTTTGTCGATATCCGAGGCTTCACCGCCAGCAGCGAAGGACGCGACGCCACCGAAGTCGTTGCGGTGCTGAACGAGTTTCTGACGGCGATGGTCGATGTCGTCGAGACGCAACATCACGGGATGGTCAACAAATATCTGGGCGATGGTTTTATGGCCCTGTTTGGTGTTGGCGACGATCGCCCTCAGCACGCCGACGATGCGGTCGATGCCGGGGTGAGCATGATCGATCGCTTGGCGGAACTGAACACGGCGTTTGATTCGCGGCAGATGCCGCCGCTGCGGATCGGTATCGGGATCCATACGGGAACCGCGCTGGTCGGAAGTATCGGGTCGAATCAACGGCTCGAATTCACAGCGATCGGCGATGCTGTGAACATCGCGTCGCGAATCGAATCGCTGACCAAAACCGTCGGCGCCACGATGCTGTTGACCGCGGCAACGCACAGGCAACTGAAACGCCCTCACGATCTGCAGCCTCACGCCCCGCAACCGGTCAAGGGAATCCGAGATCCGATCGTCACCTACGGTCTCCGCGAATCAGCCGCCACGCATTAGCGGCTTGTCGGTTTACTCACAACGGAGCTTCCTTGCATTAGCCGTTTGGGCGTTAGCCCCGGTTTAGTGGCAGCGGAACCGGGGCTAACGTTTAAACTGACGAGCCGTTAGCGTCCGGTTCTCCCGACAACGGGCCGCTGACGCGTGGCGGCTGATAGCTCAAATGAAACAGTGATTTGCCCCCGGGGCGGCGCGGCGACTACTGGTTGGACAGCGTGGGATTGTGACCTAAGCTTTAGCGTCCAGCGATTTGTCTCGAGTGCGGCGACGTCTGTTTTTCGGACCACGATGGGGCCGGATGATCGCTGCGATCGCAAATCGCGACACAACACCAACTTCCTATTTAACTTGGGCAGGATCGATACGGATGCGAATTCTAGTGACCGGCGGTGCAGGCTATATCGGCAGCCACACCTGCGTGGAATTACTGCAGGCGGGGCACGAATTGGTCGTCGTCGACGACTTGAGCAACAGCAAGCGCGAGTCGCTGCGCCGCGTCCAACAACTGGCTGGCAAGACGCTGGAATTCCACGAATTGAGCCTGTTGGATCGCGATGCGTTGACCCGCGTCTTGGCCGCCGCCGATTTTGATGCCGTGATCCACTTTGCAGCCTTTAAGGCGGTTGGCGAATCGGTCGCCAAACCGTTGGAGTATTACCAGAACAACGTCACCGGCACGATCAACCTGATGGATGCGATGCGCTCCTGCGGTTGCAAGAACCTCGTCTACAGTTCGTCCTGCACCGTCTATGGCGAACCGCAGCAACGCCCTGTGACCGAGGACCATCCGGTCGCTCAAGCGGAGAGCCCGTACGGTTGGACCAAGCTGATGACCGAGCAGATCATGCGCGACGTCTACGTCAGCGACCCCAGTTGGAACTTCGCCCTGCTGCGATACTTCAATCCCGTCGGTGCCCATCCCAGCGGCGACATCGGCGAAGATCCCAATGGCATTCCTAACAATCTGCTGCCATTCATCACGCAAGTTGCGTTGGGCAAACACGAGAAATTAAATGTCTTCGGCGGCGATTACGACACGCCCGACGGAACCTGCATCCGCGATTACATCCATGTCGTCGACCTCGCACTGGCGCACGTCAAAGCTGTCGAAAAGGTCGGCACCGACGAGGGGATCTTCACGTACAACCTGGGAACGGGAACCGGGTCGAGCGTGTTGCAGGTGATCGCTGCGTTCCGCGAAGCGACGGGGATCGATCTGCCTTATGAAATCGTCGACCGTCGCGCCGGCGACGTGATCGTCGCGTATGCCGATCCGTCGCGTGCCGAGCGAGAACTGGGCTGGAAGGCGACGCGGAATCTATTGGACATGTGTCGCGATGGATGGAACTGGCAACACAAAAATCCCGAGGGGATGGTCGAAGCTGTCTAATGCTTCGGCCGGCCGCGCTGGTCGGCGAGACCAGCGACGGCAAGCGATCGGGCGACGCTTATTCGTTGGTCCAGTAATCGACGACTAACACTTTGTCCAAGTGGGGCTTCAGCACGTCGACAAAGGCGAGGTGATCGGCGTGGGGAAGGTAGGCCGCGCGATCGGCTTCGCTTTTGAAGGTCACTAGAAAGCAATGAGTGAACCCGTCGGCGAGCCCTTCGGGGCTGTTCTCGGTGCCATGCTCATAGGCATGGATCTGCGGGATCTTGCTCTTCAGTTTGCCGAACTCGTCGACGACCTTCTGAACGTCCGCCTCGGATGAACTCTCTTTGAACTTAAACAGCACCACGTGCCGCAACAGCTGTGTCTTGGCTGCTGGCTTTTCGTCGGCGATCGCCATCGATCGGTCTCCCAGTTGTCCGCTCATGATCGCACCGCCCAGTAGAACGCTGGCCAGAGATGCTGCGACGAACCATTTGTGTGAAGCAAGAGTTTGAAATCTCATGATGTGGAACCTGTCGGGGTGAAAGGTGAGTGATTTTTGAAGGTCGAATTATAACACCACCGCCCCGGCGGTGATGCCTTGGCGGTGGGATGCTGGCAATCTGGATCAGTCGTTCTGCGGCTGGTCCCACAATCGGTAGGGATCGTCGAACTTCACCTGCTGCGACAACAGCAACGCTTCCAGTTCTTTCCGCTTCTCCGCAAATCGCGGGTCGTCGGCCAGGTTCACTTGGTCCTCGGTGGGGGCAGTTCCCGTCAACGTGCTGACCGCCGCTGCGTGATGCTGCGTCAGGAATTCATGCGGATTGGTGGCCAGGTTGAAAAGTTGCGTCTCGCGGACCTTGCCATCGAGGACATCGTATTTGATAAGTTTCCAGTCCCCTTGTTTGACGCATCGCATGCCCGGCTTGGTGCCGCCGCAATAGACGCCGTAGAGAACGTCGCGGATCTTGTCCTGTTCTCCCTCGAGGACCGGAGCAAAACTGGTTCCTTCATTGGTCTCGGGCGGTTGAACGCCCGCCAGATCGCAAAGCGTCGCCAAGACGTCCAACAGATAGACGTTCCCCTCGGCGCGGCTGGCCGCTTTGATCCCCGGGCCTTTGACGATCAGCGGCACGCGCCAAGTGTGTTGATAAAGATTCTGTTTGCCCTGCAATCCGTGTCGGCCAATCGCCATGCCATGGTCGGCGGTGTAGACGATGTAGGTGTTGTCCAGTTCTCCCATCGCGTCTAGTTTTTCCAACACGCGGCCGATCTGGATGTCGATGTTCTCGCTGCAGGCGAATTCGCGTCCGATCTCGTTGCGGATCGTCGTCGGGTCGCGGCGTTTCCAGACGCCACTGACGCTGACCTCATCGCGAAGGTTCGGGTGCCCGTGATGGAACGGATGTTCGGGAAGGTAGTTGACCGGCAGTTGCGGTGCATCTTCGTTGGCTGGCGGTAACGTTTCGGGATCGGCATGGTTGACCGCTCCATATTTAGACAACAGTTCGGGAGTACCGTCGCGCGTGTCGTGAGGGTGCGAAAAACCAAAGTAGATCAGAAACGGATCGGTCTGTTTTTCCGATTCGCGATCGTTCAGATAGTCCAGGACTTGTTCGGCATGCCACGCGCTGCCGGATTCCGCCGTCCCGCCACGTTTCGTCGCGTCGTGCCGCCGCGTGAACTGGCGATTGGCCGCTTCGTAACTGTTCCCCCGTTTGCAGGTTCGCATCGTCGCGTACCCGGCGCGGTTGAAGACCGCTGCCATCGTATGCTCCGCCAGATCGGCGGGGGCATGATCGAATCCGACAGGCTTGTTGTTTCCCGCTTTGGCTTTTTGCTTCTTGTTCGGTTTGGGGCCGGGCAGATGCCACAGCGTTCGCCCCGCCATCACCATGTGCCGCGACGGGGTGCAGACTGCGCCCGACCACGATCCCATGTGATACGCTCCGTCGATCGTCATCCCCTCGGCGGCTAAGCGATCCAGGACGGGAGTCTCCAGCGCCGAATCGGGATTGTACGACTTCAAGTCGAACGGAGATTGATCGTCGGCGATGATGAATAAGATATTCGGACGGTCGGCGGCTTGCAGCATCGCCGAGGATGCGAGGATCATCAGCAGGCAGCAGCTGATTATCGCAGAGCGGCCGACGCGCGGTCGGATCGTCGAAAGTGGAGCGTACGTCATGTTGGGATTCCGTTGGAATTTGAGGGCAAACGGATTTGAAGTTGCGTTTTTGGGAATCGATCCGACAATGATCGGTTCCGCAAGAACGGGGCCTCCCTATCATACCGAGATGTGATCGCTCGAATCGAGCAGTTTGTCAGCGAATCAGGGCAAAACTGACCGCAGCGTCGCATCACGCACCAGAAAAGTTGATTGAATTGAGCAATTCCGACCCGCAGTCCCGGCTGACGCAAAACGATCACGATGCCGCGATCGATCACAACCGCCGCGCGTACGATCAGATGGCGTTGGCGGGCGAGCCGTTGTGTCGCCCGGCGACCAAAGCGGAATTGAGCGATCCGCTGGGGACTGTCGATCGAATCGGCTGGCTGGGCAAAAGCATCGCCGGTTGGCGAGTGTTGTGCTTGGCGGCTGGCGGCGGTCGGCAGAGTGCGTTGTACGCCAAAGCGGGAGCCGACGTGACGGTTGTCGATATCAGCGGCGAGATGCTGGAACTCGATCGCCGCGCGGCTCAGGAACATCAGTTGCCGATCCGCACGATCCAGGCGAACATGCAGCATCTGCCGATGTTGGATTCGGCCAGTTTCGATCTGATCATCCATCCCGTCAGCACATGTTACGTCCCCGACGTGGCTCCTGTTTTTCAAGAGATCGCGCGGTTGCTGCTGCCCGGCGCGCTCTACATCAGCCAACACAAACAACCGACAAGTTTGCAGTCGACGCTGTCCCCATCGGCTAGCGGACATTATGCGGTTCAGCACACCTATTACCGGCAGCAAGCGATCCCTGCGGCGACGGAGAAGACGCATGCCGCCAAGCGGTTGCGGGAGGATCGCGCGATCGAATACCTGCATCGCTGGGAACAGATCGTTGGCGGAATCTGCCGCGCGGGGATGGTGATCGAAGATCTTGTCGAACCGATGCACACCAAGGCCGATGCGGAACCGGGGGCGTTCGCTCACCGAGCCACCTATATCGCACCCTATGTGCGGATCAAGGCGCGGCGCAAGCAAACCGCCGAGCCCCGCAGCGGTTTGCTACTGCCCAGTTGATTCGTTGCGAGGATCGGCGCGGACAGTGGGAACCTTGGTTGATACAATGCACTGCGTCGAGGTGGTTTCCATTGGGGCGAATCGGACGCTAGCGTGTGCCGGTTGATCTCCGCAATGGAAACGCGAAACGGATTGGAGCCGTGCCCCGATCCTTTACTCCTTCCTTCCCGAAATCCCACCGGAACCGCTTTATGCAATCTCGATCGCGAGCCTTGTTGCTGACGTTGGTTTACCTGAGTTTGGCTGTCGGTTGTGGAGCTGCGGTTGCGGTTGCGGCTCGAGCGGACGTGATCGATCCATCGATCGATCGTTCGCCCGTCGACTTGGCCCTCTCGCCCGATGGAAAGTGGCTGGTCACCGCCAACGAAACCTCCGGCAGCGTGTCGTTGATCGACGCCGCAGCAGGACGTGTGGTCGACGAGCTTCGGATTGGAAGCCATCCGGCGCACATCGACTTCACGCCCGATGGGGCGACGATTTTGGCGACCAATCAGTGGTCGGGCGAACTGAGTCTGCTAGCGATTCGCGAAGGCAAACTTGCCGCCATCGGAACCGTCCACCTCGGCGGGCATCCGCAAGGTTTTGCGATCGCTCCGGACAACCGAACCGTGTACGTGGGGCTGACCGCTGCGGCTCAGGTCGCTCAAGTCGATCTTCGCAGTCTGGCGGTGGTTCGCCGAATCGACGTTGGGAATTGGCCGCGGTATCTGACCCTCTCGCCCGATGGGACGCGATTGGCTGTTGGTTCCAGCGGCGATGCCGAGATCGAAGTCATCGACACAGCAACGGCGGAACCGTTATACGAGGAGCCATTGGCTAACGGTGTGAACATTGGACACGTGACGCCATCGGCCGACGGACAATACGCCTACTTCACATGGATGATCTATCGCACCAATCCAATCACTCGCGACAACATTCAACGGGGCTGGATTTTGGCCAGCCGAATCGGCCGCGTGCGACTGGATGGAGCTTCGTATCGCGAGGCGATCTCGTTGGATGTACCTGAGATGGCGGTGGCCGATCCACACGGCTTGGCGATCAGCGGCGACGGCCAGCGTTTGGTTGCGTCCTCTTCGGGGACTCACGAACTGCTCGTCTATCGTTTGCCCGATCTGCCGTTTGTTTCGACCGGTGGCCCCGGCGATCTGATCGATCGCCGGTTGCAGCGCGATCGCGACCGCTTCAGTCGGATCGATGTTGGCGGCCGGCCGATGGGACTGGAGATCGCCGCGGACAACCAAACGGTTTATGTCGCCAACTATCTGAAGAATTCGCTGCAGTCGGTCGACTTGAAAACGAAACAAGTTGTCCGCGAGATCGATCTCGGTGGACCTGCGACTCCATCGCCCGCGCGGCAGGGGATGGCGATCTTCTACGACGCACAGCACAGCCTCGATCAATGGTACAGCTGTCACTCGTGCCATCAAAACGGCGGGATCAATTCGCGACCGATGGATACCTGGAACGATGGCACCGAGATGACGTTGAAGACGGTCCTGCCGTTGTATGAACTGACGCAGACCGGCCCTTGGACGTGGCACGGTTGGCAGGAGGATCTGGACGATGCGATGAAGAAGTCGTTTACGGTGACGATGCAGGGGAAGCAGCCGACGCAGACGCAAACCGATGCGTTGATCGAGTTTCTGAGCACGATGCCGAGCCCGCCGAATCCGTTTATCGGACCCGATGGTACGCTTTCGGCCGCGGCGCAGCGGGGCAAGGAGCTGTTTCACAGCAGCCGCGCCGCGTGTGCCGATTGCCACAGCGGGCCGCAGTTTACCGACGGCGAGATCCACGATGTGGGAACCGGTTCGAAGTCGGATCATTACGACGGCTACAACACGCCGACGCTGCGTGGCACCTATCGCAAGGTGCGTTGGATGCACAGCGGCCGAGCGAAATCGCTGGAGCGTGTGCTGACCGACTTGCACAGTCCCGAGAAGGTTTCGGGGCTGCCGAAGTTGAGCGACGATGAAGTCGACGATTTGATCGCCTATCTGCGTTCGCTGTAGAGCCTGTCTGGGAAACGATGATGAACGAACCGCCTGCCGACCCGGCCGCTCGCCAAGCGGCGATCGAATTGACAGCGACCGCCTATCACGAAGCGGGGCATGCGGTGATGGCGATCTCGTTGGGCCGACCGATTCAAAAGGTAACGATCGCTCCGGGGCCGCTGCAAACTGGCGGCTATCGGTTGGGCGTCTGCGAGTTGCGGAAGGGACGCGGCCGGTCGTCGCAAGATGTGGTCGAAGACGAGGCGCTGATCCTGCTGGCTGGAATGGTCGCCGAGGCGCGATTCACTGGTCGGTATTGCCCACGCGGTGCCGCCCAGGATCTGCGAACGGTCGAACGTGTTCTAGAAGGCCGCGCGAAGACCCAGCGTCAACTGGAACGCTTGCAGCGGCGACTGTTGGACAAGACGGAACATCTGTTAAGCGATGAAGCGCATGCGGTGGCGATCGAGCGGATCGCAAAGGAGTTGATCGAAAAGACAACGATCAGCGGCCGAGCGGTCCGGCATCTGTTCGAGCAAGCTAAACAACAGTTCGATTAACGGGCCACGCCCCATCGTTTAACCGCGTGCCCAACGGGCCGCGCTGGAGTCGAGGCTTTCAGCCGACCGAGCGCACCTCTCGACGTTACGCACCGACGCGCGGGGCGTTGCCCACGCGGTTAAACGAATTGAGTTGGCCGCCCCATCGTTTTACAGCGTGCCCATCGGGCCGCGCGCTGGAGTGAAGGCTTCAGCCGACCGAGCGCATCTCTCGACGTTACGCATCGACGCGCGGGGCGTTGCCCACGCGGTTAAACGAATTGAGTTGGCCGCCCCATCGTTTAACCGCGTGCCCAACGGGCCGTGCGCTGGAGTAGAGGATTTCAGCCGACCGAGCGCACCTTCTGTACGTTGCGCACCGACGCGCGGGGCGTTGCCCACGCGGTTAAACGAATTGATTTGGCCGTCCTCGCGTTTAACCGCGTGCCCAACGGGCCGCGCGCTGGAGTGAAGGCTTTCAGCCGACCGAGCGCATCTTCTGTACGTCGCTAACCGACGCGCGGGGCGTTGCCCACGCGGTTAAACGAGTTGAGTCGGATGCCCTCTCGTTTAACCGCGTGCCCATCGGGCCGCGCGCTGGAGTGAAGGCTTTCAGCCGACCGAGCGCATCTTCTGTACGTTGCGCACCGACGCGCGGGGCGTTGCCCACGCGGTTAAACGAAAACGACTGGCCGCGCTGGAGTCGAGGCTTCAGCCGACGGAGCGCATCCTCACATCCCCAGCGACAGCAGCAATCCGCCGACAAAACAGATCAGCAGCACGATGATCACAAACGATTTGAAATCGCGGCGGGGCGGGGCTTCGTCGGGGAACTCGCGCTGCAAAAACTCGTCGTAGTCGAAATCATCGTCCGCCATGTCGTCGGCGTAGCCTTCGGTCTCGTCCTGCCAACCCGAAGCATCCGATGCGCCGCAGTGCCGGCAAAACGTCGCCGTTTCCAGAATCATCGCACCACAATGTGGACAGGGGGTGCGATCGACCACCGGACGGCGGCTGCGTCGGAACCATTTGGCAAACATGATTGATCCTTGATGCGTTGAAGAGCCCCAGTCGCTGCGCGAACGAAACCGATGGTTCATCGAAAGGGTTCGCGAGCTGGGGGCGTTCCGATCTTAAGCGTTTGAATCGCGGCGGCGGAAGACGAAGACGGCGTCGGCTAATTCGTTGTCCAAACGCTGTGGTTCATCGATGTCGTAATCGAAATCAAAAACTTCCAACAGCTCCAGATCGGGGACTTTGGCGATCAGCGTCTTGAATTGAGCGGCTTTGTAGAGTCGCAATTGGAATTCGGAGCGGCCGCGGATCTCGCCACGCGGCGTCTTGGCTAGCATCGAGATGCGGAGCGATTCGAGCCGGGTGCGGCGGCAGAAATCGAGCACGCGCAAGGTGAAGCAGACCGACGTCTTGCCGCTGCTGCCACGCCAGCGTTCGATACACTCTTCGTCGGCGTCGGGGGGCAGCAAATGGAATCCCAACAGATACAGACCACCGGGACGCAGATGATCGGCGACCATTTGCAAGTGGGATTGGGCATCGTTTTCGGTCAACAGATGCCGGAAGGTGTTCATCGTGCAGTAGGCCATGTCGAATTTCCGCGGCAGCGAGAAGTCGATCATGTCGGCGTTGAGCACCTCGGCGGTGCGATCGATACGGCGGAGTCGCGAGCGGGTGTAGCGGAGGGCGGGTTCGCTGAGATCAAATCCGGTCACGTCGTACCCACGGCGTGCGAGTTCGACGACTAAGCGTCCGCTGCCGCAACCAGGTTCCAGCAGATGTTTCAGCGGACCGTCGCCAAACTTAGCCCACGCCGCCTCGATGAAGTCGGCTTCGTCATCGGTTTCATCGCGGAAGGCGAGGTCGTAATACTGCGGGTAATCGTAGAGACTTTTTTGCATGCGAAGACAAACTTGGCGTAAGGCGTTGCGATTGGGCAGCTGCTCGCGAGCCGCTTAAACATTGCTGCCAACGACTGCCTCGTTGGGCAACGGGATCGCCGTGGCCGCTTTTAGATTCAGCTCGCCGCGGTTGCGGCCATTGGACTTCGCCTGATACAACGCGATATCGGCGCGCTCGATTATGTTGCCAACGGTATCATTTGGGTGCGAGATCGTCAAACCAGCGCTGGAAGTGACGCGGTACCGCGTTCCTTCGAACTCAATTTGGAGCGTGGCAATGGATTCCAGCAGGTCCTGCATTTTTGCGACCGCCTGCTGGTGCGACGTCGCTGGCAACAAGACTCCAAATTCCTCGCCACCGTAGCGCGAGCCGATGTTGTCGTCGGCCAAGGAATCGCGGAGCAGATGTCCTAATTCGCTCAGCACATAGTCCCCCGCGCGGTGCCCGTGCTGGTCGTTGAACTGTTTGAAATTGTCGACATCGAGGATCAAGAACCCAAAGGGCTGTTGATCGCGAGCAAACTTGCCGACCGCTTGGTTGAGCGCTTGATCCAGAGCGCGGCGATTTCCCAGGCCGGTCAGCGCGTCGGTGTGGGCGGCGGTCTTAAGAAAGCTGATCTGACTCTGGCGTGCGATCGCATACCGCATCGCTCGATACAGCAGTTGTCCGTTGATCAAATCTTTGGCGAGGACATCTTGCGCGCCACATTCGACAACCCGCAATCCAAATGCTTCGTCGGTGCGGTCGGTGAGTCCGAGGATTGCGAGTTGCGAATCGAGATTGCGAACCTGCAGCAGCACTTCAAAAGGATCTTGGTCCTGGCGATCCAGGTTGATGATCAATCCATCGAATCGCTGTCGCGCCAGCAGCAGGATCGCTTCGGCGGCCGATTCGCAAACCCGAATCTCGAAGCAGTGTTGGGGAGCGTGCCGCAACATGCGATGCAGCAGCAGCGCATCGGCATCGCGATGTTCGACGAGCAGGATCTGCAATCGAGATGTATTCAATAGTCGAGCCAGTTTCTAGCGTTGCACCGCGAGGGACTCTGCCGCAGCAAACCGTTGGCAGGCGGGCGATTGAGACCCGCGAAGGGGCTCGTGCGGTGCTCGCAACAAAACTATAGAACACCGCTGCCCCACAGGATGCTTGCTGCAATCGGCGGCTGAGAAATCCTTGGGGGGGCCGGCAACGCGTTTTAGGGGTCGCGGCGATTTTGCCAATGCTGCCTGCTGTACCTCGTATTGCTTTGCAAAAATCACTGCAAGCAAACGTTTCTGTTTCTATTGGTTAGCTATGTTTCAGGTACGGCTTCAGAAACCGCGTGGTTGATGTCGACGAATTACAGATAAGTTGCACGACGGGGTCACGCTTATTGTTGGTTCAATGAAGCTTTGCCCGCCTTTCGGGTCCGTTGAGGGAACCTGATTCGGCGTTGCAGGGAAGGTGAGCCATCGGCTATTGGGTTGGCTGTGCAACAAATGCACGATTACTTTCAACGTCGAGGTAGGATAGATGAGTGGATGGTTGGTAGTCAATCAGAACATTGAATTGACAGATCGGACGCGTCAACAGGTCAACTCGCGTGGCTTAGCTTGTGAGACTGCTCACAACTGGCAAACCGCCGAACAGCGGTTGCTTGGCAATCGCTATGATGTGATCGTCGTCGACCAAGCAGTCGAAACTGGGGACAATCGCGATGTCTATCAGCACATCGCCGATTCGACCGGTCGACTGACAAGCAAGTTTGTCGTCACCGGCGACCAACCGGCTCTGGTGGGTGAAGGCACCGATTCGGGCGTGCTGCGTTGTGAGTCGAAGATGCTCTCCGATATCGATCGATTGATCCGGCAGGTCAGCGCATAGCCATCGCGATTGTCGCGTCGACGCTAAAGCACCGGACCAATCAGTCGCAGGACGTTCTCTAAAAAGCGTTCACGCAGCGACCGATTGGTCCATTCCGCCGGATCCAATCGCTTGCTGGCTTCGATATAGGTTCCTTGAAGGTCGCGAACCGGACCGGTCAAATCCTGGCCGTACAGGAACAACGAGACTTCATAGTTCAGCCACAAGCTGCGCATGTCCAGGTTCACCGTTCCGAACATCGCCATGTCACCATCGGCCGTCACCGACTTGGTGTGCAACAGGCCCTGGTCGTACAGATAGATCTGCACGCCCACCTCTAACAGTTCATCGTAGTAGGACCGGCTGGCGAAGTGCGTCAGCATCGAATCGACGCGGTTCGGCACTACCAGATGCACCTTCACGCCTCGTCCGGCGGCGCCGCGAATCGCCCGGACCATCGAATCGTCGGGAACAAAATAAGGGGTCGTTAAGACCAGTTCATCGTGAGCTGAATTGATCAACGCCAGCAGCATCTGCAGCAGTCCGTCATCGGTCTCCGACGGTCCCGAAGGAATCACTTGGATATCGCCAGTTCCTTCGCGTTCAACCATCCGCAGTTCGGCACAGCGGATGATTTCATCGACCGATTCATCGGTCTCCAGCATCCAGTCGCCGATCATCGTCATCGCCAACGGCGAGACCGCGGCACCTTGCAGTCGCAGCATCGCGTCGACCCATTGGCCAACGTCGGCATCCTGTTTGAAGAACTTGGGATCGACCAAGTTCATACTGCCCGTCCAAGCCACCTCGCCATCGACGACCACGATCTTGCGATGCAGGCGAAGGTCGTTGCGAGCAAAGATCGTTCGCCACAGTCCTGCCTTCAGCGCCGGCCGACAGAGGACTCCCGCTTCGCGCAGCTCCGCCGGTTGAGGCCCCTTCCACCACGGCCGTCCGCCGACGCTGTCGACAAGCAGCCGGCAAGAGACGCCGCGCTGGGCGGCACGCTTCAGAGCCTCAAAAACCAGTTCCGCCGCGCCACCTTGGTTCCAGATGTAGAACTCCATCAGGACGCTGTTGCGAGCTTGATCGATGTCGGCGGCAATCCCTCGAAGAATCGAATCGGCATCCTTGAGCAGCTCGACTCGGCTGCCCGAGACCGTCGGCACTCCGACTTGGCTCAGCCCCAGCCGATTCATGGCGGCGGACTCGCGGCGATGCGTTGTCCAATCGACATCGGTTAAGCCTTCGGTGATCGCCAGTTCCGCCAAGCGTTCGTAATCGATCCGCAAGCGGGCAATCTTTCGGGCCCGGCGTTGGCCGACACGACGTTCGCCGACTAACAGATAAAAACCGACACCTGCCAGCGGCACCGCGGCGACCAAAAATAACCACGCCAGAGCGACTCCGACCGGCGGCTTCCGCATGATCACACGAAAGGAGATCGCGATTGCCACCGTGAGGTGTAGAATCGATGCGGCGATCGACAGCGTTGCTGGTTGAAACAAAACGGACTCCGCGACGCAAAACGTTGAATAGGGCTAAGATTTCGAATCGGGCGCGATCGGTTCGGGATCCGCGTCATCCGATCCACCGATTGCAGGCGCTGCTGGCTCGGGGGCTGCCGAATCGCCAGCGGTTGCTGCTGCGGCGGCGGGTTTGGCGGCGGCATGACCGTGAGGGGTGTTGGTCGCCACAAGAATGACGCCGACCGCAACCATCGCGATCCCTACCCACAGCACGGGGCTGATCTGAACGTGCCCCCACAACCGCCATGTCGAATAAAGTGCGGTGACCGAGACGGCTCCACCGAAGACGATCGGCATCACCAACAACGCATTCCCTTTGCTGGTCATCATCGCGGAGGTCAGGAACAAAGCTCCCAAAGCACCCAAGCAACCGGCCAAGAATCCCCACTTCGCCGGCGCAAAGTGTTCGCCGGTATAGGAGAACGTATCCCCTTTCAACCGCATCGCGATCAGACCGCCGATGATCGCCAGGACCAGGTAAGCGATGCCGATAAATACATAGGGTTTGAACGGCGACCACGATTTGCTTTGCGCGTTACCGATCGTTGGGCCATACATTCCCCAACACATCGCGGTGCACAAAGCAAACAGAACGGGTAGAAATATCTTCATACGGTTGACCTCAAGTCTCTTTAATGGCGGTATGTCTGCGGACTGACGCCGTTGAAGTATAGTGATTTGAGGCAAATCTGACAGCGACCCCAGTCCACATATCCCACGATCCATGAACGATTCATCCGTCCCTTCGGTTCCCGATGACTCCCTTTCCCCAGCCGGTCGCGTCGCGGCGATCGATCGTTTGGTCAGTCATGTTTGGATGGTTCGCGCTTTCCTGAAACACTGCGACGAAGCGATCGACGACGACGAACTGCAGGAGATCCATCGCGACCTGTACGACTTTATGCTCGCCTTGGGGCCAGCGTTGGCCAGCGGAGACGACGCCGTCTATCTAAAGCAAGCAAAAAAGAAGCTCAGCAAGCTGCGAAAGGCGACGGAGTTGTTCGTCGCGATCCAGCCGGAGGTCAGCGGACACACGAACTTTCAAATGGCGGCTCGTTCGCTGCAGACCGCCGTCGACCAGATCGTGCCGTTGGTGAAGTCGTAACCGCATTGTGGTCGGTGCCTCGGTTGGCGGTCGGTTCCGACCCAGTCAGGTTTTCCGGGGAATTGATCTGTACGTCACACCGAACGGATTGGTACGGTGGATCGCAAGTTCCCCTGGATCCTCGGGAACACTGCGGTGTCCGAGAGATGTTCAATCCATACATGACTTGATTGCAATGCGTCATCAAACCACCTCCCTTGTCGCCTTGATTGCATTTGTGGCCTTGGCCAGCGGGTGCCGTCAAGGAGCGACCGTCCCCAATCCGTTGACCGCGCTGACGCCCAGCCGAGTGCCGCCGCCAGCAACGGGCAGCTATCCGATTCCCGACCGCTATTACAAAGGTCAGCCGGCAGCAGGGCAAGCAAGCACGGCGGCTGGTCAGTCGGCAGTCAATTTAGCTAGCAATGACGCTGCGGTTGGCAGTGGTGCCATTGGCAGCGGTGTCGTGCAGTCATCGTTTGTCGATCGAAATAGCACTCCCCAACCAGCTGCCAGTGTCACGCAGACCGGCGGCGACCTGAGCGGCTTCCGCGGATTTGCCGAAGCAAGGCAGCCAGTTCCATTGTCCACGCCCGCATCCAATTTTGCTCCGACTCCGCAACCAGCCACCAGTACTGCTCAGTATGCGGGGATGCAAGATGAGCCGCCGGCGCCCAAGCCGTCGACATCGCCGCTGAATTGGCAACAACCGGTTCAATAAACCGGTCGACGCGGCGGCGATTTTAACCGAGCCGCGATTGATCGGTCAGCACGCGGACGACGTCTCGCTTGTCGCCGCTGAGTTCAAACAGGTCTCGCTGCCGCTGTGCCCAACTGGGACCTCGGGCGATCCTGGAAATCTCTGCCAGTTCGTCCTCGCATCGCAATTCTTGTGCGATCGGCTTGAGCCACGTCGCCAAGCTGTCGGCGACTTCCACCACCGGTTGGACCTCGTAACTGTAGGTGTTGACTAGTCCCGCATCGATCCCGTAACGGGCCGCTCGCCACTTGTTCTGTTGGACCATCATCGGATGGCAATCGAATTGGTAGGTCCCCTCGTCGATCTCATCGGACAACTGCTTCACAAGACACTGGATCAGCGCCGACAGCGCGCAAACATCATCCATGCTGCCGGGCATGTCGCAGACGCGAACCTCGACGGTGCCAAAGTTGTGGTGCGGGCGGACATCCCACCAGATCTCGCGGATCGAATTGATGAACCCGGTCTCGATCATGTGATTGACAAGCCAGACGTATTCGCTCCAGTTCCGCATCAGCGTCGGCAGGCCGGCTGTCGGTAGCCCCTCCATGATCTTGGAGCGATGGGAATGCAGACCGGTATCGCGGTCCTCCCAGTAGGGACTGCTGCAGCTGAGCGCCAGCAGGGTTGGCAGATGCTGCATGATCCGGTCGCAGATCATCACCGCCTTGTCGCCTGAATCGACGCCGATGTGAACATGTAGTCCGAAGGTCGCCATCCGCCGTGCCATTTCTTGCAGCAGCACGACCAGATTCTGATACCGATCGCTCGGTGTGATCACCTGATCGCGCCAATGGCTGAACGGATGCGTCGATCCCCACCACAGCCGCATCCCCAACGCATCGGCGGTCGCTTCGAGGATCTTTGTTTTGGCGGTGAGATCCTGCCGCACTTGGGCCACGGTGTCGCAGACCCCGGTGTTGATCTCGACGCAGTTTTGCATCAGTTCGGGCTTGTATTGGCCCGCGTATTCCGGCGGCAAGCGGCTGATTAAATCATCCGACCGGTTGGCCAACGCAAACGTATTGGCGTCGACCAGAGCGAGTTCGATTTCGACGCCGATCGTCTTGGAATCGTTGCCGTTGAAATGCAATTTACCCATGGGCCAGCGTTCCTCTGCCGAGCGGAGTAGTTATCGATTCAGCTCCGCCGGCGCGAGGCCGACGTTTTGGCGACGTCGGACCGGTTGCCTGCGGAGGCCTGAACAGCAAGCATCGAATATCTAGTTTAACCGCGTGCGCATCGCCCCGCGTTTTTACTGGCGGCACGGCCCGATGAACTCGCCGGTCAATGTTTTTAGTTTAACCGCGTGGGCAACGCCCCGCGTTTTTACTGGCGGCACGGCCCGATGAACTCACCGGTCAATGTTATTAGTTTAACCGCGTGGGCATCGCCCCGCGTTTTTACTGACGGCACGCGGCCCAATGAACTCGCCGGTCAACGTTATTAGTTTAACCGCGTGGGCATCGCCCCGCGTTTTTTCTGGCGGCACGGCCCAATGAACTTGCCGGTCAACGTTATTCGTTTAACCGCGTGGGCATCGCCCCGCGTTTTTACTGGCGGCACGGCCCGATGAACTCACCGGTCAATGTTTTTAGTTTAACCGCGTGGGCAACGCCCCGCGGTTTTGCTGGCGGCACGGCCCGACGAACTCGCCAATCAATGTTCTTAGTTTAACCGCGCGGGCAACGCCCCGCGGTTTTCAGGGCCGCGCGGCCCGATGGGCTCGCGGTTAAACGAGGAAATACAATACGGTCTTATTAGTCGTTGCGGCGGGGATCAAAATATTCGATCACCGTCGCTGCTAATAATCGTACACCACCGGCGATCGCCCGTTGGTCGATATCGAAATGGGGCGAATGCAGCGGCTCTTGGCCAATCTGTTCGCTGCACGTTCCCAGGCGGAACATCGCGCCGGGAAGATGTTCCAGATAATAAGAAAAGTCTTCGCTCCCCATGCTGGGACGCGGGATCGGTTCAACCGCGTGCTTGCCCAGCGTTTGACGAGCCGCGTGGGAGATGACTTCAACCAATGCGGGATCGTTGTCGACAGCCGGAGCGGAGAAGCCGAGTTCAAAGTCGATGTCGCAACCTGTCGCCAGCGTCACCGCTTCGCTGATCTTACCGATCGTTTCCAGGGCCGATGCTCGCGCGCCGGAATGGAATGTCCGCAACGTTCCTTCGAGGATCGCGTTATCGGGAATCACGTTGGCCTTGTTTCCCGCATCGAAGCGGCCGATCGAGATCACCGTCGCTTCGTGTGGGTCTAACGATCGAGAGACCGATCGGTAGACCGATTGCACCCACTGCGTCGCCGCATCGATCGGGTCGATCGTCTGGTGAGGCCGAGCGCCGTGACCGCCACGGCCGCGGAACTTCGCTTTGAACATATCGCAATTGGCCGTCAGGACGCCCGGGCTGATCCCGATCCGGCCGACGCTGCGACTGGGGTCGCAATGGATCCCGATGATCGCCGCGACATCGCGCAGCGCCTGGTTGAGGATCATGTAGCGAGCGCCCAGAGCCGTCTCTTCGGCGGGCTGAAAGATGCCGCGAACAGCGATCGGCCAAGGCAGATGGTCGTCATCGGCCAATTGTTTCAGAACCCGCAGGGCTCCATAAAGCATCGTCGTGTGGACGTCGTGACCACAGGCATGCATGACACCTTCGCGACAGCTGTGGTAATCGACCTGCTTTGCGTCCTGGATCGGCAACGCGTCGATATCGGCTCGTAGCGCGAGCCGGGGAAGATCGCTCGCCGAATCGGGAGCCAATAATTCACAGGTCAGCCCGCGCTGTTGGTCCGCAATTTTCAGCGGCAGCGCCAGGCCTTCGATCAGTCGAGCAACGTGAGTGGTCGTTTCCAGCTCTTCGCCCGAAAGCTCTGGGTGCTGGTGCAGGTGACGCCGCAACAGGAACAGCCCTTCAAGCGACTCTTCGACGGCGGCTTCAAGCGGCCCGATCCAGGCCGCATGTTCTTGCGGTGCCTTCGATTCCACGTTGCCTCTGCTCGGTTTATTCCATCATGTCGACGACGATGTCGGAGATGGTGTCCATGGGGCGCGGTGCCACGGTCAAACCAGCGCCGGTGAAGATCGCGTCCAAAGCTTCTTGAGCCTTGTTGCTGACAGTCTCTCGCGTTCCGCCACGGACGTTGCCCGGAGCCGAATAAGCGGAAACAGGTCCGTCGAAGTTGATCGAGATCAAGTGCTGTGCGAGTGCCACGAAATCGATCTTTTCGTTGATCTCTGGCAACGTGCGGTCAGCGCGAGTGATCGCTGCGGCGTCGGCTTCTTCGCTGATGCCCGACAAACGAACGGCGAAGATCTTGTCGGCATCCAACGCGGTCAATTGTTCCAGCGTGCCGGCACCAGCGAACCAGTTGAAGGTGTCGACCAAGAAGCCGATGTTGTCGCCAGCCCCTTTAACCAATGGCAGGAAGCCTTCGACATTGCGGATGAATTCGAACTGCTTTCCTTCGCCCAATTCCGACGCGGCTTGGAATCCAACGGCCAATTGGATGTTTTGACCACCGAGGCATTCGGCGATTTGGTTCAATCGCTTGGTGATCGCTTCGAAGTATTCGTGATAGGGCAAGCGATCGGTTGCCGCCGGGACGACGATGCTGGCGACTTTGGCGTCCAGTTTGCCCGCGACTTCCGCTGCTGGATGCAGTTGAGCGACTTGAGCGGCAAACGAATCGTCGTCGGCGTCCAGGTCGACGGGGACATCAAAACCGCTGACGACAACTTCTGCGGCGTGCAGGAAACGGGCCGCGCGATCGAAGTCGCTGCGTTGAACGCGGCGGTACATGTCGCTGAGATCGATGTCCAGTCCGCGGAAGCCGTAGGTGAGTGCCAACTCGATCAATTCGCTCTGGCGACCCGAAATCCCTAAACCCTGTGCTGCGAAATTCTTGTACACAGATCTACTCCGTACCAATTCTTATCTATTAACGTTTGTTCGTGTCGCCCACCGCGGGCAGTTGTTTTTGTCGATTCAGAACGCAGAAGTATGGCAAAAAGCACGCAAAACGTATAGTGGGTTTTGGCAAATCGTTGCGGTTCGGCGTGGAGAAAGCCGGTCCGATCCCGGTTGGAGCCGAGAGCAAACCCGGTTAGGCTTGCGAATTGCAACGATTCAGCGTGTTTCGTCCTCCTCGGTCGCTCAAATTTTTGGCCACAATCGTGAAAAAGAAACTGGTCTCCACCGACTTTTCGGGCCAGATGATCATGCTGGGAACGGGAACCAGCGTCGGAGTTCCCGCCATTGGCTGTGGATGCGACGTCTGCCAAAGCTCCAATCCGAAGAATAATCGGACCCGTTGTTCGGTCATTCTAGGGCTGCCCGAGGGGAATCTGTTGATCGATACCCCCCCCGATCTTCGCGAACAATTGCTCCGCGAACGGATCGGACTGGTTCACGCGGTCGCCTACACCCACGAACACGCCGACCATTTATATGGACTCGACGATCTGCGGCTGTTCCCCTTTTATGTCGGCCATCCGATCCCGATCTACAGCGAACCGCTGGTTCAAAAGCGGATCTACTCTGCCTTCGACTACGCCTTCGCCGACCGCGACGACACGCATCCCGGAGCTCGCCCGGCGCTGACGATGCTGCAGATCGGGCTGGAACCGTTTGACGTTTTGGGTTCGACAGTGACGCCGATCCGCTTGCGTCACGGACCGCACTTCGATGTTTTGGGTTTTCGCGTCGGGAGCATCGCCTATTGCACCGACACCAACGAGATCCCCGACGAGAGCTGGCCGCTGTTGGAAGGGCTCGATGTGTTGATCATCGACGCCCTCCGCCACACGCCTCACGCGACGCACTTCAGCGTCGACCAAGCGATCGAAGTCGCCCGCAAAACGGGAGCCAAGCAGACCTACCTAACCCACATCTGCCACGAATTGGATCACGACATCGACGACGCAAAACTGCCGCCGGGAATCAACCTCGCTTACGACGGGATGCGAATTCCACTGACGTAGCGTCGGCCCGCTCTTAACTAATGTCCCAGTGGCCGTGGCTTCAGCGGAAACACGTTGGCCCGCTCGGCGTACGCCTCCATAGCGCCGCCAGTTCTTTGACGATCTGCGGCTGCTGAGTCACCAGGTCGTTCTGTTCGCTGCGATCGGCGGCGATGTTGTACAGTTCCCATTGCCCCTCAGCCCCCTTGGCGACCAGCTTGTAATCGCCGCGGCGAACCGCTCGGTTCCCTTCGTGCTCCCAGTAGATCGCTTCGCGCTGCAGTGGTCGGCCGGCAAAGGCGGGCAGCAAGCTTTTTCCCTCCATCGGTTTGATCGACTGGCCGTCGTGAAAGGTCTCGGGATAGTCCGCCTCGGCGACATCGACAGCTGTCGCCATCAGATCGATCAGGTGGCCCGGCGTCTTTTCCAGCTCTCCCCGTCGGTCGATCCTGGCGGGCCAATGGACGATCATCGGCGTCGAAACACCTCCCTCGTGCGTCCAGTGTTTATATTCGCGAAACGGCGTGTTGGAGACAGTCGCCCAGCCGCGACCGTATCCGATATAGGTGTCCGCCGGTCCCGCCATGACCCCCTTGCCGACGCGGACCGGATATCCGTCGCGCGTCTGTTTGGGCTGCATGTCGGGTTGCAGATAAACGTCAGCCAACGGCGTCAGTGTCGGTTTATCTTCTCGCTGTGGGCCGATCTTGCCACGGCCGTAGTTCTCCGCGCAACCACCGTTGTCTTGCAGATAACAGATCAGCGTATTGTCGAGCTGCCCGGTCGCTTTCAGCGAAGCGATGATCCGCCCGATCCCTTGATCCATGTTGTCGATCATCGCCGCATAGACTTCCATGTTGCGAATATCCCAGTCGAGAAACTTGGTCAGCTTCCAGGCGTCGGGGATCGGCCAATTGATCGTGCTCTCCGCATCGATCACTCCCAAATCGATCATCCGCTGGTACCGAGCGTCGCGGATCGCCTGGTACCCCGCGTCGTATTTGCCTCGATATTTGGCGATGTCCTTTTCCAACGCGTGCATCGGCCAATGCGCCGCGGTGTAAGAAACGTACATAAAAAACGGCTGCCCGTCGGCTTCTTCGCGATGCTCCTCGATAAACCGCACCGCGTGGTCGCTAATCGCGTCGGTGTAATAATAGGTCTCGGGCTGGTACTGCGGGTCGGCATAAGGGGAGATCAATTGGTTGTCGCGAGTCAACGAATTGGGATCGTAGAAGCTGCCCGCGCCGTGGATCGTGCCATAGAAGCGATCGAATCCGCGCTGCCGTGGCCAGTTCTGTTTGCCCGATTCATCTTTGGGCTGAACCGTCTTGGTGACATGCCACTTGCCCGACATGTAAGTCCGGTAGCCCGCCTGCCCCAACACCTCGGCGATCGTCACACAGTTCCGGTTCAAGTCGCCGCGATATCCGTCGTGCCCGCGGTCGTCCATCATGTGCCCGATGCCCGCTTGATGAGGATAGAGACCCGTCAGCAAGCTCGCTCGCGTCGGGCAGCACCGTGCCGTGTTATAGAACTGAGTGAACCGAATCCCGTTGTCGGCCAACGCATCCAAATTTGGCGTCGCGATCTCGCTGCCATAACAACCGATGTCGGAGAACCCCATATCATCGGCCAGGATATAGATGATGTTCGGCCGATTGTTGGCCTTGGTCTGCTCAGCCACCACGTCGCGCTGCGGCCCGGCCAGCAGGATGCCAACGATCCCAGCAAACGCCGCCATCGGCAAGCGACTCCGCCAACAAGTCGTCCGACGGTGCGCAAACACTCCGCGAATTCGCATCGACGTGGCAACAAACAAACGCATACCGAACCCCTTAGAGTTTTGGATCGATCGGGAGCAAGCGACGACTCGATTCCGCAATTCACTCTCGCGCGGCAGATCGATGAGGCATGCCACCCCCATCGCGCCGCCAACTCGCCACATCCCCGAGCCTCAAATGAACAGATCTCGCGATCCAATAGTGTCGTTGGTCGCAAATCACAAATCAATTCCCGCGTGGTCCTCGAACCAAAACACGCCGGGTGCTTGCAATTCGGTCGGGCGATAGACCGCGGTTGTTGACGGTGAATCGAACCAGCAGCACGAGTTGGTCGGCTAGCCATAACGCCAGCGGATCAGCCCATCGGAAAAGAGGAGCGAAACGAGTCGAATGCTGCGCCACCGATGAGAGCAAAGGCGAGGACCGCCAAGAGCGTCAGGATCAGAAGAGTTAACGCGATCAGATTCAACGAGCCCCAAACGATCCAGGAACTTTGCAAACTCGTCACTGCCTTGGACAGCGCAGCTTGCACAAAAAAAGAGTCCTGCCCACCTTTTTTTGCTCGTTGGGAAGGCGATCATTTTGTGGATGTCCCCTTCTGCCCCAACTTACTCGATTCGCGGGCGTTGGTAACGGTTTAGATTTGGGGAGTGGGATTGGGACGCAACTGCCGTCCTTCCATAGCGGCTCGCAGCAACAAAGCATCAAATTCTGGGACTGAGTGAAACGACTTGCCGAATCGACCGCTGGGTTCATCCACGGCCAGTTCGACTTCGGCGTTGAGTACTCGCGAACGACGAAAGAATTTCTGCTGCTGTAATTGGTTCCGCAGTGCTACGGCTTGCCAAGCAGGAATGTCGAGCGTTACGACATCCACGACTCGACGATCGGATCGAGGTGAATCGGGGTGTTGCGACGCAAAACTTGCGAGCATCGTTGGCACGCTGGCGGTTTCATCATCGTCGAGATGTGTAATTAATGTAACTTGAGCCGACTCGGCATTCCCTGACGGATGGGGGTACTGAATTTGCATTGTGCTGCGTGTCATATTCGGCAGCACCATCTGTGGCACGTGGCCGTGAGCTGCCAGCAGCGTTGTTGCCGCGCCGCCTGCGAGATTCAGACGATCCGACGCCGTGCTGTAAGTTATCCGAGTCGTGGCGGTCGGCGCGACTTCCGACTCGGGTGATGCCACCGTCTTTACCGCGGGTAAGCGGCATCCTGCCGCACTACATGTCAGGCCCACGAATGCGATCCATAGTAGTCGCTGAGAAACAATCATCGTGACATCGCCTGTGTTAGATGGAAAACTGCATGTGGGCGTATCAGAATCGTCGCGTCGTAGAGATTTCCGGAGTTAGAGGGATGATCGTCACCGCAAGTTCGGCTGCGCAACGATAGTGCGATTGTTTCGGGTCGTACCGTTTGTGTGAGATATTTGGGCAGGCATGTGCGCCGGCTAACAGCTGACCGAGGGCGTCTGTAAGTCTTTGCCTGTGGGCAAAACAAAATCAGAGGTCAACATAGATAAACAGAGTGGCTCCAGTAGGTTGCATGGTTGTAGTCACACGGGTCTTGCGACGTCTTACAACTACGTCCTGCTTGCCCCCCCGATCTGCAATTGGCATTGGTAGATCGAGTGCCGAGACGATGCAGCTTGGTAGCGATGTATACGCCGCCAATGAAGACATTGGCTCCCGTGTTAGGTGGCAGGATTTAGGCGGCGACGTCGTACGCTCAACCTCGCCGAAGTATCTGTACGGTCGTGTACGTAAATCATTCTTTAAGGGACTAAGGCGATGAGATTGTTATTTTTGTTTTCCACGCTTGCGATTTACTCGGTAATCGGGGGACTTGGTAACGTGGATGCCGCTGACGGACAGAACAGTCATTACTTCAATGGAAATAGCAGCGGCTTTAACTCGGGTGGTGCCTTCATCATGCCCGAACTGTTGTTGCTGCGTCCTTACAATACGGATCCCGATGGTGACTCGGATTCCGACACGCACGATTTTAAGGAGGCGCTCCGCCTGACAATCGGCTACGTTAGTCCTACCGGATTTGGATTCCGCGGCCGATGGTTGGACTACGACGTTAACACCCCGGACGCAGACTTCACGATGCAAACCGTCGACGGTGAGTTGTTTAGTACGATCGAAATGGGTAGCCGTTGGTTGGGAACTTTCTCTGGTGGTGCCCGCTGGGCTGAAATGACCGAGACAGAAGGCGATACGCTGGAGGACGGTTATGGATTAATCGTCGGGGCCGAACTTCAGTACATGTGGAGCGATTCGATTGCTCTTTACAGTATCGCTCGCCACAGCGTGTTATTTGGTGACAGCGGTAACGACGATGACCTAGCAGTTAGCGCTACCGAATTGCAAGTCGGTATTCAAGGTCAACTCGCCTTGAACTGTGGCGGCATGGTATTCGGTCGCGCCGGTGTTGAAGCCCAGAACTGGAACGGCTATACAACCGATGATGGCGAGACGTTCGGCTTGTTCGGTACCGTGTTCGCTGTTGGCTACCAGCGATAGTTAAATCCACACGCGAGCAGGCTCAGCAGGCGAATTCAACGATCGAATTCGTCTGCTACTTGAGAATGGCTGGACGAAAAATGCCCTAACAACTTTTTTCGTCCTTCCCCGCATCCTGCGACACAAAATGAGTCCTTAAACCAACCTCCACCGCGCGGCCCGTTGGGCACGCGGTTAAACGAATTGTGGTATGACGCTGGATCGTTCCATCGCGGTGGCAATACTAGCACGAAGCGCAAGCGAGTGATTTGCATCGACGCTCATGATTTCACTCGCTCGCGCTTCGTGCTAGTAAAAGCGAACAGTTTCGGTCCCGACGCAGTTTTACCTTCGCGGCTGTTCACATACCATCAATGCTCTGTGCCTTAGTGTCTCCGTGAGAGTTCTCCGGACCCCAGCACAAGGGCTCTCACTGAGGTACTAAGGTACAGAGTGGCAGACAAGGTACTTGGTGCGAAAAAAGAGGGGCGAAACTCTTTCCGGCTCAATTTGCCCTGGTATTCCTAAAAAATCACATGCCCCAAACGAGCTGACGAGGCAAACGCGATCTACCACGCACCGAACCGGGGCAATGCGTGGGCCGATATTTTTCACTGGGACGCCGGGTACGAAGCGTTTGAACGGATATTGGCCGTGGGATTGGAGCGGTCGCCGGTTCAGATGCGCATCGATCGGCTGAAGCCTCGACTCTAGCGCTTATACTCTCGCCATTCAGCCATGGCCCGTATTATCTCGGGAGATCGATCTCGTGCGTTGGTCGCAATTCGCAAATCAATTCCCTGGCGTTCACAGTCGCAACCATAAGAGCGTTTGTTGTTGCTGGCCTTCCAGCTCTTTATGATGGTGCGGTAATTCAGGCGGCCTATGTCAATTTGCTTCGCTGAATCGGCGGGTTTGATGGAGTGTGTGCCGCGGCCGGTTCGACGATTCGTTTGGGCGGCGAACCTATCATTTCACCAGAGAGGCCAAGGAGCTGATGAAAAACTTTCGCGTTGCTTCGGTGCAGTTCAACCATCTGCCTGGCGACAAGGCGGGGAATTTGGCGATCATGCGTCCGTTTGTCGAATCGGCGGCGGGGCGAGGGGCGGAGCTTGTCTGTTTTCCCGAGTGCTGCGTGACCGGGTATTGGCATTTGCGCAAACTGTCGTCGCAGCAGTTGGCCGAACTGGCCGAACCGATTCCCGACGGGCCGACCACGCAAACGTTGATCGCTTGGGCGCGCGAGTTCAACATCACCATCGGGGCGGGGCTGATCGAGGTCGACGCGGCGGGAGTGCTCTACAATTCTTATGTCGTTGCGACGCCCACCGGCCAAGTTTACTGTCACCGCAAATTGCATTGCTTTATCAGCGAGTTCATGGAGTCGGGGGATACCTACACTCTCTTCGATCTTCCCAACGGTTGGCGAGTTGCCGTGCTGATCTGCTACGACAACAACATCCTCGAAAACGCGAGGGCTTGCGCGCTGGCGGGAGCGGAGGTGATCTTGGCACCTCACCAAACCGGCGGTTGCAATTCGGGAAGCCCGCAGGCGATGAGCGTGATCGATTGCGCGGTCTGGGATGCGCGGCAGACCGATCCCGAGGCGATCGCGGCCGAGATCACGGGCGACAAGGGACGCGGGTGGCTGATGCGTTGGCTCCCGTCGCGAGCCCACGACAACGGCGTTTTTTATGTCTTCAGCAACGGTGTCGGCCCGGACGACGACGAGGTCCGCACCGGCAATGCGATGATCCTGGATCCCTACGGCCGCGTGATTGTCGAAACGTGCAAAGCCGGCGACGACATGGTTGTCGCCGACCTCGATCCCACGCTTCGGGAGCGCTGCACCGGCGTGCGTTGGATGCGCGCCCGCCGGCCCGATCTCTACCGGTCGTTGGCTCGCCGCCGAGGCGACGAACAGGATACCCGCGCCGTCCGCTTCGACAAATGATCGTAAGCCGCTGGCGCGTCGGACGCTTCCTATTTCCGAACGCATAAGGCGGCGGTGGTCGCTAGCCGCAGCGGCGTCGTTTCTTCGTAGGTGATAAACGCTTGCGGATTGATCCCGTGGATCATCGACATCAGGGCGGGGACCATCCGCCGCGGAATGACACTCAGATTGACTTGCACGTCCCCATCGCGTCCGCGAGCGTCGACTGTCGTCACGTAATATCCGGCATCGCGCATCAGTTGCGACAGTTCGGGAGTCCCCGACGGGGTCACGATCCGGACCAGTGCATCCCCGATCGCCAGCCAACTCTCCACGGTGCTGCCAAGCATCGTCCCGGCAGCATATCCGCTGGCAAAGGCGATGAATTTGATCGGGCTGTCGAGATTCCCCAACACCAACGAAGCGGCGATCAGCCAGGTGAGTGCTTCAAAAAAGCCAAATATCCCCGCCAGGGTGCGGCGACCGCGAAACAGCATCGAGATCCGCAAGGCTCCCAGGGAAACATCGACCAGGCGCAGAACAAAGATCAGTGCGGCACTGGCTAGCGGCACGCTGAAACTTTCGATCACTTCTTCTCCAATCTCGGATAGTCAAAAGGGTGGCGCAACTTCCCCACAGGAATGTGCAGGGGATTTGCAAACGGAAACGCAACAACAGGCGAAACGCAACAACAGACAGCAAACGGAAAACGGAAAGCCAACCGGCGCGAATCCTTCGACGGACTAGCGACGACCTCACGTCGATCGACGTGTGTTAGAGAGCATTCAAACGCGGAAGTTCAACAATCGGGGCGGACCGCAACGCAGCCAGGTCAAAGGCTGAGTTCGATTCGCGAGAACAATCACAGTGGAAGCGTGTGAGCGGCGAAAGGTTCACGGCCGTTTAAGAGCCCGCAAACCTCTTTATGAAAAAGAGTGTTTTTAATTTTGATTTGATGTTGTATCGACAGCCCCCGCCGGTCAGCAATGCCTAATCGTTGGGGAACGATCCGATTGCCGACAATTTTTGTTTGCTGGCGGTCCCACCGGAGCTCGAGCCCCATTTTTGGCGGCTGCCGCTCGGCAAAACGCCTGCAACTTCGACCTGTTGGGAAGGCATCGGTCTCTCGCCGGTGGCTCCCGCCGAGCGGGGGCATTTGCTGTCGCCGAGCGTTGCTCAGTTGGCGATGCAGAACAGATGCCGCTCGCCGCGGATGAACAGTTCGTTGTCGATCGGCGCGGGAGTCGCGTCGACGGTTTCGTTCATCGCATTGGTCGCTACGATCTCCAATTCCGGCGAATCCTTAATCACCACAATCCTGCCGCTGCGGCCGCTCAAGAAGACGTATCCGCCGGCAGCCACGGGAGAGGCGTAGGTGCTGTTGATCCCGGCGATCCGCGAAGCTGCGTAGTGCGGCTCGCCCGTCTTCGCGTCCAGACAACTCAACAACCCCGACCTGCCTTTGTAGAAGTACAGCCGCCCCGCGGAGAGCAGCGGCGAGGCGATGTCGGGCGTGTCGCGGCCGAGCGACCAGACAACCTTCCTTGTCCCTTCGATATCTCCTTTGCCATCGGGGGTGAACGCGCCGAGAAACGATCCGCGAAAGCCGCTGGCAACGTAGATCATCCCGTCACCGGCGACCGCCGATGCGCCGGGACGCATCGTTTGCCCGCCGCAACGCCACAACTCTTCCCCCGTCTCAAGCTCGTAGCTGCGGGCATTGCCGTCTCCGTTCATGACCACTTGCTTTTGACCGTCATGGCTGACGATCAGCGGAGTCGCCCAACCGGATGGCTCCTCGCGTGCAACGTTCCAGATCGTCGTCCCGGTCAACTTATCCAACGCCATCAACGCCGAAGGTCCTTCATGATCCCAGGGGACGATGATCTTGTTACCGGCCAGGACGGGGGAACTCCCTTCGCCAAAACCAAGTCGGGTGTTCATCTTGCCAAGGTCGTCCCGTTTCCAGACCAGTTGGCCGTCCATCGTGTAGCAATAGAGCCCGCGCGATCCAAAGTGGGCGTAGACATGCTGGCCGTCGGTGCAGGGAGATGCCGACGCAAAGCCGTTGGTCGCGTGAGTCCCTTGGTGCGGACGGGCGGTTGTCGCAGTCTGCTGCCACAACAGTTTGCCGTTGGCCCGATCAAAGCACATCAGCAGAAAGTCGAGCGTCTCGGCGGGAGCGTTCGCCGCGGGAACCGCCGTGACGACAAAGACTTGGTTCTCCCAAGCGACAGGCGATCCCGAGCCTTTGCCTGGAATCGCGACTTTCCATTTCACGTTCTCCGTGTCGCTCCACTGCGTCGGCGGCGATGCGTTGGCCGCGGCACCATTCCCATCGGGACCGCGCCAGTGTCCCCAATTGTCAGCCCGAGACGTGGAGACGACAAAAGAGAAGCTGATTGCCGTTGCGAGGAGCATCAAACGCATGAACGTATCCTGAAAGGGAGAATCGAAAGATTGATTTGCGAATTGGATTATAACCCCAACAATCAAGAAAAGGGTCGCTCCAATTTGCCTACCGCAAGGCTAATCACTTTTTCAAATTGGAACGTCTCAGGAACTGGTAACCCGAAGTGTAAGCGAGAAATTCACACGGCGCCTCGCTTACGCGTTGAGTTACCAAATGTGCCTACTCCCAAACGCAGGACGCCCCTGTTGCTTGTTGCCGCGAGCGGCCTGAGCCGGCGGGACGACTTCTCATTTTGAAAGCCTTGCTCGCTGGGAACTATCAGTTTGCCGCGGTGCCCGATGGGCCGTGGAAGACGCACAACACGACAGCCGGTCGCTTGTAGGAGTTGATGATCCGATGCGGAACGCTGCTGTCGAAATAGACCGCGTCCCCCTGTCGAAGCAATTCGCTCTGGTCGCCGAACTCGAATTCGATCGTCCCTTGCTGCACCATTAAGAACTCTTCCCCTTCATGGGCGAGCGATTTTTCGCGGGCCACGCCCGGCGGGATCGTCAGCAGGAAAGGATCCATCGCCCGGTTGGGACGCTTGTGAGCCAACGCTTCGTAGACCGTGGTGTTCTCGCGACTGCGGTCGCGCTCGACCACCTTGCGTTCGTTGACGCGAACCAAAACCAACGCCGGTTTATTGTCCAGACCAGCGACCAGGTCCGCCGTCGAAACACCGAGCGCTTCGGCGATCTTCGCCAGGGCGGGAAGCGACGGCGTGATCCGAAAGTTTTCGACTTTGGAAAGCCAGCCCGGCGTCAGGCCAGCGCGCGATGCGACTTCATCGAGCGTCAAGCGACGCTCTAATCGAAAGGCGCGGATTCGTTGGGCGAGTTCGACAAGATTCATGGCGGGATGATACGCGAATCCCACCGCAATGACTACTCTTGGAAACCACCACGCGGACACGCGATTCTCCGCGATATATCGACACCAACACCGCAGGTAGGATGTCTTACCGACGCGAGCAGATCGCGCGTGGTCGGGGCGAATGACGCGAGTTCCCTGCCAAATCGCTGCGATTTGGTCCACGGACGATCGCATTCTCCACCCCGATCTCTAAACGCCCCGTCCGCGCCGATCGTTCATCGCCCGCGTCGCCGCCCTCGGGCGCATCCCGGAATTCTTGCAATCTTCATCAACCAGAAGAGCGGGCCGCTGGATGGCACGCTACAACCTAACGACACGCTCCGGAGCGACGTTCGCAGCCGGCCCATCGGCGAAGCAAGAGATCGCATTGAGGTAGGGATTTCTGCTGGTTGGGGCACGGAACTTGCGACTATTGTCGCGGCGACTGCGGAGCTCGGTCGCTCTGGATCGCCGGGCCGGAAACTTGCCTACGGACCGATGCCATATCCATCGCGGGGCGCTCAGTGCGGCGGGAGCTCACGAACCGGATCCCGGAGAGTTGACTCAGAGTCACATTTTGTGCATCGTGGCGAAATGGAAGAGCGTTAGCTTGCCACATGGTGCAGCGCAGCGAACCCCTTGATTGCGTCGAGTGGGGTGACGGTTCATTAACCTGTGTATACCGGCGAAGCAGATCGAACTATCGCTTTTCCGCGACGCTCCATCCGTGAACGACTCACAGCCCGCTGGAAGACCGATGACTGTTCAGGACGATTCTGTTTTGTTGAAACCAGGCGATCTCGCCAAAGTGGCTCGGGTCGTCCAAGACCTGGCTGCCAAGCGGATCATGATGGTCGTCGATCGGGCGGCCTATGAAGCGAGTGGCGCCGCCGCGGTGATTCAGCCGAGTCTAGAAGCTCTCGAAGTTTCTTGGTTCTCCGATTTTGAGTTGAATCCGAAACTTGCCGACGTTCAACGCGGCGTCGATCAAGCGCGAGCGTTTACTCCCGATCTGGTGATCGCGTTGGGAGGGGGAACGGCGATCGATCTGGGGAAATTGATCAGTTCGCTTTCCCATCAGGACGCATCTCCTCGCGAGATCGTGACCGGGCAAGCGTCGATCGAACGTGCCGGGACGCCGCTGCTGGCCATTCCGACCACCTCGGGGACCGGCAGCGAAGCGACTCATTTTGCTGTCGCCTACGTCGGGCACGATAAATATTCGATCGCGGATCGGTCGCTGCTGCCGCGCTACACGATCGTCGATCCTCAACTGACCTACAGCCTGCCGGCGACAATCACCGCAGCGACGGGGCTGGATGCGTTTTGCCAAGCGATCGAATCGATCTGGGCCGTGGGATCGACCGATGAATCGATTGGTTATGCCGTCGCCGCGGGCCGATTTGCGTTGCAACACCTTGTCGCCGCGACTCACGATCCGACGCCGGCAGATCGGTTGGGAATGTGTCGCGCCGCGCATCTGGCGGGCCGCGCGATCAACATCAGCAAGACGACTGCTTCGCACGCCCTTTCGTATCCGTTGACCTCGCTGCACGAAATTCCGCATGGGATCGCCGTCGCGATGACGCTCAGCCCAATGCTGGCCTACAACGCTCAAGTCTCCGATTTGGATTGCACCGACCCGCGTGGTGCCGAAGCGGTCCGACGACGAATCGCGATCATCGTCGAACTGCTGGAAGCTGCCGATGTCGCCGACGCTTGCCAGCGAATCGAAGCCTTTTTTGCGGAACTCGGCTGCCCTTCGTCCCTTGCCGAAGCTGGCATTTGCGACGAGCAAGCGCTGCGACAGATCGTCGACAGCGTCAACACGCAACGGCTGTCCAATAATCCGCGCAGCGCAAGCCCCGAAATTTTGCTTCAGTTGCTCAAAGGCAACCTCGCGGAAAACGAAATCTAAACCTCTGCAACCTCCAACTCTCAACCGCTACGGATCTAATATGAACAACGAAACGGCGAATCCGATCCGCTTGGTCGTCTTCGACTGGGCCGGCACCACCATCGACTTCGGCTCCCAAGCCCCCGCGGCCGCCTTCACCAGCGTCTTCGCCGCCCGCGGAATCGAAGTCAGCGGCGATGAATCGCGCGCTCCGATGGGGCTGAATAAGCGGGAGCATCTGATCGCGATGCTGCGTCAGCCGGAGATCGCGAAGCGGTGGCGGGAAGTCTATCAAAAGGATTGGACCGACGACGATATCGATGCGATGTATCACGAGTTTGTGCCGTTGCAATTGAAGGCGATCGAGCAGTTTGCCCAGTTGGTGCCACGGCTGACCGAGATAGTGCAACAATTGCGCGACCGCAACCTGCAGATTGCCGGCACGACCGGATACTTCCGCGCGGCTGCCGAAGCGGTTGCCGAACGCGCCGCCGCGGCTGGTTTTGCCCCCGACACCAACATTTGCGCCGATGACGTTCCGCAGGGCCGCCCCGCCCCGTGGATGATCTATCGCGCTATGGAACGCTTGGGCGTCTATCCGCCATCCGCTGTCGTCAAAGTCGGCGATACGGTCGCCGACATCCAGTCCGGCCTGTCCGCTGGTTGCTGGTCGATCGGAGTCTGCGACAGCAGCAGCCTGACCGGACTTTCGGTCGAGCAATTCGCAGCCCTGACCGAAGATCAACGCCGCGATCAGCTGGCCCAAACCGCCGCGGCGTTTCGCGCCGCCGGAAGCCATGCGGCGGTCGATTCGATCGCCGATCTCCCCGCGTTGATCGATACGATCAACGAACGCTCGCTGGAGTATCCGCAAGTCATCGATCCCGTCTCTGCCACGCTCTGATCGTCACACGCCGGTCCCATCCAACTCCTTCAACCACCCGAGAGCCCGCCCGATGTCTGCTCCAAATCGTCCCGCACCTGTTGAAACGCTCGCCGACCGCATCGCACTTTTCGCGTCTACCAGAGCATGGCGCGTCGGGCTGTTGGTCGTTCTGATCGCCGCGATCCAACTGCCAGCTTGTGCCAACGATGTCGTGGGGCCTGTCGTTGGTGCGGTCGAATCGACGACGGCGCATCTTTTGTATCGTCCCGCGGCAGCGGAAAAGCGGATGCGGCTGACGCTCCTTTCCGAAACGGGCGACGTGATCAAGACGGTCGATGCGAGCAGCGAACAGGCGAACGACTACGTCGCCAAGTTTGCCGTGGCGGGACTGCAGCCCGGCACAACGTATCGCTATAAGATTGAAGAGCTGACGGGAAAAGCAAATCGCCAATCGAAATCAATCGCGTTAGTGGAGGCCGATGAAAAACATGCGTTCACGACCGCCACGCCGGCACGCGACGACAACCGTGTGAGTGTCGGATTCGTCTCGTGCGTCGATATCGAACCCAACGGGATGTGGGCCGATATGCAAGAACTGGAGATCGATACACTCTGTCTGATGGGAGACACTCCCTACATCGACACCGCCGATCTCAAGGTCGTCCGCGACCGGCATCGCAAGTTCATGCAGATGGATGAACTGGCCGCGCTTGCCCGATCGACTCCGGTCGTCGGCACCTGGGACGATCACGACTTTGGCTTGAACAACGGCAACGGCTTGAACATGCAAAAAGGGAAGCCGGCCACGCGCCGCGGCTTTGTCGAATACCGCGCCCACTCGAAATACGGCAACGGTAGCGAAGGGGTGTATCACAAGGTCGACCTCGGAATGATCGAGGTCTTCCTGCTGGATCCGCGTTACTTTTCGCAGACCGAACCGTCGCCGGTCGATCCGAGCCAACCGACTTGTTTTGGCAAGCAGCAGTGGGAATGGCTGTTGGATGGCCTGCAGCAATCGAAGGCACCGTTTAAGGTGTTGGCGATGGGAGCGATCTGGGAGGACAAGAAGAATAGTGAAACCGACGACATGTTCACCTATTGGTACGAGCGCGACGCGCTGTTGGATTTTGTCAAGCAGCAAAAGATCGGCGGCGTCGTTTTGTTGGGAGGCGACATTCACGTCGCGCGGCATCTACGGCATCCGCAACGCGTCGGTTACGATCTGCACGACTTTGTGATCTCGCCCGGGCACACTCGCGTGATCACGGAACTGGACGTCTATCACCCGTCGCTGGAATGGTCGCTTGTCGAAGGCTGGCAGTTCCTGACACTGACTGCTTCGGGAAAGGGAGCCGATCGCAAACTGGTAGCTCAGTTTCGTCAGCCCGAAGGAATCGTGAACCGCGAGGTCGTCATCGATCTCGCATCGGCAACGCCAATCCCAACCGAAGATAATAAAGACACCACGTCTCTGTCGCGTGAACTGCGAGCGTATTGGAGCTTCGACGGCGACCTCTCCAACGCGTCGGTCTTGGGGGATCGAATCGATGCGTCGGCGAAAAATGGAGCTGCCGTCGTCGCGGATGCTGGAATCCGTGGCGGTGCGGTTCAACTGAAGCGTTCGCAGCAACAGTTCCTCAACGTCCCTCGCAGCTTCCTCGACGAGAACTCCACCGCCCACACCGTCTCGGCTTGGTTCCGATCCGACAGCCTGCCGGCTCACGGTTCTTCAGAGCGTCAGTTTCTCTTTGAGAGCACCGCCGAAGGGTCTCCCGACGGCCAGCGCGCCTGGCACTTGTCGCTCGGTTTGCGAACGGGCGAAAATCCAGATCAGGTCAACGTACAAGTCCATACCGTGACGTTGCAACCAGCGGCCAAGCCCGAAGCCGCTCCGCAAGCGATCGCGCAAACGCCGTTTGGCGCGATGCTCGATCGCGACCAACTGAAAGGCCAGTGGAATCATGTCGCTTTGACGTTTGATGGCCAACGGATGCAGATGTTCGTCAACGGGCAAATGGTGATCGATCAACCGCTCCCCATCCCCGGACCGGCTGCCGAATTCGGCGGCTTGATCCTCGGCGGACACCGCGCCGGCGTGGGCCGCAATTTTGATGGTGCGATCGATGAGGTGGCGATCTGGCAACGGGTCCTCTCAGCAGCTGAACTGCAATCGCTGTACGGGAACGGCAAACCGGCCAAGATCGGCCAATAGCAGGCGTTGCGGAAAACGCAGCAGGTTGCCGCGCCGCGGCACAGATTTCCCTGGGCGGAAAGATAGGCCATTTGGGTGGAATCCGAACGCGGCGCTTGCCAGGATGTCAGACAGCAAATAGCATGTGGTTTGAAGGAATGGAACCGCCAGGGTCTCTTGGTCCGATCCGACGACGCAGACGTTCAGCGAATGGCATGTGGTTTGACCCAATGGAAAACGCCCTCGCAGGGCTTCAGATTTCGATCGAGATCGCCCATGAAAAACCGCTTGCCTTCCACTTCTTTGCCTACCCCTCGTGATGGTTCTGCGGCTTTCGCCCAGGATCGAATTCCCGCCTCTCGCTTAGCCTCTCGCCCGTTCGCGTTTTCTAACAGCGACCGCCCCGCATCCGCCTTTGCGTGCGGCCATCGGTTGCCTTGAATAATCGAGGCGAGCCAGCGCCGGCTTGCACATCCTTTGGAGAAAAAAACGATGAGACGAATAGGTCCGATGGCCTTCGCAACCCTTGTCATGCTGTCGCTGACAATTGGAATCCAGTCAGCCCAATCGACCGCCAACGCGGCGGCTCCCGAAGGCTTTACGCCTCTGTTCAACGGCACCGATCTGTCGGGCTGGAAGGGACTGGTCGGGAATCCCAAGACGCGAGCGGCGATGAGCGCCGACGAACTGGCCGCTGCCCAAAAGGAAGCTGACCAACTGATGCGCGACCACTGGTCGGTCGAAGATGGCGTGCTGAAGTTCGACGGCAAGGGGAAGAGCCTTTGCACTGACAAGGACTACGGCGATTTCGAAATGTACGTCGACTGGAAGATTTTGGAGGGAGGCGACAGCGGGATCTATCTGCGTGGCAGCCCCCAGATCCAGATCTGGGACACCGAGTTTGAGAACTATTTCCGCCACGGTGCCGAAAACGGTTCGGGTGCGTTGTGGAACAACCAAAAGAACCCACGTTTCCCGCTAGCCAAAGCGGACAAGCCAGTTGGCCAATGGAACAGGTTCTACATCCGCATGGTCGGCGAGCGCGTGACCGTCAAGCTGAACGACACGCTGGTCTTCGACGACGTCGTGATGGAAAACATCTGGGACCGCGGCCTGCCGATCTACCCTCGCGGCCAGATCGAATTGCAGAACCATGGCAACACGCTCTACTTCCGCGACATCTCGATCCGCGAGATCCCGACCGAAGAAGCTAACGAGATCCTGGCTGCTCGCGAGCCAGCCGACTTGTTCACGCCGATCTTCAATGGCAAAGACCTGACCGGATGGAAAGGTAAGTTGGACGAGCACGAAGTCATCGACGGCGCGATTGTTTGCAAGCCAGGCAAAGCGGGAACGATCTTCACCGAAAAAGAGTACTCCGACTTCGTCGCTCTATTCGAATTCAAACTGCCACCGGGCGGAAACCATGGCCTGACCTTGCGTTATCCCGGCACCGGAGCACCGCACTTGGACGGCTTGGAACTGCAGATCCTCGACGACGAAGATCCTAAATACGCCAAGCTCGACCCACGCCAATACCACGGTTCGGTCTACGGCCTGGCCGCCCCTCACCGCGGTTACCTGCGTCCGACCGGCGAATGGAACTTCCAAAAGGTGACGATGGTTGGTTCGAATGTCAAAGTCGAACTCAACGGAACCACGATCCTGGAAACCGACCTGTCGACGATCAAAGAATCGAAGGATGGCGCGGTGCCTCCGGGAGCCAAGCGTAAGAGCGGCCACTTCGGTCTGTGTGGCCACAACGATCAGGTTGCGATTCGCAACTTGCAGATCCGCGAACTGCCAGGCGAACCAGCGACGCCGCCTAGCCGCGACATCGCGATCAGCCCAACCGATGGCCCGATCAAGCTGTTCAACGGTCGCAACCTGGAAGGTTTTTACACCTGGATCCGCGACACCGCCTACGCCGATCCTCGCAAGATCTTCACCGTCAAGGATGGCATGATCCACATCACCGGCGATGGCTGGGGTGGACTGATCACCAACGATTATTACCGCGATTACCACTTGATCGTCGAATTCAAATGGGGCGAGCGAACCTGGAGCACCCGTAAGGATCGTGCTCGCGACAGCGGCGTTCTGCTGCACTGCTGGGGTCCCGATGGCGGCTATGCCAAGACCTGGATGGCATCGATCGAAGCCCAGATCATCGAAGGAGGCGTCGGCGATATCTTGGTTCTCACGGGAACCGATCCCGAGACCGGGCAGGTCCTGCCGACTTCGTTGAGTGCTGAGATCACCAAGGATCGCGACGGCGAGAAGATCTGGAAGAAGGGTGGCGAGATGACCTCGCTTTCCCGCGGCCGCGTCAACTGGCTGAAACGCGATGTCGATTGGGCCGACAAGGTCGACTTCCGCGGCAAAGACGATGTCGAAAGTCCCTTCGGTGAATGGACTCGGATGGAAGTCATCGCCGATGGAGATCACTTGATCTACAAAGTCAACGGCGTTGTCATCAACGAAGCCTTCGACGCTTCGCCAAGCTTCGGCAAGCTGCTGTTGCAAACCGAGTTGGCCGAGATGTTTGTCCGCCGCTACGAACTGTGGCCACTGGGCAAAGCTCCCAACGACGAGCTGAAGCAATAATCGAAACGTTGGTCGTTCATTCCGCAAACCGGTCGCAGCTTAAGCGGCGGCTGGCCGAGCGGTAGACGTCAACGGACGAGAATTCGAAACGACGCGCTGCGATCCGCAACGCGTCGTATTTTTGTGCGCACACCCTCGATCCGTTTCACCAAATGGGCAACCGGGCGCGCATCGTTTGGGCGATCACGGTCAAGGTTCAATACGCCGACGGCGTTGCAGCAATTAGCCGGTGGTCGAGCGAAGCGACACCACCGGTACGAGAATCCCGGGCGATGTTGACCCCGAAGGTGGTCACACCATCGACGGCTCTGTGACCGCATTCGCGGTCCATGATTTGAATGGCGTCAAATTACCCATGGCTCACGCCATGGGCTACCTGCTGTCGTCCCTACCGGGACTATTGGCTCATGCGATCACTTCTTTGACCACGCGGGCTGGCCGATGAGCGGTGACGATCTGTTGTTGATTGCGATGGGGGAAGACGACTTGTTCGTGATCGAGCCCAAACAGATGCATCACGGTCGCTTGGAAGTCGTTTGGAGTGACGATGTTCTCGACAGCGTGGTGCCCAAACTCATCCGTCTTGCCAAACGTCATCCCGCTGCGGACACCGCCGCCAGCCATCCAGATGCTGAAGCCCTGGCCGTTGTGATCGCGGCCCGCTTTGTCCGCGGCTCCTTGCCCCTGCGTCACGGGCAGCCGGCCGATCTCGCCGCCCCAGTGGACCAGGGTGCTGTCGAGCATCCCGCGTTGGCGAAGATCGGCGACCAGCGCGGCGGTCGGTTGATCGGTCTTCTCGCAAACCGATGTCAGGCCGCCTTTGAGGTTGCTGTGATTGTCCCAAGGCTGGCCGCTGTGGAACAGCTGCACAAACCGGACGCCTCGTTCGACAAGCCGCCGAGCCAACAAACACCGCGTGCCGTATTCGCGCGACTTGGGATTATCCAAGCCGTATATCTTGTGCGTCGCGGCGGTCTCTTGCGAGATGTCCAACGCTTCGGTCGCGGCGGTTTGCATCCGCGCAGCGAGTTCGTAGCTGGCGATCCGGGCCTCGAGATCCGATTCGCCCGGATGCGCGTCCAGATGCTGGCGATTCAGTTCCTGCAAGAAGTCGAGGTTCTGACGCTGGTAGTCTCCAGCCAGGTGCGATGGCGGCTGCAGGTTCAAGATCCGTGGCTCCTTCGGCCGCAGAACCGTTCCCTGGAACATCGACGGCATAAATCCGTTGCTCCAGTTCGTCGCCCCATCGACGGGATGGCCGCCTGGATCGGCAAGGACCATGAACGCGGGAAGGTCTTGCGTTTCGGAGCCCAGGGCGTAGGTCAGCCACGAACCAAACGTCGGCCGCCCCAAAACCGCGGGGATGCCGCCGTGGAAATAGCGGATCGAAACCTCGTGCCCATTGGCACCGGTATGCATGCTGCGAATCAAGCACAGTTCATCGGCCACGCCCGCGGTATGCGGCAGCAGTTCGGACAGCTCCATCCCGCATTGGCCGTGAGCCTTAAACTTGAACGGGCTGCCGAGCAGTTTTTTGCTGGCGTCGTTGACGAACGAAAAATGGATATCGCCCGAGTATTCGGTGCCGTCGTATTTCGTCAACTCCGGCTTGGGATCGGTCAGATCCATGTGCGACGGGCCGCCGTGTTGGAACAGCGAGATCATCGCTTTTGCCCGCGGCTGGAAGTGCGTTTGCCGCGGCAGTAGATCGTTGTGCGGCGTCGCCTTCAGCACCGGCGGCTTGGCCGTTGCGGTCTCCTGAGCCAGCATCCACTGCAGCGCCAGCGAACCGACACCCATGCCGGTGCTCTGCAAAAATTGCCGTCGTGTTTTGGGAAGCATATTCATGCGAAGCTCGCGGTTATTCGATGTACAGGAATTCGTTGGAATTGATCAGCATCTGGCAGATGTTGATTAACACCTGGCGTCCCGGTGTTTTGTCTTGCGGTGTGCCCTGAGGGTCGGCAAACAGCTGAGTCAGTTGGCGGTTGGCAAACTGCAACGCGGTTTGCTTTTCGCTATCCGTTGGCGAACGCGACAACACGATTTGCCAAGCTGCTGCGATCTGAGCGGGCAGCGGCGCGATGTCCTCCGATTTGGCGGGGCCGCCAAAATCTGCGACCGAATCGTAGACGTGAGGTTTGCCGTCGGTGGGTGTGAAGTCGAGCTTTATTTGCCAGCTGAAGGAGTCGGACGTTTCGCTGGTCAAACAATCGGTAACGAGGTCGATCGTTTCGCCGCTGGCGACAGCAAAGGTCGCGACGTCGGTAGCCGTTGAATTGTGGAACGCGTTCCAGCTGCCTCGCAGTCCGCCGGCCGAAAGGATCCGCCCGCGAACGCCATCGCCGTTTTCGCTGCTGTGTTGCAGCGATCCGGAAATACTCAACTGGCCGTCGGTCGGAGCGGTCCAACGTCGGATGGCGGGATTCTTCGGATTGCCCGGATGGCCGCCGGTTTTGGTCAGAAAGACCCAGCCGAAACCAGGAGCTGGCACTTTCGGGCCTCCCTGATACTGCGTCCCTGTAAAGTTCGGCAACGCTTCGAAACGAGCCAGCGTGCCGGTCGCTTCGTCGACTTCTCCGGTGCCGTAAGTCCAGATCGGTTTAGGGATCGCGGGCATCCACGAACTGTCGACCGCTTCGCTGGCCGCAGCGCCGGATTCCGCTGCCGCGGCCTGGCTAGCTTGTTCGGCGGCGACGGCGCGCTCGGCGACCAAGGCGGCTTGTTCGAGGATGAAGTCGCCGTTGAGCATCATCAGCGACTGGGGAGCGACGGTCGAGACCGAGCGGACATCGCAGTTGACACTCATCACCGGGGCGTCGAATGTCTGCAGCATCCCGACCGGTTGGCTGCGTCGCGCCCGGACGTAGATGCTGCGCCGCGGCCGCTTGGCATCGACGCGGACCTGTCCGGTTTCATCTTCGGCGATATCGACGGGAGGCCCAAAACGATCGACGTCCAGATTGCCGGAAACCGACAGGATCGAATCGCGAAGGATTTCCGCGTCGACTCGCTGCAGCGACTTTCGCCAATAGTAATGGTTATCGGCATCGATCGCCTCGCGCGTCGGTTCGCGATACGACGACTGACGCCACGCTGTCGATTTCAGGATCTGGCGATGCAGGTGCTTCAGACTCCAACCGTGCTGGACAAAATCGTTCGCCAACCAATCGAGCAACTCCGGATGCGTTGGTTCTCCGCCCAGGCGACCGAAGTCGCCCGGCGTCGACACGATCCCGCGACCGAAGTGATGCATCCAAATCCGATTCACGATCGCTCGGGGCGTCAGCGGATTGCTTTTGGCATCGGTCAACCAGCGAGCAAAGGCCAGTCGGCGGCCGGTCGTTGGCAATTCCGGATCGTTGCTGGGGAATTGGGCCACGGCGCCTTCGGGAGCGACGACGGTCAGCCCCGCCGGCAACACTTCCTGCTTGGGTTGGTTGAAGTCGCCGCGGTGAAACAGATGCGTGACCGGGGCGTGATTGGGAGCTTCGACCAACGCGTGTATAAACTCTTCGGCTGGCTTCTTGGCTCGCATCTCGGCCATCCGCTTGTCGAATTCCTTCAGCTCCTTAGCCGCATCGGGCCGGTATTGGTACAGCACGCCAGCGGTGATGTTGACGGCGGGGTTGGCCGCCAGCAGCTTCTTCTGCTCTTCGGTCCGTTTGTCCTTGGCGGTGTTGTAGGCCTCGCGGAGCTGCGAGCGCTGTGGATCTTCAAATTTCAGCAGCTCTTCTTCGAAGACCTCTTGGATAAACGCAGCCTGTTTCTCCGCTCGCTCCTTCGCGACCAGTTTGACTTCCTCTTCGATCGCCGCTGCGGCAGCCCGATCCGCTGCGGTGTACAACGAGACCAAACGGCTCCTGGGTGCCTTCCAAGATTTCCAGTCCAGGGCGGGTTCAAAGACCGATCGGATTGCAAAATAATCGACGTGCGAAATCGGATCGTAACGGTGGTCGTGGCACTGAGCGCAATGAACGCTGGAACCCAACAGCGTGCTGCAAACGATCTGCATCGTGTCGGCGATCGTTTTGTTGCGAGCTTCGGGGCTGTTGTCGCCGCTGCCGGTTCCGTCGGCTGCCATCCGCAGGAAACCGGTCGCGGTCAGCAGTTCGATCTGCTCCGCAGTCCAATCGCCGTTGGCGGGGCCGGCCAATTCATCGCCAGCGATCTGTTCGGTGATAAAGCGGTCCAGCGGTTTGTCGGCGCTGAACGACCGGATCACGTAGTCGCGGTACCGCCACGCCCAATCGCGGCTGCTGTCGGCGACCGTGTAGCCGTCGCTGTCGGCATAGCCCGCTGCGTCCAACCAATGTCGGGCCCAGCGTTCGCCATAATGCGGCGAACGGAGCAGCTCTTCGACAAGCTGTTCGTACCAATCGGGATCGGAATGCTGCATCCATTGGTCGACTTGTTCCGCAGTCGGCGGGAGGCCAATCAAGTCGTTGGACAGACGCTGGATCGTGGTGAAGCGATCGGCGTCGGGCGAAAAGCTTAGGCCTTCGGGCATCGCGGCGGCCAGCAACGCATCGATCGGCGTGCGGATCGTTCCTCGCGCTTCGGGAAGCGGCGTTTGCGGTGGCGCGATCGGTTGGTAGGCCCAGTAATTGCGTTCCTCTTCGGTGATCGGAATCCCCGGCCCGATCTGTTCGGGCTCGGGACGCAGCGTCGCGGCGCCGCTGGCGATCCATTTTTCAAGGATCGCAATTTTTTCGTCCGAGACGCGAGCTTCTCCCGGCGGCATGTCGCCGTCGCGAACGCGCGTCAGCAGCAAGCTCTCCTCAGGATCGCCCGGCACGAGCGCCGTCCCCGAATCACCTCCCGATTGGATGAAGCGAACCAGTCGCAGATCGAGCCCACCCTCCAACTCTTCGGTCGCGCCGTGGCAATCGAAACAATACTCCCGCAGGATCGGCCGGATCTGCGTTTCAAAAAACGCCGGCTCTTCGCCAACCGCCACGCCGGAACTCAGCAGCGTCAGGATCAGGAAAGGGGCGGTAACACGATCACTGCGAAACGGAACCCAACATGCAAACATGTTTTTTGTGCCGAAGGGGAATGGGAGGGGGATCTTTTCTGGGGGGCTGGCTCACGAGCGAACCAGATTGTTTTGTATCACCGGTTGGTGATGAATCATTTGCAAGCAATGCAACGGGAGGACCAACACGGCTCCGATGGATTTACGTTACCAAATGCCCTGCGAAGACGGGACGGTTTATTGGACGGTCCCACGTCGTCTGCATACAATGGAAAACGAAATATGGAGGTCGGATGATGATGCAAAACACAGACCCTAGTGTTGCAGATCGCGCGAAGAAAATCTACGAAGATCGCCTGAAATCGGTGCTCGAAAAGATAGCGTTGGACCAGTTCGTGGCAATCGAACCCGACTCCGGCGAACATTTCTTGGGTGCGACGTTGAGCGAAGCGATCGGAAAAGCGCGGAAGCAGTTTCCCGATCGCCTCAGCCATGCGATCCGAGTCGGGCACAAGGCAGCCGTACATTTTGGTCTGCACGTCCGATGAAAGGGATCGTAGACAGCGGTGGCCGAGCACTTATACCGGTTGAATTGCGTAGGTCAGCCGACACGGACGCGACAACTTTTCAGGTTTGGATCGACACGGGGTTCACCGGCGACCTCGTCCTTCCGACAGCGGCAATCGAGGATTTGCAGCTCGAACCATCGGGAAGCGTTGATGCGATCCTAGCCGATGGTTCACAGATTGGCTTGAGCACTTACAGCTGCACGATCGAGTGGTTTGGAACCTCCAAGCCGCTCGAAATCATTGCCAATCAAGGCGAGTCTCCACTGCTTGGGGTCGGGTTGCTCCTCGGACTCGAACTACGAGTCGACTACCGCAATCTCCGCGTCGACCTGACGCCATCGCAAAAGGATGACGTCGGCGTCCGATAACGCGCCGCGATCCATCTTTCGACGAACCGCATGACGCCCCCACTCGGCTGGAAACCGAGTTCGACAATTTCACCGAAACGTCTATTCCGCTGGAATCACCGGCAAAATGATCCGGCTAGGACGTGTTGCGTCGTGGTGGATCGTTTGCGTCGCCACGACGGTTCGGCGATGACGGTTCAACGGCTCGCCCGTGTTGGGGTTCACGTCGAAGCGAGGGAAGTTCGAACTGGAGATGTCGACGCGAATCCGATGTCCCTTTTTGAAGACGTTCGACGTCGGATACATCTTGATCGTGAATTCGTACGTCTCGCCCGGTGTCATCAGGACTTCCTTCTTCAGCGACTCGCGGAACCTTGCTCGCACGATCCCGTCGGCGATGTTCATATCAAATCCGCCCGGCCAATCGGACGAAGGAGGATAGACATCGATCAGCTTGGCGGTGAAGTCGGTGTCGACCGCCGAACTGGACGCGAACAAGCGAACTTCCAACTCGCCGGTGACTTCCAAGTCTTCGGTCAGCGGTTCGGTTTGGAAGACCAGGACATCCTTGCGAGCCGACAGCGGAATCGGATTCTTGAAGTTCCAAATGTGGCTGCCTCCCTTTTGATCAAAAGCCCCTTGGAGCATGATGTCGTTGGCCGACGAGATGTTCCCGCCGATGTTGGGGACTGGATCCTTGGGATCGAAATCGTATTGGGTGACAGCTTCTTCGACCGCTGGCTTCTCCGTCGCGAGCCCGCCATCGGGTTGCAGATAAAAGTCGGTGTACTGAGTCCGTTCCAGCGGCCAATCCAGTTCGCTTCGCCAGTAGCCGCCGTGCTGCAGACGTCCCTTTTCATCTTTGCCGCCATCGCCGGTTCCCATCACGAAGATCCGCACCGGGGTCTTGAAGGGATCCGCTTTGCCGACGGAGTTGTCGATTCCTTTGAGCCAGTGGTCGTACCACTCGCGTCGCCACGCCCATTGGTCAGCGATCGCGGCCTGCTTGCCAAACGAAACCTGCCCGTGGGCGTAACCGGCTTGTTGGCCGTGAATCCACGGACCCATGATCATATAGACTGGGCCCTTGATCTCCGGTCGCAGCGCCTTAAATGTGGCGGTGTTGTTGCCGCCCCAAGAGTCGTACCAACCCGAGACCAGGTAGACGGGGATGTCTTTGTATTTGTGCGGCGCATCGACGATGTTGTTTTGCTCCCAAAATTCGTCGTTCGCGCCATTCTCCATCGCCGAGATCAACCAGTCTTCGTATTCGGGTGCCAGACGCAGCGGAGTCATCCCGCGACGTGTCGGCAAATTCTGCAGATAGGTGTGGCGTTGATCGGCCATCTCTTTCAACACCTTTTTGGTGCCGGGATCTTGTCCGGCGCGGCTGCCGTTGCTCGCGTTCAAGAAGATCCAGTTCCAGAAACGCAACTCAAACGCACCCGCATTGCGAATACTCTGCCTTCCCATGTTCGCCATCGCATCGACAGGAATTACCGTTTTCAGCTCCGGCGCGCCAGCCATCGCCATCGCGTGCTGGGTGCCGCCGAAATAAGACGTTCCGATCATTCCGATCTGGCCGTCGCTCCAAGGTTGCTTGCCGATCCAGGCGGCGCAGTCGACGCCGTCGGGGCCATCATCGGTCAACATGTGCCAGACTCCTTCGGATGCGTAGCGTCCGCGAGTGTCTTGCGCGACGTAAACGTAACCGTGCTTTGCGTAATAAGCACCGCGCGACTTGGCTCCGTTTTTGTTGTACGGCAGACGCGACAGGATCACCGGCAGCCGCTCCTCCGACGGTTTGCCATCGACCATCGGTCGATAGATGTCGGTCGCCAGCCGAACGCCATCGCGCATCGGGACCATCACGTTCTTTTCCAGGTGATAATCTTCGGCTGCAGCGACGAGACCGCTGGTAACCAACAGCGCGATGATGGGGATTTGAAATACGAAACGAGTGCATGCGAGCATGAGGGATCTCCTGAGAAGTAGCTCTTGGTGAGACTGTTCGAGTTGGGAGGGGGGGCGGGCGGTGAAAGGGAACGTGTTGTAAGTTGGTCGCCTTTCGCTCCGCGAAAGTGCGAGTCCTGCAAACGCCCTTTCGCGGAGCGAAAGGCGACCTATTCTAACCGCCGAGTCGCGGGAGGGGAGCGTGGCCGTAATTTGCCGGTTGGTAAGCGATCTCCAGTTCGGGAGTCATCCGTTTGGTTTGCCCTGCGGCCAGCGAGGTGAGGGCGCGATCCAAGATCCCGCTGGTCAGCAGCGTCCGCTCGACGGGATAGGTCGGCCGGCCGGTGTGGATCATCGTTTCGATCCCTTTGAGCAGCCAGGCGAAGTGCGGATAACGCGGTTCCGTTCGCTCGTCGAACCGCGTCGCAAGCGGCTCCGTTTTGCCAGCGACTTGCAGCGCAACCGACGTCCCGCGGGCGTAGGTCGGCAGCATAAAGAGAGCTCCCAACAGGCCGTCGGCATATTGGAACAGGAACAACGTGGCGTCGTCGCTCTGCCGCACATCGCCGTCGCGATGATCGATCGCGGCCAACGCGGCATCAAAAAGATCTTGGCTGATCAAGCCATCGTCCAGCGTCTGCCAGACCGCATCGCCTTGCAGGCACTGCACCCAGCGAACGCCCTGCTCGGCGCCGGGTCGCTGTTCGACATGGCACTGGAAAAATTCCAACGCGTGACTGCCGTAGATGTCCAGACCGGAGTACCCGATGCCCACTGCGGCTTCGATGGGGCAGCCCGGCGGGACGGAGATCTCGGGCGTGCGGTAGCCGACCGCCATCGAAGAACCCGCCATAAAAGGAATGTTCAGTTCGACGGCGCGGTCGTACATCCATTTCGCATCTTTCCAGACCGGACCGAGATGCTTGTCGTTGAAGACCGGGACGACACGATCGTATTTCACAAACGTATCGGTGATCTCTTTGAAAAAGCGACGGCGTGGATAAAGATGCTGCTTTTTGTCGTTCCACGGATAATCGCCGTGCTCCCCAATGCTGATCACGCCATCGACGGGGATCGTGTTGCCGCCGACGGTGACAGCTTCTTCGATCGTTTCAAAAATCGGAAAGCCATATTTTTGAGAGAGCCCGCGAGCCATGTCCCTATCGGTGAACTGGTCGACGTACATCGAGGCGAGCGTCAAACGCGGCCCCGGTCCGCCGTCCTGTTTCCAACCTTCTAGGATCTTGCCGATCAGAACGTCGGCGTGCAAACCGTGTTCGTATGCGGTGAGGACCGCCGCGACCGATTTTGTTTTTACCGTGGGCGTTTCGGCGGTGGCGACGTTCAACCACGGGCTGCTGGCGGCTGCGATCGCCGTGCTGGCTAAGAAGGCTCGACGCGTGGGCTTCGATGGAGATGGCATGATTCCACTCGTTGATTTCTGAGGCGGGGATTACTTTAACGAAATCAGGTAGGACAACAGGTCGGCGACCTGTTGAGAGGTGAGGTCGCGGACCAACAGTTCGGGCATTAGCGACTTCCGCTGCGGGACCAGTTGTTCGATATCGTCGGCAGCGACGACAACAACGGTACCGGTCGCTTCGCGAAGCGTCACCTGGTTGTCATCCCTATCGACCAGCAGGCCACTTAAGACGCGGCCATCGATTGTTTCCAACAGGTAGGTCAGGTAGGGGGCGTCGATTCGCTTAGAGGGTTCGAGGATGCTTTCGAGCAATTCGGCGGCGGAGAGTTTTTTGCCGATCGTTGTCAGGTCGGGACCGACCACCGTTCCGGTGTCACCGATCCGATGGCAGTTCTTGCACGATACACCTGCGGTTTCGAAGAAGACCAATCGGCCGCGATCTGCATCGCCCGAGAACGCCAGGATTTGATCGGTCGCAACGACATTGCCCAATCGCTCCACGCGTTGGTCCGCTGGCAGAAAGCGTTCAAAGAGATCGCGGATACCGGCGTCAGGATGCTTCGCAGCGCGAGCGATCGCCAGCGAAGCGGCCGCCTCGGGAAGCGACTTCTGCTGCAACGACCTCATCAACAGCAGGCCCCCTTCGGTTGTCGACAACAGTTTTTCGAGCGACGCTTCGGCGTCAGCTTCCGTTTCAGCCGACCGTTCCAATTCCGCAAGTGCCGCCAACGCATCGGCTTGGCGCCGGAGCGCTGCCGGATCGGAAGACGACTCACTTGGCGGCAGTTGCCCGATCCAATCTTCGATCAATGCCAGCCCCGCCACGTCGACTTCGCTGCTGCCGATATGAGGCATCCGGCCGCTGCCGAGCTTCGCCATCCGGTACCAAAGTACCGAACGCAGCGGATCGCCGGGCGTGATCACATGCGCCGAATGGATGCCAAACGTTCCCTGCGATGGGCGGGCGTCGAGCATATTCGTTTCGGCAAGGGGAATGTCGGAATGCATCTTCGACAACACAGCGCCCCCCGCATGCTGGCGATGGCAATGGGCGCAATTCGCTTGAAGATAAGCTCGGGCTCGGGGATCGGTCTCCGCCGACGTATCGCTTGGGTCGACTAAGCCTTCGCGATCTTTAGGATCGATCGGTTTGTCGATCAATCCGATCTCGGCCAGTCGATCCAGCTGCGAAACAGGGGCGTCGCCGTCATCGAGATCGCAGTTCAATTGCAGAGTGTTAAAGCCCAACGGCGGACCCGACCACGAGTTGTGGCATCGCTGGCATTCGGCTCGCCCGGCAAATCGCCATGTCTGGTTCCGCAGACCGCCGGGCGATGCCGCGTTGACGATTTCGAACGCGCGTTGATCGCCATCGCTGGGGACCAACGTGGCGTCGGTCTGCTGCTGGTTCCAGGCGTAGGTATACGGCAACCAATCGATGCCATCGTAGTGCAAGATCTGCGTTTCGACGTGTTGCCGCGTCGCGGGGTTGCCTTGTTCCAAGTCGAGCGACAGCGTTTTAACGAGGACTGTCCCGGTCGGAAATGCCCAAGTTTTTGGCTTGGTTTCGATCACCCCGTTGCCGGGAACTGCGACAAACCGCTGGGCGACTGCATGATCGGCCCACGGTTGGGCGGCGATCGAATAGGGGATTACGCCCGGCATCGGGGTTTGATCGACAACGGAATCGAAGAGCCCGGTTTCGCTGAGCTTTCGCGGAAAGCGGCTCGGTTGCTCGGTGGGCTGATTGGCGACCAGCCGCTGGATCGTCCCGGCAGTGTGGTCCAGCAGGTACATCGCGTTGTTGTTATCTTCGCCAAACGAAACGATCCGATGCGTGGTGTCGGCTAGTTCTCGGTGCTCGACAACCTGGCCCGCTTCATAGCGGAAGCCCCAGATTTTTCCGGTGTCGTAGTCGCCGTAGATGTGCGTGCCGCGGAGCTCGGGCAGCCGAGATCCGACGTAGGTCAGGCCGTCGGTGATCGAAGAGGATTCGGTGTGCGAATGTTCGATCGTCGGTGGCAGGATCGGTGTCGGACCGCGTTTCCGTTCGGGATTCGACGGGTGCGAACCCTCTAGAACCGACCAACCATAGTTTCCGCCGCGCTCGATGCGATTGAGCATCTCCCAAAGTTCCCAGCCGACATCGCCAACCCACAGGTCGCCCGTGTCGGAATCGAAACTCATCCGCCACGGATTTCGCAAACCGTACGCCCAGACTTCGCCTCGCGCGCCGGCGAGATCGACAAACGGATTGTCGGGCGGGATCTGATAGTTCCGGTCTGCGGTCGTTTGGTCGACGTCGATCCGCAAAATTGAGGACAGCAAATTGCTGACATCCTGCCCGGCGTGTTCCGGATCGGGCGGGTTGGCTGGACCGCCATCGCCGGTGGAAATGTAGAGACAGCCGTCGGGGCCAAACTTCAAACAGCAGCCGTTGTGGCCGCCGGAGAGCCAGGTGAGCAGAGTCGTTTCGCTGGCCGCATCGATCGTCGGCGGGTCGGCGTCGGTCATTTTAAACCGAGCCACGTGCGTGCCATCGGGCTCACCAGCCTTTTTGATGTAACAGACGTAGCAGTAGCGATTGGTTTCAAAATCGGGATGGAAGGTCAGCGAATAGACGCGGCTAACTCCGGGGATCGCTTTCGCCAAATCGATCACGAGATCAGCCGATTCCACATCCGACCGATTCGGAAACGAAAAGACTTTACCCCGTTCCTCGACGACAAACAGTCGGTCGCTGCCGGGGGCGGCGGTGATATCCAAACAGCGATTGAAGGAGAGCGACGGGAAGGCGCGCTCGGTCGTATAGGGAAGTGGCGGTTCAGGCGATCCGGAGATTTGCGAAGTGGTCCAAGCGGGGCGAGGATCGGTCTTCGCCAGCGGTTGATCCGCGGATAAACTCAGCTGCAGCGTGCAAGCCAGCCAAACAAAAAGCCCCCATCTGACGACAGTGGCCGCGGAGTCGCGGGTCGTTCGATCCATACAAACATTCCTTGGGGAATGAGGCGGCGGGAAGGAGAGAGGGGGGCGAGGGAGAACTGGCACCAAGATAGCGGGCCAAGCGGCGGGAGTCCAGAAAATCGTGCCACCGCGGTCTTGCAACCGTAGTCCCGCCACTCCGCTGGCGGGACGTGAGGTATTTGAACTGCAGATCCAAGACTCTCGGTGCTAAATAGAGTTCTCCCCGAACCGCAACAGAACCCGCTAACAGCAGATTCTTCGAGTCGCATCTACCAGCTGGCCAGCCCATCACGATCCCCAACCATCCCCACCCGTTCCAAACATGCGATCGGAATCGCAAGAGACAAGTCAGCTGGGTCAATTCACAAGCTCGCCTGAAGGCTAATGGTCGAGTTGCAGAACCCTAGAAATCGTGCCATATGCCAATTCCAAGCTGTTGCTCGTACCGGTCGTGGAGCGCGAATTGATTGCTCATTCCGTTCGCATACTGAGCGCCGATTCGAAACAGTCGTCCATTTTTTTTACGCCATGCCCAACCGGCTTGCAATGTGAATGTCCCACCGAAATCGACCTCTTCCCTGAGGTAAGCGTTGGCGGCGATGAAAGGTGCACCGAAACAATTGGTTGGCATCACCGGAGCGTATTCAGCACCAAACTGGAGTTCCCATTTTTTGCTGATCGTCGACTTAAAGGCATAACCAGCCTCGCCGTACAACCGAAATCGCTCAGCAAAGTACCGAGAATGTCCGAGCACGAGCGATTGACGTTGGAAAAAATCTTCATTGCGGAGCGTGGGAATTCTATCGATCAAACTGTCGGTGGGATGTGAACGCAAAAAGTAGACACCGAGCTTGGTTTGATGGTTATTACGCCCAAACGAAACAGGAAACCCTACACGAATATCACTGGTGAGGAGATCGAGGGAGGCAAGGTTGGTTTGACGCATTTGTGCGGACGCTTCAAGATCGAACTGCACACCGGTAGGAGAGTAAGGATCGTCCGAACCGACGCGTAAGAATCCCCATTGGCCTCCGATCGAAGAATCGTAGATCCAGCCAAAATCATCGTTCTTCAGCAGTTCGATACTCGTTCGCGATTCTTTCGGTCCAGCGAGGTAGGGATGATAGATCAATCCCTCGGGAAGAAAGTGCCATCCCCATTGCGGCATGACAACGAGCGGCTCAGCCACCGGCGTCGCAAAAGGGTCAAATTCATCGGCACGCGCAAGTGGAATTGAATCGAGCAAGCATCCCCACGCAAGCGTGAGAATCAATAGCTTCACCCCCGTTGTCGGCAAGAATCCTATTGCATGCGTTTGCTCTGACCGTTGGGTTCGAATACTGCGCCGTAACTGTTGAATCCGTGTGTACCAAGTCTTCATCAACGTCGGAAACCATTGCTTGCGGAAGGCGGTGCGTAGCTCGAGGGTGGCGATGCAAGCAATGTCGGCGACGTTTCGGTGGGGACCAAGAGCGTGGTTTCCGCATGCTGTTTCAAAGTCCGTTCAACCCAGTGCACCAGATTCACGTCTTGCGAGCCGGGCACACCTGCAGGATGTTCGTTGCGTTGGTTGATTGGGCCGCTGTCTTTGAATGCGAGCCAACTGTCACCTAATGATCGAGATGTGGGATAGATGACGACATCGGCAAAAATGATGTTCTCCTGACTCGTTGTCACCAGACTCTCGCGTGGACGGAACAGTCCGCCCACAAGAGGAATGTTCTCCATCAGCGCAACTCCGTTGCCCTGTTGCTTAGAGCGAATTGCGACACGAAATCGACTGACTTCGCTGAAGTCGTGGCTTTGTGCATGGACCTGAGACTCGACGAAGTGGCGTCGAATGCCTGAAGTGCTGGAGGCGTCTTCGTCGGACGATTCGACACGAGGCGAATGCGTATAGAGCAGATGAAAAGCAACACTTGTGCCGTCTGGTTGGATGACCGGGGTCAAATCAATCTCATCCCCAACGGTTACTGTCCGACGCGAGGTTTTTGTTGTCAATGCTTCAAGGTGTTTACCTGGCGCCTGCGTAACGCCTGCGGCTGACAGCAGACCGCTGCTTCCCGGGACCATCGTTTCACTTGCCGTCTGCGCTGCAATGGACAGGCCGAGGCCACGCGCTTCCTGGGCCAGACCGTTGGCGACCTCCAACCCCTCTTGCAACAAAATTGCTCGCTTAGGTTGATCCAATACCGCAACTTGTTCGGGGCTAACGCGTGCTCGCTGCCGGTCGTTGGTAACGATCGTCGTCGTTTGGAGTTGCCCCATCTGCACCTTCCAACCGTGCGATGCACCACGTAGATCCCCGAGGACAGGCTCATAAAACTGTCGTCGAACATCCTCTTCGAACGCCTCGGCAAGACTTCGCAAGTGCCCGTCAAGCATTGCCACTTCGCCTCGGAGGCTTTCTTGATGATCCAAGTATTTCTTTTCTCGCTCGTGAATGACTCGATCCGTCAGTTGGCAAAAGGCCGCGATGCTCATCACTTCTCCCGAAATCGGATGAGCTGTGGTGGTGGAACCATCGCGCGTTTGTGAGGCTTGAAAAAGCACTCGATGGTCACGCATTTTCGCAATCGCCGCACCGGTGGTTTGGAGCGCTATACTCGCTCGTTGAAAACGTACCAACGCAACCTGAACGCTATTTGCCGCTGCATCGTCCTGTCCCAGTGATTGAAGGTAAGACGTGATTCGTGAGAAAGAAAAATCGGGCTCGTGAACTTCGATCGTCGGGGTGTCGGGTTCGCTGGAAGTGAAGCCCGGTATGCGAAAACCGCTAGCGTCTGGATTCTTTGGCACCGACGCTAACATCGCCATCCGGTACCGTTCGTGAAAACGGGGGAATTCGTTGGCAACCAGTCGATGGAATTCGGCAAGAACCTTTTGTCGTACGTGAGACTTAGCGATTGCCACGAAAAAAAGTGTGCTAACGATGTCCCGCGAGTCAAATGCCTCGACTGAGATTTCGCCTTTGTTGGCGTTGTGTAGTTCGCGAAAGTTGCTGATGCACGAATCAAAAAAGAACGCTTCGGCGAAGCTGTTTGGATTTTCGGCATGTACCTGGCTGACAACGGTCCGAAACGCAAAATGAAACAGTTGCTGAGACTCCCGGGCCATGAACCGCGCGTGATAGAGAACTTCATTGATAGCAATGTGCATGTCTTCGATGTCTTCATCGTTGGAGCCATCCAGTTGCAGAACGTGGATGCCAATCTTGACCTGCCCGACGGGTTGATCAAGCTTGTGCAGCATTCGAGTGATTGCATTGACGCCCTCCAACGGGCCTCGAAGATGCAATCGGCCCTGCCCTGCGACACCAATTTGCACATGTTGGGTGATGTCGGAGGAATTCGCGCTCGGTTCCCACATCTGGTTGTTTGTAGTCACTGGCGATTCGTTGCCCCGCCTAAATGCTTCGGCGCGAATCGCTTGCTCGTTGGCGCTGATCTGTGCGAGCGACCGATCAATCCGTTGCAACTCAGAATCCTTGGGATCAGCAGCGCTTCCGATTCCGAGCGCCGATGCCAAGGGTTCCTGAATGTTGCTGCCGGATGTCGCATCGTCGGAAAGCATTTTCCGACGATCGAGCAATTTCTGACGCTCAGCGCTCAGCTGCTGCAATGCGGCGATTGAGGAATCGACTGGTGGCACGACCTTTTCCGGCAAGTGCCCTCGCACCAATGACATGACTTCCGCGACGTCTTGGGAATAGTAGAGAGGTACGATGCGAGTGGTGACGACGGACGAATTCGCGTCCCCAACAGACAATGCCTGCCCAAACGCAATTGCCGATGGCAAGTATGTGCCAATGAGAACCCATTGAAGTATGCGCATCGTTTGCCCAATTTCGGCAGGGCAGCGCCAACGTACGGAATTCATGTTATTGCGTTGGGTGTTGCATGGAAAACGGTTCTCGTGCGTGATTCCATCTATAGCAAATTTAAGCGTCACAATGCCTCGAAAGCTCCAAGGCTTGAATCCTTTCCACTGCAACGCACTTTGCTTATAGAGGAAGCGTTTAGCGTGGCATAGGGAGATCTGCCCCAAGACTGGTCGCTATGCAGCGTAATATCTGTTTGTCTCCTAAGCGGTGTGGTGTTTAGTGATGGATACGCGACCCTAGGATACGTTCGGTGAGTATTCCTTCGTGTACAGAATGGCAGTATCCGGGCACTCACAGGGCTATTTAATGTTTGGGGTTAGGCACTCTTGATAACCCGACGCGCATAAGAGACGCCTAGTGAATTCTTCGCTTACGCGTTGGGTTACCGTTCCCTGAGCCGCTGCAGTTAGAAAAAGTCATTAGCCCTGGGGACGCCCACAAAATGATCGCCACTCTGGTGTCGGCTGTACTTAATGTTTGCGGTTCGGGCGCTGCGGGAAGAGCAGGCGGCACGGTATTTCACGGGGGTGACCGCTGGAGGACTTGGAGATGTCTCGGCAAACGTGAGATGAGTTGATCGATACTGGGCAGGTGCAGATCGTGTTTTGCATCGAGCGTTGTGCCGGATTTATCCAGCACTCGCAGACTGGAATGGGCGTCCGATGCGCGACGATATGCGAGACTTGCCCCCGCATATTTTGCATGGATTCTGGCTCGACGCACCCGCCTGGTGCGATCTGGTCGAAATCGCTGGCACAGCGCTGAGTGTCTGTTAAGAAGCCGCTCAGCGCGGGCAATTATTGCTTGACGCGTCAAGAACCGTTCATGCCCTTGATGGCCCGTTCGCCTAGGCCATCAAGAACACGCATCATACGATATCACTTAGAGGTGGACTTGGGATGCCGCGGTGAGTGCGGCGTGGCGTTTGGGACGGTCGCGGAGCCCGGGTTGGATGAAAACTTTCGTGACGGGCGGCTTCAACAGGACTTTTGAGCGTGTGGGGATCCAGGGGACGCGGTAGAGATTTTTGCTCGCTTTGGTTCTTGAAGTGGTGTCCGTCGGCTGTGGTGCGTGCCGGGGCACTCTAAGACGATTGAGCTGCGGGTTTGGGGAGTGTCCACAAGAGGAACGTCATCCCCAGCACGGCGCTGATTCCCGAGCCGACGAGGATTCCGGTCTTGGCGTTGTTGAAACTATCGCCGCCAAAGGCGAGTCCCTCGATGAACAGAGCCATCGTGAAACCGATCCCCGCCAGGAAGCTGCCGGCAGCCAAGACGGACCAATTGAGTCCCTCGGGCAACCGCGCCAGGCCGCTTTTGACCGCCAGCAAACTGAACGCAAGCACGCCCAGCGGCTTGCCAACAATCAAGCCCAAGATGACGGCGAGCGCCACCGGGTCGTTGACGTTGCTCAACTGAAACGCGACGCCAGCGTTAGCCAACGCAAAGATTGGGATCACCAGATAGCTACTCCACTGGTGCAGCGCCGTTTCCAAATACTCCAACGGCGAGATCGTCTCGCGCGATATCCGCTGCAGCATCCGAACCTGTTCGCCGCGTCGCACTCGCACTTCCGATTCGTCCGCTTCATACGACTTGCTGGTTTGATTGAGGTAGACGCGAAAGCGCTCGGGAACGATCGACGCTTTGGCTGGCGTCATCAGTCCCAGGATCACGCCGGCAAGCGTGGCGTGGACTCCCGATTCGTGGAATGCAAACCAAGCGATCAGACCGGCGACGATATATGGGGGGAAACGCCGGACGCCGAGATACGAAAACAACTGCACGACACCGATGACCACCGCAGCCATGCCCAGGAAGCGAACGTCCAAGTGGTCGGTGTAACCGATTGCGATCACGATGATCGCACCGATGTCGTCGACGATCGCCAACGATAGCAGCAGCACGCGGAGACTGTTGGGAACGCGCGACCCCAACAGCGCCAGACAGCCGACGACAAACGCGATGTCGGTCGCCATCGGAATTCCCCAGCCGCGAACCGCAGGCTGGCCGTACTGCATCGAAAGGTAGATGCCGGCCGGAACGATCATCCCCCCCAGCGCAGCCGCTATCGGCAGCGTGGCTCGGCGGATGTCCGAGAGCGAGCCGTGAACGAGTTCGCGTTTGACCTCCAGCCCGATCACAAAAAAGAACAACGCCATCAGGCCATCGTTGATGATGTGCTGAAGCGAATGCTCAAATTGAAACGAACCAAACTGCAGATTGACTTTGGTCTTCCAAAACCCCAGATAGGTTTCGGCCCAGGGAGAATTTGCCAGCCCGATCGCCACGGCGGTGCAGATCATCAGCACGATGCCGCTAGTCGCTTCGATATGTAAGAAGCGGGCCAGCGGACGGGCGAGACGATCGATTGGTCGCCGCGGCAACAGCGGCCCGGATTGGTTTTCAGAATCGGAACCGCTTTGGTCTACTGGCAATGGTACGTGCATCAAGTCGTTAGGCTTGTCGGATTTTCGGCTGGCTGATCTCGTTCGGGCTGGAACAAGACCTCTTCGATACGTGTTCGGCTTTCGCCGCTAGGGACTTTCCAACATACCATATCTCCCACCCGGTAGCCGAGGATGGCGGTCCCGATCGGCGCTAGGACCGAAAGTTTTCCTTCGGCGATGTTCGCTTCGTCGGGATAGACCAACGTAAACGTTTCCAGTTCGTCGCAGTCGAGATCCAGCAGGCGGACTGTCGATCCCATCGTGACGACATCCGGGGGAACCTTATCGGGCTCGACGATCCGAGCGAGCGCAAGTTCGCCGCGCAAGTTCTTCAAATTGCCTTTGTTGCAAAGCGCTTGCGTGAAATCGCTAGCAAGCATGCTTTCAAGGCGTTGACAGTCCTGACGGGTGACGACAATTTTTCGAACAGCCATAGCCGAGGTCCATGTTGTTAGTTGGTGATATCAATCGAAGCACGCAGTGGCAAGCGTGTTCTTGGGGCGATGTAAGAGTTGCCTACCGAGTCGGCTGCTAATGCAAGCGGCGGACCAAATGATCGGTTCGACGCCGTGAGTCGCAAAATATAAGGGCCGCGGCAAAACGATTTTTTGCCAGCTGCTGCAACGATGCACAGGTCAAGCGATTTGCTTTGGATGTGTCGCCGCGGTTACGAAATCAGCGTTAACTCGCGTTGACAACTGTCCGCTGGCGTTGGCACCCGCCGTGTTGCACCGAGATGGGGGACGGTCAAATCGAGCGTTCGACCGCACACTCGAAAGGAGAGCCTAGTCCTCGCAAAGATCGTCTGCTCACGACCAAAAGACTGGGTCGCGTGGATGGCCCGCTGCACGTCGTGGTATGACGACACTGTGCCGTAAACAATGGCGGAGTCACGATCCGAATCGATCGATAAGTCTTCGATCAGACCATGGGTTTCGCGGACTAGATTTGTTGCCAAGGCATTCAGGAATTCATTCTCCTGGCTCCATCGATCAAATGACATCGGCACCATCCATGTTGGTGAAGCGGTTGGAATCAAGTCGCACCCGTTTCCAAGGGCAATCGCAGTGCCATTGGACGGTGTTTGGTGATGTAAAGGTGTCGGTGCGATGTTTTGCCACGCTGTTTCGGAAGCGGTCTCCGTGCTTCGCGAACGGAAACCGAAAGTTCGGCGACATGTTTGTCTTGCCAACTTGGCTCGCACGAGATTGTCACAGTGCTCGCAGCAGGATCGCGATCATCAGTAAGAGCATCACGATCACTTGCCCGAGCAAATTTTCGCGGGAAGTGGAAGCAGCAGTGTTTTGAGTCCGATCGTTTGAATCGTGCAGCATCATCTCAGGATTGCGCATCAACATGTTGGGGCTCCTTCTAAGAAGTGGACCAGAATCGGCACCCCCGTGGTGTCACAAGAAGAACTACGCAATCAACATGCCAGATGGTTAAAATTGCGTAAATTCAGCTGTGGAGTCGCGCAAACCGTTCAATCGGCATAAATTGCGTCAACCTCCGCTGACACTGTCTGACCGCGTTGACATCCGCGGTGTCGCTGCAGGTTCATGGTGTCGCCAACGCAAAATCCTGCGAACCACTCTGTGGAATTGCCGCTTAATTCGACGGCAGAACGCTACGGTAAGCAATCACGGTCGTGGTCGGTGGTCGGCGTGAGGTATAGGACGCACGCAGCACCCCGGCCCCGGAACACGGGGCCCGAGAAATGGCCGGTTGGTGCCGGGGAAATGGCATCAACCGGCGGTCGACCGTCACAGAGGGGAGGCTACGGTGTCTGAGTTTCCAACGCGATCGAAATTTCGGTCGCCTGTTGGTCGGAGACGTCGAATGTCAGGCCTGAAGTCTCAAACGCGTTGTAGATTTCCGGCAACTGATTCTCTTCGGTTACTGACGGAACGAAGATCTCTAAATCGACGTCCGCGTCGGTGTTTACACCCGTTACGACCCTTTTGGAAACGCTCACGTTGTGAGTGCCGGCCACGGCGCCTTCGCCAGCTTGGACGGTCACCAACGAAAAGCGTCCCGACGCATCGGTCTCGCCAGTGCCAAGCAGGTTTTGTTGAGATTCGCCGGCCGGTTGAAAGATCACTTGCGCACCCTCGACCGGTTGCCCATCAAGCGTAACGATTCCCGAAACGGGATACAGCATCACTTGCCGGCTGTCGCTCCAGGTGCCGATGTCGCCGCAACCGGCGACGAGTAAAAGACCTGTTAACCAGGTCAGTTTAAAGTGGGAGATGAATTGCATTTTCAGTGAAGGTTGAATTGGAGGACTTGAAACAAAAGTGGACGACGCGACAACTATTGATGCGTTTCGCCCCCCGACTTCGATCCGAGGCTTCCCCAAACCCCAAACGGGCTCGACGCCCCGCTGGAGACGCTTGGAACGGCGGCGGCCAAGTTACCGGTGTCGATCGTCTCGGCCACAAAATGCACGCTGCCATCGACATATACCGCGTTAACTCCGCCCGGATGTCGGCTGCTGGCCGTGTATAGTCCGCCGGAGGCTTGTGAACTGCACGTGGCACTATTGGGGGGCAGGATCGTCGTCAACGCACAATAGCCCGGCCGGCCATCGGCCCAGCGGTAGCCCAAACAACGATCTGGAGTGATCAGAGAACTCGAAGCGGTGTAGACACCATTTACCAGCCGTGCTTTGCAATTGATTGGGTTGGTGGAGTCGTTCGAAACGGCCGCTCCAATACGGTTGGTCGTGGTCGGTTTAAGGAATTCGGACATCGCGACGGTGTTCGACAACCCATCGGTAACGTCGCGAAATCGGGTGTGCGTTTCCATCCCGAAGATTCCGCGAACACCAAGGGAGTTTAAATTGGTACCAGAAATCGAGTAATCGCTCCCAACACTGTCGCCCATGCTCAATGAATAATTGATCTCAGCATAGGGGCTGCCGACAAGCGAGTCCGACGGGCACAAAAATTCCGCAACTTGTGACTTCGCCTGCCACGGCGCGAACCCTGTGTTCCAAACGTATTGCGTGTTGGTCAAAGCTGCTTCATACAGATTCTCTTGTTCGATAAACGGCAATAGCGAAACGAAGCCAGAAAACCGACGCGGTGGATTGGCGGCGGCGACCGTCGATTGGTCGGGCCCTCCCTGGCGATACGGCAGGGCGTTGAAGGTGTCGTGGTAATTGTGCAATGCCAATCCAAATTGCTTCAGATGATTGGTGCACTGCATGCGGCGAGCTGCTTCGCGGGCCTGTTGCACCGCTGGCAATAATAACCCGACTAAGATCCCAATAATTGCGATGACGACCAATAATTCGACCAGCGTAAAGCCGCGTCGGAATGAAGTTCGAGCCATTCTATTTCACACCGTAATTTGAAGTAAAAAGCGATAATGTCCGCTGAAATGCCCAAGAACGGCATTCCATGGGCAAATACTAGTCAAGGTAGATGATTGGTTCAATGGCTCCGGGGGGGGGCGGTGGGGCCTCCCAACGTTTTCCTGAATTTTCCAGGGGCTACTTTGGATGCGAAGTTGGCGGCAAGATGCTTCGATGGGAAATCATTGTTGGGCTGACCACTCGGTCGGTTTCCGCGGCGCTCAACGCGGATGGTGGGGGGCTTGAGCGACCGAGAGTGCCGTTGGTTAATTGACATGGGCTTCGGAGTAGTGATGTCCGAATTTCAAAATTCGCGTTCGTCTAAGTCTTAAGATCGTCGGCTTTTGAAGGAGTCGTTCCTGGGAAACTCGCAGCAGTTGGAACGGCTGATGTTCACGATAAGAAGACGGGAACAGGATCTGGGACCGCTGCGACGGACTCGTGGTCATCATGGGGCGGTCTTTGCCGTCGCGGCGTCGGTTACGTTTTCGATGGACGACGCACGATCGTCACCAGCAGCGACGAATCTTCGATGGCGTGGAGCGCGTGAGGTTCGCCAGCGGGAAGGTGCAACAGTCGGCCGGTGGTCAGTTCCTGGGTCGCGCCGAGAGCTGTGAATTGAATTCGGCCTTCGAGGCAATGCACTGTGATTTCGCCTGGCGCCTTGTGCTCGGCGATCGTCTTGCCAGCGGGCAGTACCAGCCGCAGCAGTTCCATTTCATCCGACTTCAGAAGCGCAGAAGTCTTCGTTGAGGAGAGCGCGTCGCCCAAGGGACCGACGTCGATGATCTCGCCAGATTTTGCGTGAGAGATTGCCATCCGATGCTGCTCCAAAAAATTGAGGTGAGTTGCCGGCGCGTGTGTTCGTGCCGAGCCGTCATTTAATGTATACGTTCGTGTGCACTATTGGCAAGCGGAGTCGGAGTTAGCCGCAGGCGAAATCACTTTTCGAAACGGAAGCGTCGCAGGAATTGGTAGCCCGACGTGTAAGCGCGGAATTCACGTGGTGCCCCGTTTACGCGTTGGGTTGTCAAAAATCTGCCGAGCTCAAGCTCTGAATTGCGCGCGATGCGTGCCCGGAAATTTGAACGCTCCGGCTCTGCAACGGTTACACTATTCAAAGCTTTTCTTGAACTACAACGACACCGCGATTCACACTCTCTTTGCAATAACATGAAATACAACCGACGCGTCGCCATGGGCGCACTCGCTGCGGGGCTGACCGCTCGCTGGACTCAGGCCGATGAAAACAAGGCGTCTGCGGATTCGCCGTCTCCGTGGGGGCCGCTGTGTGTGTTCGCCAAGCCGCTGCAGATGTTGAGTTTCTCAGAGCTGGCCGATCTGTTGGTCAAGCAGCAGTGGGATGGGATCGAAGCGACGGTGCGCAAGGGTGGCCAGGTGGAGCCGGCGAAAGTTGCCGACCAGTTGCCCAAGCTGGTCGATGCGTTGGCGGCTAAAGAAAAGCAAGTCGTGCTGTTTGCTAGCGATGTCAACAGCGTCGATCAACGGTTGACTGAACCAACATTGCGAGCGGCGGCCAAGGCGGGAATCCGCTACTACCGCATGGCTTATTATCGGTACGATCTCGACCGGCCGATTCTGCCACAATTGGAAAAATTCACCCGCCAGGTCGAGCAGTTGGTGCAGCTGAATCGCGAGCTGGGGATCACGGCGCTCTACCAGAATCACGCCGGCACGCGGTATTGCGGCGCAGGACTGTGGGATCTCTACCGGATTGCCGCCGATCAGCCGAAAGAACAATTGGCCGTCGCGTTCGACATCCGCCATGCTACCGTTGAAGCCGGCATGTCATGGCCGATACATTGGAGCATGTTGCGCGAGCATGTCGGCGCGTTGTATTGCAAAGATTTTCGGTGGAACGAGGCGAAGGTCGAGAACGTTCCGTTGGGATCGGGGCTGGTCGCCAGCAGCTTTTATGATTCGCTGCGGAAAGATCCGATCGCGGGGATCCCCGTTTCGGTGCACATGGAATACATCGATCATCGCGATCCGCAAAAGGCTGCCCAACGCATCGCAGCCGTTGCCGATGACCGTCGGGCAATCCGGCGCCTACTGGGAATTTGACCCCGCAGTGATTGGAAAAGAACTCCACCGATGACCTCAAAGCACCTCAAGAAGATCTTTTCACCCAAGAGCATTGCGGTGATCGGTGCCAGTGAGCGACCGGAGAGTGTCGGCAGGTTGTCGCTGAAAAACCTTGTCGATGGCGGGTTTCGCGGTCGGATCTATCCCGTCAATCGGAACTACGAAACGATCCTGCAGTTGCCCAGTTTCGCGTCGGTCGCCGCGTTGCCCGAGACGGTGGACCTGGCCATCATCTGTACGCCCGCGGCGACGGTTCCCGATGTTGTCAAACGGTGCGGGGAAGCGGGCATTCGCGGGATCATCATCCAGTCGGCTGGATTTCGCGAAGTCGGAGCCGAAGGGGCTCGCTTGCAAGACGAAATCGTTGCGGTCGCCAAGACGTTCCCCGGGACAAAAATCATCGGTCCCAATTGTGTTGGGATCATCTCGCCGCATCGACATCTCAACGCAAGTCTGGCCAGCGAGATGCCACCGGCGGGCAACGTGGCTTTCATCTCGCAATCCGGTGCACTCTGCACCCCGATCCTCGAATGGGCGATCAACCAGAACGTAGGTTTCTCTCAGTTTGTGTCGATCGGGAACATGGCCGATGTGACCATCGCCGAACTGATCGATTATTTCGCCGAGGACCCGTGGACCGAGTCGATCGTTCTGTATGTCGAATCGTTGACCGAAGCTCGCGCATTCCTTTCGGCGGCTCGCGCGTTCACGCAATCCAAACCGATCATTGCGTTTAAGTCGGGGCGGTTCGACGCTTCCGCGGCGGCGGCGGCATCGCATACCGGCGCGATGGTCGGTGTCGACAGCGCGTATGAAGCTGCGTTCGCGCGGGCGGGAATCGTTCGCGCCAACGAACTCGACGACCTCTTCGACAGCGCCGAATTCTTGGCTCGACACCCCAAGCCATGCGGCGACCGGTTGGCGATTGTCACCAACGCTGGCGGCCCTGGCGTGATGGCAACCGATGCCTTGTTGCAGCGGAACGGCAAGCTTGCACAATTCTCAGATTCGACGATCGCAGCATTGGACGCCCAATTGCCAGCCGCTTGGTCTCGCTGCAACCCCGTCGATGTGATTGGCGACGCGAGCGAACAGCGGTACGCATCGGCGCTGCAAACCGTGATCCGCGATCGCAACGTCGATGCCGTTTTGGTGCTGCTGGCACCGCAAGCGACGACTGACCCCAGTGGGGTCGCCGACGCCGTGATCGCCGCCGCCAAGTCGACGACAAAACCTGTCTTGGCGTCGTGGATGGGCTGCACTCGGGTGGCCGAAGGGATCCGGCGGTTGACGCAGGGGGGCGTCCCGGTCTACGCGACGCCGGAAAAATGCGTGCGGGTGTTCATGCAGTTGGTGCGTTATGGCCGCAACCGCGAGATGTTGTGCGAAACACCGTTGGAGGTCCCGCTGACCTTTCCTGTCGACGAAGCCGAGCGGCGAAGATGTGTCGTCGACGCTGTCAACGAGAGGCCAGGCGAACGGACTCCGCTCAGCGAATACGAATCGAAGTTGGTGCTCAAGAATTACGGCTTTCGAGTCGCGGAGACCGAGATCGCTCGATCGCAGGAGGAAGCGGTTGCGATCGCCGATCGGCTGGGATACCCCGTCGTCTTAAAGGTCTATTCACCGCAGATCATGCACAAGACCGACGTCGATGGTGTGGAGCTGAACTTGACAAGCGGCGACCGAGTTCGCGAAGCGTATCAGGAGATCGGCCGCCGCGTCGCGCAACATCGATTCGGTTTTGAGTTTGGTGGAGTGACGGTGCAACCGATGGTTGTTGCATCGCTCAGCCGCGAATTGATCCTGGGGGCGAAGCGCGATCCCGTCTTTGGACCGGTGCTGTTGGTTGGTGCGGGAGGGATCACGGCGGAGTTGGTTCAAGATTACGCCATGGAACTGCCGCCGCTGAACGAGCGACTGGCGCGGCGGATGTTGGAGTCGCTGCAATCGTGGCCTCTGTTGAAAGGTTACCGCGGTCGTCGCGGAGTGAACGTCGATCTGTTGGTCGAATGCTTGTTGCGGATGTCGAAGTTGATCGTCGAGTGCCCTGAGATCGCCGAAATCGACATCAACCCGTTGTTGGCAAGCGACCGCGATGTGATCGCGCTCGATTCGCGAATCATCCTCGATGGGAAGATGCGTCGGAAATCGAGTTCTCGTTTCGCGCATCTGGCGATCCGCCCCTATCCGGAAGAGTTCATTCGCAACATCGAATTGCGAGACGGCACTCCCGTCGTGCTGCGACCGATCAAACCCGAAGACGAACCGATGTGGCATCGGTTGATCGAAAGCTGTTCCGCCGAAACGATCCAGCAGCGGTTCCGCTACATGTTTCGCACCGCCACGCATACGATGGCGTCTCGATTTTGCTTCATCGATTACGACCGCGAACTGGCGATCGTGGTCGAAGTGATCGAAGACGGCGTCAAACAGATCGCGGGCGTTGCTCGGTTTGTCGCCGACGCCGATCATTACGAAGCGGAATTTGCGATCCTGGTTGCCGATCGCTGGCAGGGACGCGGACTCGGGTCGTTGATGACCGATAAGTGCCTGACGATTTGCAAACGTTGGAATATCCAATCGGTCGTCGCCGAGACCGCCGCGTCGAACCATCGGATGATCCAGATGTTCCAGCGACGCGGTTTCGAAATCGATCGATCCAAATCGTTTGATACCGTGATGGTCAAGAAGAGCTTGCTGGACGCAGACTGAACGTCGTCTGAAAGTGATTTGCTGCCGAGAGCTTACGCTTCGAGCAGTTGTTCCAGGTGGATCGGCACACACTCGGCCATCGCTTCGGCGTTGTAGCCGCCTTCTAAAACGCTGACCAATCGGCCGTCGGAATGCTTGTTGGCGACGTCCAACAGCACGTGTGTCAACGTTCGAAAGTCTTCGCTCTCGAGCCCCAGCGATCCGATCGGATCCTCTTTATGAGCGTCGAAGCCGGCGCTGACCATCACCAGTTGTGGCTTGATCTTGTCGGCAAATGCGTGCACGCTGGCGGTGAACGTCTCCAGTTGTTCTTCGCGCGGCGTTCCCAAGGCGACGGGCAGATTCATCGTCGTTCCCTCGCCGGGGCCGACGCCGATTTCGTCTGCCGCGCCGGTGTGCGGATATAGGGGAGATCGATGCATCGAATAATAGCCAACGTCGGCGGCTTCCCAGAACATCGCTTGGGTTCCGTTGCCGTGATGGACGTCGAAGTCGACGATCAGCACCCGCTCGATTCCAAGTTCATTGGTCGCAACGCGGGCGCCGACGGCAATGTTGTTGAACAGGCAAAACCCCATCCCGTGGTCGGGCATGGCGTGATGTCCTGGCGGCCGGATCAGACAAAACGCCGTCTTGTCTTCGCCGGCGACAACACGACAGACCGCGTCGCAAACCGCTCCGGTCGCCTTTAATGCGACTTCATAAGACTTCGGGCTGACGACGGTATCGGTATCGATCAACCCGCCACCGGTCTCGGCCATCTGTTGCAGCGCTTCGATGTATTTGTGTTGATGGACGTAGAACAACCGGTCTTTCGAAACCGATTCCCAAGCCGGACGCTTGCAAGCCGAATCCAAAGCCAGAAAGTTCAAGTTGCGCACCGCGGGCAAAATCCGCCCGCCCCGTTCGGGATGGTCGCCCGTCAGGTGTTCCATGAAAATCGGATCGTAATACAAAATTGTCATGCCCGATATTCTAACCAGACTCGGCCGTAACTGCACTTCGCGCAAAGAAGCACGTGACGTTTTTTGGAAACAGCCTTGCCGAGCGATCGCTTGGAACTTTTGTTCCGCGATCTGAACCGTGTTCGCTGTCGAAGTCCTCGATGGATTTTGTCGTTGTTGCCGGTTTCCGTCAGCCGCCGCGGGCATCGTCGTCGCTGCAACCGCTGTCGGTTGGATCGATCCCCGAAGTCCTCGGGTTGTCCAGCGAACGATTCAAAGCTAAATAGATGCGTTTGCCGCCGGCTTTCCCATCATTCTCACGATGCTTCTGCGACGATCGATGCAGCAACCGATCATTGGATACCACACCGATGAAGAGGGCGATTGGGTCGCTCAGCTAGGCTGTGGTCACAACCAACACGTTCGCCATACGCCGCCGTGGATGAATCGCCCTTGGGTGACAACCGCCGCGGGCCGCGCGGGGATGATCGGTCATCTGCTGCAATGCAAGAAGTGCGACGAAGGGGCTGCAGCCGATGCGCGGCCCGAAGCAAAATAGAAACTGTAAAAACGGCTGACTCTTAAACGGAAATGGACCCAGTCAATGGCGTGGTTGTATTTAGTGATCGCTGGCTTGTTGGAGGTCGCGTGGGCGATCGGATTGAAGCAGACCGAAGGTTGGACGCGGCTTGTGCCCAGCATGATCACTGTCGTGCTGATGATCGCCAGCTTCTATTTTCTGTCGCATGCGATTAAAGAGATTCCGCTGGGAACCGGTTACGCGATCTGGACAGGGATCGGCGCCGTTGGGACGGCATCGCTGGGGATCTTGCTGTTTGGCGAGCCGGCGACGGCGGTCCGAATCGCCTGCATCGGGCTGATCATCGGTGGAATCGTTGGACTTAAATTGGCAGCGTAATGCGTCGCATCGCTCACGCAGCTAACTGATCGGCGTGATGTAGTAACGACGCGAGATTCCTTCGATATCGTAATTGTAGTGAAAGCTGCTTGGGTCGGATTCCTCGACAGCGTCGACCAGGTGCGGAAGTTCCTCTTGCGTGATGATCGTCCGTACCATCCAAAACGATTCGCCGCTGTGGCCACCGATACCTGGCTGCACGGTGTAGGTGCGATGTGCCGATGTGGCGGTGATCGCTTCGCCGATCGCCTCTTGATTGCGGGTGATGATTACCAGCATCGTGATCTTGAACTTGTGGTACAGATTGTTCAACGTCTCGGCGGACGCGAAGATGTAGATGCAGGTGTACATCAGCGTGTTGACGACCGATTCGATGTGCCCGTGTTTCAGCAGCTCCATCCCGAGGCCAAAGGCTGTCGAACCGACGGCGGCAAAGATCGCGATCGATCCGACCGGCTTCAGATACTTCATCGCAAAGTAGGCCCCCAGGATATCTTCGTCGCCGGTGGAGCCGCGATTTTTGAACGCCAGCGCTTTGGCGAAGCCGGCTAACAGGCCGCCGAAGATGACCAGGATGATCCGCTCGTTTTGAGGTTCGGGGGAGGCAAATTGTAATTCGGGCAATCCGGCGAGCGCCAGCACAACCGTGCCGACAACGATCAGCGAGCGAAGCGCAAAGGTGCGACCGACGCGAGCGAATGCAAACGCCAACAGCGCCGCCTGGAACACCAGATACAAGACGATGAACAGCGAGTAGTTTTCGAAGTAATAAGAGAGAGCCGCCGCGATCCCTTCGCTGCCCGTCAGGATTACTTTTGATGGCAGAACAAAATACTTCAGCGCGATCGCGTACAGCAGACCGGCTGACACAATCATCGCGTAATCAATAATTCCTCGAGACACTAAACCCTCGTCCTGGCAAATCGGAAACCTAAAGAACGGCGGTCGCCAGCGGCAACTTTCCAATTATGCAGTTTTGAGAAATCGCAACTACGGGGCAGCAGGGAGTTGGCAGGCGGGAGCTGGGAGAAATTGCGATCTCGGCGGCTACGCATTGATCTCGCGTTGCAGCCAGGCGCGGGCGAAGGCCCAGTGGCGTTTGACGGTTCGCGTGGACTGCCCCAGGACTTGCGCCGTCTCTTCGATCGTCAGCCCCGTGAAATAACGCAGCTCGACCAGTTTGGCCAGTTCGGTGTCTTCGAGGGCCAGTTTATTGAGCGCATCGTCGAGGGCCAACAAGTCGTCGAAATCTTCGGCATCGACAAAAGCACTCTCTTCGTGCAGTTCGTGGCGGACGTAGTCACCGCCCCGTTTATCGCGGCCCCGTCGCCGCGCGTTATCGATCAAAATCCGACGCATCGCTTCGGCGGCCGCTGCAAAGAAGTGACCTCGCGAATCCCATTCTCGTGGCGTCTCGCCACCGACAAGCCGCAAAAACGCTTCGTGAACAAGAGCCGTCGGCTGCAGCGTTTGCCCCGACTTCTCCTGATTCATCTTGCTAGCCGCCAGCTTGCGAAGCTCTTCATAAACCAAGGGCAACAGCTCGCTGGCCGCTTGCCGATCTCCATCGTGGATGGCCGACAAGATTCTTGTGACGTCGCGCTTCACAATATTCATGATGCCATGGTTTCCGGCGAGGATTGGTTAAGCGCTGCCGATTGAAAGTCCCGCTGGCTCGCTTGGAGAACTTCGGAGAGTTCATGGAACGCTTCGGCGCTACAGTTCCTTCTTACTGTTGCTGGTCATTCAACCATTGTAGGAAATCGTCGTCGACTGTCACGCGAGTCGGTTCAAAATGCTTCCGTTGGATCCAATCGGCTGCCCCAGAGATTGTTCCAGCAGATCGATGTCGACGCCACTCTCTTCAAACGCTTCGGTCAACGCCGACCGGATCGACTCGTCGGATACTTCGGTCGACGAGTCGCTGGTCAGTTCTTGAATCGTATCGATGATCGACGTTAGCAACGAATCCAAAGTGCCTGTGTCGAGATTGGACGATAGCAGGGCCGACTCCAGATCCGTCGACTCCTCGTCGCTTGGCTTGGGGCCGCGGGGGGGCGGGCCCGGCGGTCGGTTCCCTTTGATCGCCGCATCGACTTCAGCTGAGTCGATGCCGTTGGCTTCGAGAACTTCTTCGACGGCGCTGCGGATCGAAGACTCACTGGTTGTCGATCCGTTTGCTGTCAGCGAATCGACCGTCTCTTCGACCTGGCTCAACACATCCGATGCCGTCGACGAATCGACTCCGATCGACTCCAGTGCCGCCGCAAGATGCTCTTGCTTCTCTTCTGCGGAAGGTCCTCGCGTGGATGAAGTGCCGAAGCTTGTAGGGGAAGAGAAATTGGCCCCCGAGGCAGAAATACTCATTGTTCGCTCCTGAATTGCATGGATGGAAGGCGAGCCAAACGGTTGCAGGAATTGCACGTTGGCAGAAAGCACCTTCGTGATTTCGGGAGGCTCAACATCGGCGAAAATGGCGGAAAACGTTGGAATTCCGGTTGAAAGAAAGGCTATCAGACAAACCTTTGAAAAGCTGCGAGATTCGTGTCCCCCTCCCCCTTTCGATGACGCATTGAGTCTTGCGACTCCCCCCTCTTCTTCGTTCTCCGCAAGGACCCCCCATCGTGAATTCAACGCTTCGCCTGATCGCTATCAGCGGCATACTTACATTTGCAAGCACCGTCTCCGCACAGCCACCGGGCCGCGGTGGGCCCCCCGGTGGATCACCCGTCGAAATGATTGGCCAGTTGTTTGATCGCGCCGACACGAATCGAGACGGCAGCGTGACCAAGCAGGAACTTTCCGTCGCCATGCAAGCGATGCAGTCGATGCGTGGGGGACAACGGCGAGGCAATCCGCAAGGCGGTCCCGGCGGACCGCCTCCGCAAGCTGGTTTTGGTGGTGGAGAGATGACGCAGCAACCGCCGGGGCAAGAGGGGCACCACGGACCGCCGTCGCGTCCCGGCCAAGTGATCCCCGATTTTGTCATTCAATCGTTGGGCTTGAGCGATCGGCAGACGAAGCAGCTGACGGCGTTGCAGTCGACTGTCGACAAACGGCTCGCAGCGATCTTGAGCGACGAGCAGATGGCCGCGTTGCAGCAGCCGCCTCACGGCCACGGCGCTCCGGGCGAAGAAGCCGACGGGCGCCCACAACGGCCTCAATAACTCTTCGGCGCGAAGGTCCTTCTAACGCCGATTTCGTTTAACCGCGTGCCCAACGGGCCGCGCGTCTCCGAAACGCTACACTCGGTAACGTGCGGGGGTGATTCCCGCGCGGTTAGACGACCCGTACCGTTAAGTTTTGTAGGGCCGCTTGGCCGTGTGGTGGATACAGGAGATAGGATGAAACGCGGGGCGATGCCCACGCGGTTAAACGATTTACTGCGGTGCCGATCGGGGCACACGTTGGAGTCGGTATATTAAATGGCTGTAACTTCCCGACAGCGGAACAGCTCGGCACTTCCCGAGGTGAAGGGATCCAGGGAGGCAGAGTTACCGACGACGTTTAAGTAAGACAAAATGCGATGACCAATCCGGCTGAACGAGCGATCTTCCTGCAAGCGATCGATGAGGAGAGCATCGAGGATCGCGCCGCCTATTTGCAATCTGCTTGCGGCGGCGATTTGCAGCTGCTCGCGTCGGTCGAAGCGTTGCTGGCCGCTCACGATCAACCAGCCAAACTGCTCGATCAACCGATCGGCGGTGGGCAAGGGATCGCCGCCACGATGACGCCTCCGATTGCCGAACCGATCGAGCACATCGGGTTGCAGATCGATGCCTATCGGTTGATGGAACAGATCGGCGAAGGTGGGTTTGGACTGGTCTTCGTCGCTCAGCAGGACGAACCGGTCGCGCGGAAAGTGGCGTTGAAGATCGTCAAACCGGGATCGGGTTCGAAAGAGGTGATCGCTCGATTCGAGGCCGAACGGCAAGCGGTTGCGATGATGAATCATCCCAACATCGCACAAGTCTTCGACGCCGGCGTGACCGCTGATCATCGCCCCTACTTCGTGATGGAACTGGTTCGCGGGCTTCCGATCACTGAGTTCTGCGACAACCATCAATTGACAGTTCGGGAGCGATTGACGCTGCTGGTCGACGTCTGCTCCGCCGTCCACCACGCCCATCAAAAAGGTGTCATCCATCGCGACATCAAACCATCCAACGTGATGGTCACGCTGCACGATGCCAAGCCGGTGGCGAAGGTGATCGATTTTGGTGTCGCCAAAGCGATCGGGCAGACGTTGACCGACAAGACGATCTATACGCGGTTCTTTTCGATGATTGGAACGCCGCTGTACATGAGTCCCGAGCAGGCGGAGATGAGTGGGCTGGACATCGACACGCGCAGCGACATCTATTCGTTGGGAGTCTTGATGTACGAGATGCTTGTCGGTGCGACGCCCTTCGATCGCGAGCGGATGGATTCGGCTGGCTACGACGAACTGCGGCGGATCATTCGCGAAGAGGATCCTCCCAAACCAAGCAAGCGTCTGTCGACGCTCAACGACGCCCTTTCGACTGTCGCTACCACTCGCCGTCTGCAACCGATTCGCTTGGCCGCAACGATCCGCGGCGATCTCGACTGGATCGTGATGAAAGCGTTGGAAAAGGATCGCACGCGACGCTACGAATCGGCGGCCGCGTTGGCTGCCGATATCAAACGCTATCTGAATTCCGAGCCGATCGAAGCGCGGCCGCCGTCGCGAACGTATCAGTTTCGCAAATTCGCCCGCCGCCATCGCGCGGCGTTGGTCACTGTTCTGTTGGTCGGCGTAACGATGCTGATCGGTTCGGCGGTCAGTCTGTGGCAGATGACTGCGGCGATCGACCAACGGAATCAGAAGGAGGCAGCGCTTCGCGAAGCGACTGCGGCCAAGGCGGAGATCGAGCAGTTCGCCGAGAACATCACGCGAGCGAATTCGTTGATCGCTAGCGCTCAATCGCACGTCAACGCCGGCCGAACCGAAGCGGCGCAGATCGATTTCGACACGGCGGTCTCGCTGCAACCGGGCTACTACCAACCGTGGGTTGCGCGGGCTCAATTCCATACCGGACGAAGCGACTGGGAAGCGGCAGCGGAGGATTACGCCAAGGCGCTGACACTGGGAGCGCCGACCAATACGTCGTCCTGGTGGGGAACGCCGGCATTGTTTTTGTTGACGGATCGACCGAACGACTATCGAAGAATCTGCGAACGGCTGGACGAAAGACTCGGCACGCTCGACGAGCGACCGAACTGGGAATTGTTGCGCGACTGCGCCGCATCGGCCGATTACACATTTTCGGTCTCGCGCGATGAACTCGCACGAATCGGAGAAGCTTGGCATCTTGAATCCGACACGCGGCGATGGAGGCCACCACCACCGCCGGATCGCCGCCACGATGTAGGGCGACCGACGGTTCCTCGCGAGATTTGCTTATACCTCCTCGGATTGTCGTACCTGCGAGCTGGCGACAACGAAGCGGCGATCCAGTCTTGGACGGAAGTCCTCGAGGAAAATCGGTGGCGTTCGCAATCGATCATCCATGCCAGCTTGGCGATCGCTTACGACAACGTGGGCAAGCGCGATCAGGCCGAAGCTGAACTAGCCAAGGCGCGGGAAGCTGCCGTCGAAATCGCATTGCCAACGGATCAAATGGAGGCTGGTCCCCAGTCGGCGCCATGGTTTGAAACCGTGGAATTTTTGTTGACTTACCAAGACGCACGCCGCCAGTTGGGGTTTAAGTCAAAGTCAAAATGAAAGCCGACAATTTCAAGCGCCACCTGATTCCACCAATGAATGGACCGACGATGCTTCGACAAACACTACTGACCGCAACGCTGCTTCTTTTCCCCCTAGTCACATCCGCCGACGATTGGCCTCAATTTTTGGGACCTCAAGGGGCTGCGAGGTCGAGCGATACGGTCGCTACATCGTGGAACGAAACGGAGAACATGGCGTGGCGAGTCGAGCTGCCGGGATCGGGTTCCTCTAGTCCGATCATCACCGGCAATCGCGTGATTGTGACCTGTTACGTCAACGGCGACGGCAATGCGAAGCGGCAGGTTCTCTGCTTCGACAAGAACTCCGGCGAACAATTGTGGTCGGTCGATTTCCCGATCGATTACCGCGAAGACGGCTACCAGGGTTACATCACCGAACATGGTTACGCCAGCAACACGCCGGCGACCGATGGCGAAAACGTTTATGTGTTCCTCGGAAAAGGGGGCGTCCATAGCATCGGACTCGACGGCCAGCGGAACTGGAGCGTCGATGTCGGCAAGGAATCGAGCAACCGACGCTGGGGATCGGCCGCTAGTCTGCTGCTGTTTGAAAACAGTGTGATCGTCAACGCCGCAGAGGAGAGCAAAGCGATCATCGCGTTGGACAAAGCGACGGGCAAAGAGCTGTGGCGACAGGAGGCGGGGATGCTCGAACTGACCTACGGCACGCCGCGGATCGTTCAGTTGGCCGATGGCGAATCCGAACTGGTGATCAGCGTTCCCGAAGAGATGTGGTCGATGAATCCACGGACCGGGAAATTGAAATGGTACGCTCAGACGCCGATGACCGGAAACGTCACGCCGTCGGTGATCGTTGCTGGCGAAACGGTTTACAGTTTCGGCGGATATCGCGCGTCGGGATGCATCGCCGTGAAAGCGGGAGGCAAAGACGACGTTTCCGATTCCCAAGTCCTGTGGACCAACCAATCGAGTTCGTACGTGGCGACGCCGCTGCTGCACGACGGACGATTCTATTGGATCGACGACCGCGGGATCGCCTATTGCACATCAGCCGAAGACGGCGCGGTGATCTATCGCAAACGCGTTGGCAATTTGCAGAGCGGCCGGCCGGTCTATGCATCGCCTGTTTTGATCGGCGACCATATCTATGTCGTCACGCGTCGCAGCGGCACGCTGGTCTTCGATCCCGGCGATGAATTCGAACCGATTGCACAGAACAAGATCGCCGACGACGAAAGCGATTTCAACGCCTCACCAGCGGTTTCCGACGGCAAGCTCTATCTCCGCAGCGACCAGGCCCTCTATTGCATTGGGGCGAAGTCGTAACGCGATGCCTCGCGAATGTGCGATCCGGGGTCTAATGCTGGCGGACCGCGGAGCGGTTTCAGAGGGTAGCCGGTGGTTTGAGCGTAGCGAATACCACCGGGCCCAAGGCAAGGATGATCGCCGACCCCGGCGGGGTCGCAGATTGCAAACGTCTGCGATCCCTTCGGGAGCGTTGTCCGTTATGGCCGTTGGAATCCGGAGGTGCGCCGCTGCGCGACGACCTCCGGCTACCATCTACGATCCCTTCGGGAACGGGGCGAACAGCATCGGGGCGCGACTCCTGACGTTGAGGTACACTAATCCTGGATCGGTCTCTTGTTCCGCTTGCTGTCAGGTGTTGTGTGATGTCGCTGCTCCTTCGTTGGACCTTTTGTCTGCTGGTCTGTTTGGTTGCTCAAGTTGCGTTTGCCGCTCGGCCTAACATCTTGTTGGTAATGGCTGATGATTTGGGCTATTCCGATCTGGGCTGTTGCGGCAGCGAGATCGCGACGCCGCATCTGGACGCTTTGGCCGCCGGTGGGCTGCGGTTTACACAGTTCTATAACACGGGAAGATGCTGGCCGACTCGCGGTTCGCTGTTGACCGGCTACTACGCTCAACAAATCCGCCGCGATCAGGTGCCGGGAGTACCGAGCGGGAGCCGCGGCACGCGACCCGCCTGGGCTCCGCTGTTGCCCGCGTTGCTGCAACCGGCCGGATATCGATCGTATCATTCGGGTAAGTGGCATATCGATTCGATGCCGCTCGCTTGTGGGTTCGACCGTTCGTATTACCTGAAGGATCAGGGGCGTTTTTTCAATCCGCTGGTCCATTACGAAGACGATGTCAAACTGCCGGCGGTTCCCAAGGGGACATCGTTTTATGGAACGACGGCGATCGCCGATCACGCGATCGCGTCATTGAAACAGCACGCAAAAGAACATCCCGACGCGCCCTTTTTCCAGTATCTCGCTTTCACCGCGCCTCACTTCCCGCTGCACGCGCTGCCCGAGGACATCGCCAAATATCGCGACCGCTACCGATCGGGATGGGAACAGATACGCGCCGAACGGTTTGCCAAGCAACAGCAACTGGGCTTTCCCGCGGTCGCGCTGTCGGATGTCGAGCGGACGCTGGGGCCTCCCTATCCGTTTCCCAAAGCGATGGAAACGTTGGGCGATGGCGAGGTTAACCTGCCGCTGGCGTGGGAGGCGTTGACCGATGAACAACGCGCGTTTCAGGCGAACAAGATGGCGGTGCACGCGGCGATGATCGATCGGATCGATCAGGAACTGGGACGCGTGTTGGATCAGATTCGATCGATGGACGCGTTCGAAGCGACGTTGATTCTGTTCCTGTCGGACAACGGTGCAAGCGCCGAGATCATGGTCCGGGCCGACGGGCACGATCCGCAAGCGGATCCCGGTTCGGCCGACTCCTATCTCTGCTTAGGCCCCGGTTGGTCGACTGTCTCCAATACACCTTTCCGCCGTCACAAAACCTGGGTCCATGAAGGCGGGATCGCCACGCCGTTGATCGTCCATTGGCCAGAAGGGATCGCCGACCGCGGAGCGCTGCGGCATACGCCGGGGCATGTGATCGACATCGCCGCAACGTTGTTGGAATTGGCTGAGATCGAGCCATCGCCGACGAGTCGAGCTGCGTCCGCGCCAACGCCTCCCGGCAATAGCTTGCTGCCGCTCTTCAGCCAAGACCAGTCTTTGGACCGCGAGTGTTTGTGGTGGTCTCACGAAGGGAATCGCGGTTTGCGGCAAGGGGATCTAAAAATTGTCGCGGCTGGAAAAGCAGGGGCGTGGGAGTTGTACAACCTCGCGGACGATCGCAGCGAACAGCACGATCTGGCGGATCGGCAGCCCGCGGATTTGAAGCGCTTGGTCGCGCTGTGGGAATCCAAAAATCGGGAGTTCAGCGATCAGGCTCGCCAGCCGCAATGATGCCCTAAGGCAGCCGAAGCAACGCGGTTTTTAGTCTGGAGGCTGTTGAGAGCCAAGGCGGCGAATGTCCAATCGTCCTGTAACAATCGGGGCGAGATCGGGGCGAGATCTGGGCGAGATCTGGGCGTTCAATATTATGCGGAGCGGGATGCCAACGGGCCCCAATATGGGCGGTGCGACGTCTTGAGGGACCACCCGATGGACCGGCTGAATGGCTGTAATATCGGCAGGATCGGGGCAGCCGGCAAAGCTTGCAGAATCCGATTTGACGCCCCAGTCTTTCCAAGATAAAGGCTGTCTAAGGGTTTGCAATGATTCTGCCCTCGGATCATAGTGGATGCGAATCTCCCACCTGAAGAATTCAGTCGTCGGAGAAAGCCGTAGGAATAGGCTTTCTCATTCTTCCAGTCGGACCGTTAGCGGTTCGTGCAGAACAGCCCAAATGATGTTGCGTGGGAGCACTTACACACAATGAACAACGATTCAGCGTTGGCAAAGCGGAGTATCGAGAATGATTAAAAAAGCAATGTACACCGTCGCTCTTGCGACCATGACGATTCAAACGAGCAGTGCCCAGGGCCCTTGCGCGACGCGCGTTGGATGCGGTTGTTCGCAACCCGTATCCGTTGTGTCGGGCTGCAATTCGTCCTCTTCGAACATCGCTCATGACAATCCAAGCGAATTGAACATCCTGTTGACGACCGAATTGGTCGCGTTGCGGGAAGAGGTGGCGGCGCTGAAAACCGCTGCTGCGGAAACCAGTCAAGCATTGGAGCAAGCCGAAACTTTGGTCGGCACCCAGAAGTCGCGAATGGAACAACTGATCGCCGATTCCTTGAAAGAGACCAAACGTGCCGAAGCGGCCGAAAAGGCACTGAAAGAGACCAAAGCCGCGATGGCTGCCGCGACAAAAGCAAACGAACAAGCTCTTGCCAAAGTGAAGCAACAGCTGGCCGATACCAGCAAGAAAGTGGAACAGCTGACCAGCAAAAACGCCGACCTGAGCAAGCAGATCGCTGAAGAGAACAAACGCAAGGAAGAAGAGAAGAAGCGACGCGAACAAGCCAAGGCGAAACGCGACGAAGAAGCCATGAAGGCCAAGAAGGCCGCTGAAGAGCAGGCTAAAAAAGAAGCCGAAGCCAAAAAGGCAGCGGAAGCGAAGGCCAAGATGGACGCCGAAGTAAAGGCGAAGCAAGAAGCCGAAGCTAAAGCCAAAAAAGAAGCTGAAGCGAAAGAAGCAGCCGAAGCGAAGACCAAGATGGAAGCCGAAGTAAAGGCAAAGCAGGAAGCCGAAGCTAAAAAGGCTGCCGAAGCTAAAAAGGCTGCCGAAGCTAAAAAGGCTGCCGAAGCTAAAAAGGCTGCCGAAGCTAAAAAGGCTGCCGAAGCTAAAAAGGCTGCCGAAGCAAAGAAGGCTGCTGAAGCGAAGAAGGCTGCTGAAGCGAAAGCAAAACAAGAAGCGGAAGCTGCCGCTGCCAAGGCAAAAGAAGCCGCGGAAGCCAAGCCTGCCGACGAGAAGAGCGACAAGTAAGAGTTCTGAAGAACAGGTTCTGAAGCGAGGAGAATTGTCATCTCCTCTCACAGCAACAGAAGCGAACGGTTGGTCTTATGACCAACCGTTTTTTTATGTCTGTACCTTCTGACCATAGGCTGCGATTCCTTCGCCGAAGTCGCTCAAGCAAAGCAGGCTCTTCCCGGTTGCACGCTCTTCAATATTAAACACTCTTCAACGTAAGACGTGATTGCCCGGTTTCGCGTCGGCTAGTGCGGATGATCTTCGAGCCGTGCTCGCTTGCTTGCTGTTAAGACAGCGGGGATGACCTCAGGCCGCCGGGCTACTTTGATGGGAGCGAAGCCAATAGGCGGCAATGGAGGAGCTTAGGCGGTGAATTCCGGCGGTCTGATTGGGGAAAAAGATCGAACCTGAGATCGAACGAAAAAACCGCGTCTCTTGGAGAGACGCGGTTGAGCGTATCGCGTGGTCACAGGCGAGCGTCGTCGATTCGACGGCTACTGTACCACTTCGCCAACTGGCTTGACGATCACGTTGTGGTTGTAAGCGTGCGTGTCCATCAGCAGGAAGCTGACGAACAGGGTCACGAACAGGAACGAGCTGAGGAACATCAGGATGTTAAACGGCTTGTCCCACAACATGTGCATGAAGAACGCCATCACTAGAGTCGCTTTGACCGAAGCGATCGTCATCGCGATCCAGATCTCCCAGTTGCCGAGATGGAGACTCGCCTGAAAGACGGTAATGAACGTCAGCGCGGTGAGCGCGAAAAATACGGCCAACAACATCCAGATCGGCATTGGATGTGCAAATTCGCCGTCATCGTGTTCGCTGTGTGAACTCATTTTTAAAACGCCTATCTTTTAAACGAAACGGAATATCAAGTGATTGGATGTGTCGGATTTCGGTTCGTCGCTTAGCCGATCAGATACAGCAGCGGGAACAGGTAGATCCAGATAAGGTCGACGATGTGCCAATACAGGCCAACGTAATCGACTGGGCCAAAGTACTGACTGCAGAAGTCTTGTCGAACCGCACGGACCAACAACCAGACCAAGACGCCGATACCGATGATAATGTGAATCGCGTGCAAGCCGGTCATGCAGTAGTAGATGCTGAAAAACACACCGGCCAACGAGTTCGAATTCACATCTAATTCGGGGCGATCGTAGAACGGATCCTCACCGCTGAAGTCTTCGATGAATTCGCCAGTTGCCATCAAGTCTTGAGCTTGCAGAGCTTCCAGTTCCGCTCGGACGCCGGTGTTCGTTGCGTCGGTGGCCAGCATTCCAAGTACCGAAGATTCGGCAGTTGTCGTGATCTCTTTGGCAGCGGCGACGTCGGCTTCTAGCGAAGTTTCCTCATGCGTCGCATCCGAATGGGAATCTGCAGCGTGAGCTACAGCGGCTTTGGCGGCAGCGCGGTTCTCGAGGACCGTACCAAGACCAACACCAACGAAGAAACATGCAGCTGCAACAACCAGTGGCATCGCACATTTGGTTAGGAAGACGTTGCCAACGATCTTGGAGTATGCCAACAGGCAGATCATGCCAGCCAACACGATTGCTGGTACGACACATAAGGCGACCAGATAATGCGATAGGCCTTCATGGTGTGGAGCCGCGGGATCGTAGTGATAGAAGCCGGCAGGCAGCAGGCCGAGATCAAACTTATGCGAGTACTCGACAGCTTTGACACCCAAGAAGATCATCGCACAGCTGATCGTTGCGGCCAGCATGCCGACTGTCGTTTTGTGTTGTTCCAGTTGAGCTGCACGAACGGCCCACGCCATGGTCAAACTGCTGAACAGCAGCACCCCGGTGTTGATCGCTCCCAGTTCCGTGTTGAGGAACTGGCTGCAGTAGGTGTAGACCTCTGGACGCAGCGAGCGATAGATCGCATAGGCGCAGAACAGTCCACTGAAAAATAGAATTTCAGTGACCAGGAACAACCACATTCCAAGCTTGCCCGAATCGTATTGTTGTTCGGGAGTTTCGAAGTGGTGCGCCAGGAACGACGGGTGTTCATGCTCGTCATGAGCGTGGCCGTGTTGATCGATTTCAGCGGTTGCCATTGGCTGGCCGTTCTTTTTCTAGTGTTAGGTGGAAACTGATTTGGTGAGTCGAGCTGGAGGGGCTGTCGAATATGGTTCCAAGCTCGACTCGCTGATCTTCAATTCAAAACGATCGCTTCGTTAAGCGTCTTTCTTCGACTCGGCATGCTGTGGAGCAGGATCGGGAGTCTGCGGAACCACTTCACGCTCTGGTTCGGTAAACACATAGTCATCGGACTTCGCGTCATATTCAATGTCGCCGAAGTAATATGGGTTTCCAACGACCGGTGGACGTTCGAAGTTGTAATAAGGAGGCGGGCTCGAGCATCGCCATTCCAACGTTGCACCACCCCAAGGATTGCGTGGTGCCTTCTTGCCGCGATACAGCGAGTGCAGCAGCACGATCAAAGCGACCAACAGGCCAAGTCCCAAGGTGAACGCACCCACGGTCGACATGCGGTGCAAACCAGTGAACTCGGGATCGTACGTGGCGTAACGGCGAGGCATGCCGCGGCTGCCCAGAACAAACTGAGGCAGGAAGGTCAGGTTGAATCCGATGAATACGATCGCTGCGGAGATACGACCCCAGGTCTCGTTGAACATCTTGCCGGTCATCTTCGGCCACCAGTGGAACAGTCCGCCCAAGAACGCGACCAAGGTTCCGCCCATCATCACATAGTGGAAGTGGGAGACAACAAAGTAGGTGTCGTGTAGGTGCAGGTCGGTGGTCAGGGTTCCCAAGAACAGTCCGGTCAGACCGCCGATAGTGAACAAGAACATGAAGGCCAATGCGTAACACATCGGAGTCGTCAGACTGATCGAGCCCTTGTACATCGTGGCCAACCAGTTGAAGACCTTAATCGCCGACGGTACCGAAACGGTAAACGTCAACGCACTAAAGATAATCGTGGTGATCTCGGACATGCCGCTGGTGAACATGTGGTGTCCCCAGACCAAGAAGCTCAACAGTGCGATCGCGATCGAACTCAACGCGATAAAGCGGTAACCGAAGATGCTCTTGTGGCAGTGAACGCTCATCAATTCGCTGATCACGCCAAAGGCGGGCAGAATCATGATGTATACAGCGGGATGGCTGTAGAACCAGAAGAAGTGCTGGAACGCAACGGGATCGCCGTTAAACGCGGGATCAAAAATACCGATGTGCATCAAGCGTTCGCAGATCAACAGCAACAGCGTGATTCCAAGAACGGGAGTCGCCAGGACTTGGATGACAGCGGTCGAGTAGATAGCCCACAAGAACAACGGCATCTTGAACCAAGTCATTCCCGGCGGACGCATCGTGTTAACGGTGACGATGAAGTTCAAACCTGTGAAGATCGAACTGAACCCGAGGATAAACGCACCCATCGTGGCCGCGATCACCGAGGTCGATGTCGTGGTGCTGTAAGGTGTGTAAAAAGTCCACCCGGTGTCGAGGCCCGTGGTGCAAAGTGCAAACAGGAAGAACAACGCACCCGCGGCCCACAAGTAGAAACTACTGAGGTTCAATCGCGGGAAGGCAACGTCTTTTGCACCCAGCATGACGGGGACCAGGAAGTTCCCCAACGCCGCCGGAATACTTGGGATGATGAACAGGAAGATCATCACCGCACCGTGCAACGTGAACACCTGGTTGTAGGCGTCGTTAGACAGGAAGCTGCCCTGCGGATTGTACAGGTGAGCACGCAGGACCAACGCCAGCGTTCCCCCGAGGGCAAAGCTGACCATCACACCAATCAAATACATCAACCCGATGCGTTTGTGGTCGAGTGTGACGATCCAAGACATGATGCCTTTGGTATTGGTCAGATAATTGTCGTCGGACGCATGGTCTGCAGTAGCTGCGCTTGACATGCTCATGTCCTCATTTTTCAAACGTGGTGTATGTGATTGTTAATCGGAACCGAAGAAACCCGCACGCCGCATTGCTTGTTGGCGTCTGCTGGTCGTTTCTCCAACTTACTTTTTCAGTGACTTGATATAAGCGACCAAGGAGTCGATCTGGTCGTCGTTCAACTGGCCTTGGAACGACGGCATTACCGGCGGATAACCTTTGACCACCTTGGCCTTCGGGTTCAGGATCGATTCGCGAATGTAGTTTTCGTCGACCGAAACCTTGCTGCCGTCAACCATCTCGTGCTCTGCGCCGAAGCTGTTCAAGAACGTTGGGCATTGACCGGCGGTACCGTCGGCCGAATGGCAACCTTTGCAGCCACGGGTCGCATACAGGAACTCGCCGTATTGTTCGGGGGTCTGATCGTCCGGACGGCGGTTTGCCGATTCCAACCAAGCGTCGTATTCGTCTTGGGTCTCGTGGACGACGATCTTGCCCTGCATCATCGAGTGATCTTTGCCGCAATACTCCGCACAGTAGAAGTCGAAGTATTTGCCTTGGTTCAAGATGTTCCCAGCTTCTTCTGGATCATCGCTCTTCCACTGCATCTCATCGTCGGTCAACGATTCGGTACCGATCGTTGGCGTGAACCAAAGCGTGTTGTACCGGCCTGGAACGATGTCGCGTTTGACGCGAAACGCAGGGATGTACATCGCGTGCAAGACATCCTTGGATCGCATGATCAATTTGGTCGGTTGATCTTTGACGACGTGCAGTTCGGGATTCATGATTCCGCTGCCGTAATCGAACAACCACGACCATTTTTGCGCGGTGACTTGGACTTCACGGGCATCGCTTGGCGGTTGCCGCATGTCCAGATATCCGACGCTACCGCGATAGAACATCCAGATCAGCAGGAAGCAGGGGCCAACCGACCAAGCCAATTCCAACGCGGTGTTGTGCGTTGCTTTGCCTTCGGCTTTTTCACCCTTGGGCTTTTGGAACTTGAACGCCGCCCAACCCATGTAGATCATCATCGGCACGAAAAACGCGACGCTGATCCACAGGATCGCCTTGTACATGAAGTCGACTTCCGTGGCGAAGTTCGACGCGGTTTTGGGGAACCAAAAACCGTCGGAGACGTCGGCGAGGACGAACGAGAGGTTCTGTAATGTTTGCATCAGTTTGAAACTCTATTGAGAATGGTGTGCAGCGTTCTGCTGGACGTTCATTCGCGATTGGTTAGGTAATTCGTGATTGCTGAGGTCTGCCGACGTCTTGCGTCGTCCGAGCCAATAGGGAACTAATCCGATCAACAGCAGCAGGACCGTGGCCGCTGCGCTCAACCGCATGATCTTCCAGGCGCTGGCGGTATAGCTGCCTTCCAAAGGATTGTAGACAGAACAATACAAAACGAAGTTATCGACTAACGAGCCGATGTTTCCGCCTCCAGCAGCCAGCAGGCCCAGTTTGACCTGGTCCGCCGGGTAATCGATCAGTAATAGGTAGCTGCTGATCATGCCTTCGGGAGTGCAGAAGGCAAGCATTGCAGCGTGGCTGTATTGCCCGGTCTCGGGGATGAACTTGTATCGAAACCCGATCGCGTCGGCAACTTTTGTAATGGAATCTTGTTTGCCAGTTAAGAAGTGCCAGCCGTCAGCAACTCCTTCACGAGGCAATATGTTTACGTACTTCGACTTTGTTTCTCGCGCCTTAAAAGGCGTCTCTTTGGGATCGATGCTGATCGTGACGATCTGAAAGTCTTTGCCGACTTCCAAATCCAGTTCGTCCAAGGCGGTGACAAGTTTGTTCAATTGCAAGCTGCACAACATCGGGCAGTCGCTGTAATTGAGCGTCACCAACACCGGTCGTTGGCCGTCAAAAAACTGGTTCAAGCGAACCTTTTGTCCGCGTTCGTCAAAGAACACGGTGTTAAGCGGCAGTGTCTCGCCAAGTCTTTGCTCGACACCGACCTCTTGGACGCTTGCTGGAAGGTCCTTAATCAATTGTCCAACCGCAGTCTGATCTGTGAATAAACAACAGATCGCGGCGAGACAGTAGATTGCCAACGGCAGTCTTTTAGGCTTCGTCACGGGTTCCTTCATCGGATTTCTTCTCTTGCTTGAGCGCCGAATCGATGGCGTTTTCGATCGGGATACCGAACCGTCCGGTAACAGGATCGACAACCACAAATTCGTTCAAGCTTTCGGTTTGTTCAGCCAGGATCTGATTGAACTGGTTGTATTCGGTTTCTAGCATCTTTCGCGTCTGCTCACCGTTATCCATCCAATGGAAGATGATCGACACGAAGAAGATCGTGATCACGGTGCCAACGACAAAAATCGCGCTGTAAGCGTAGATCTGCTTGTTGTCCAAGTCGTCGTAATGAGCCATAGCCAGTGCCGCTTATTCAATAAAAGGTTATGTGTTCAGTGCGGGGCGATTGTCGTCTCGCCTCGACCTGTCCTCCACGGGCGGGCCGTCATCTCGAGGGCCAGCCCGGCAAAGGGGGTCACTAATTAAATGTTCTCAAACTGCAGAGCTTGTGGCAAACGTGGGTCCTTGGCGGCAACCAATGGAATCCCCGATCCGATTCGCAACATGACTCCGATGAACAAGGCAAACATGCCCGCCACGCACAACAGCGAACTAATCAGTCCCATCGCACCACCAAAGACTAGGTGGTTCTCGTGGCCAGCTTCGGGCATGATCACCCAGTACATGTCGACGTAATGCATCGCCAAGATGTAAACACCCCAACATGCCATCCACTTCGGCCAGCGACGCATGTGTCGCGACATGACAGCGAAGAATGGGATCAACCAGTGCATTAGGACAAGCGACAGCGAAACGAGCGACCATCCTTCGAGGCCATCGCCCTGTCGGTGCAAGAACCAGATCGTTTCCTCTGGAATGTTTGCGTACCAGATCAACATGTATTGGCTAAATGCAATGTAAGCCCAAAACACGATAAAACCAAACGTGTACTTTCCAAGGTCGTGGAAGTGTTCTTCGTTGATCTCGTCGACCAGCACGCCGCGTTGTTGCAAAAAGTAGATCGAACTGCACATCAGTGCGAAGAACGAAACCATCGATCCGGCGAACAGGTAGACGCCAAACATGGTGCTGAACCACAGCGGATCCAACGACATGATCCAGACGAACGCCGCAGCCGATACGCTTAACGCAAACCCAAACGTTGCCGGGCCGCTCCAGCGTTGCATCTTGGCGGTGAGGGCGATGTCACCGGTTTCGTCCTGCTTGCAGCTGTTGGTCCAGAAGTAGCGAACGATGACCGTCCAAACTGCCAGGACAACAACGGATGTGATCAGGTAGGCGACCGGGTTAAGGATCTTCGCCTTTTCGTGGTTGGCAGGCGTCAGTTCACCCCATCCCTCGGCGTTCCAAGGGTAGAGCGCGCCATGATCGAAAAACAATACATAGACCACGATCGGTAGGAACAGAATCGCCATCAATGGAATGACCGCCATGATGATCTCCGCGACCCGTCGCACCGAAGCGCTCCATCCGGCGCGGCTTAAGTGTTGGATGATGACGAAAAACATTGCCCCTAGGCTGATCGTCAGGCAAAACGTGAACGCCGTCAGATACGCGTGCAGCGAATGCGAGACACCATTGGGTGACATCAAGCCGGCGATCACGCCAACCAGCACCGCGATTCCGCCACCTGCCAGCAAAGGCAGTTGGATGCCGCTGAGCGATTCGGGCAATTGCAACGTGCGATCGTTTGGTTCTTTTGTCATCGTTGTTTTGGGTAAGGCCGAGTTACTTTCGGCGTCGTCTTAAGTGATGGATTGCAGATCGTTTCGCTTGCCGCAATCAGCAGCCCGATTGCAGCGTCTGGTTCGTCCCCTGGGGAACTCTCTAATTCTTGTCGTCAGCTGGTGCCGCCTGGTCGGCCGCAGGTTCTTCAGCAGCCTCCGGCTTCGCTTCCGCTGCTGGCTCTTCCTTCGCCGCTGGTGCGTCCTCAGCTGCTGGCTTTTCTTCAGCCGCTGGCTTGGCTTCTTCTGCGGCTGGTTTCTCTTCCGCTGCTGGCTTAGCTTCTTCAGTCGCTGGTTTTTCTTCAGCAGCTGGCTTTTCCTCGGCAGCTGGTTTGGCTTCTTCAGTCGCTGGCTTTGCTTCAGCGGCAGGTGCCTCTTCCGAAGCAGCTTCTTCTGTTGCAGGTTCAGCCGATTTCTTCGCTTGTGCCTGCTTCTCGTTCGCTTGTGCCTGCTTCTCGCGTTCAGCTTCGGCGGCTTCGATCTGCTTTTTCAACTGTTCCGCTTCACGAGCCAATTTCGCTCGCTTGTTGGCGGGGATTTCGTTGATCGTCGCATCGCGGCTGGCTTGCAGAACCCGCAGGTAGGCGATAATGGCCCAGCGGTCTTCGACGGCGATCTGCCCCGCGTAACCTGGCATCTTGCGAATACCGTTGCTGATCGTGTTGAAGATCTGACCATCGGGCATTTTGTCGGCGGCGAGTCGTTCGTCGTGCAGCGACGTCGGTTGTGTCCAGGTGGTGGCCAGGATCTTCTTAGCGCGTTGATTGACAAGGCCGTCACCGAAGCCATCGCGGCCGTGGCAGACTGCACAATAAATATCAAAGCGTTCACGGCCACGATCGAGCGTTGCGCGGTCGATCGTCAGCGGATTCTCTTTCACCCAAGGAGTCTGGGCTGCGGCGTCGCCGTCGGCTTGTTGAGCAAAGGCGACAAGCTGCGTCGAACCGTCTGGGCCACCGCCGGCCATCGCTTCCAATTGGATGCCGGTTTGATCGTCAATGTCGAATTCGCCGTTGCCGCGCGACACGGTACCGGGAACGTTGGGACGCATCGTCCGGCCGTCGGCAAACAGGATCGTTTTCTGTTGCGGCTTCTTCGAAGGCATGAAGTCCATGTCCCAGAAGATATGGAAGCGTGGCTTCGAGCTCTTCGTGACTCGCATGTCGGCGATCACCAGCAATGGGAAGATGCTCAAGACAGCCAAGACCAAGACGGCGAGATAGATGAACCGCGGCACATTGGGCGACGATTTATCATCGTAGACGTCTTCGACAACATTTGGTTTGGTATCGTCAAGCAGTGCTCGAGCACCAGCGTCGTCAAAGCGAGCGTCGGCCGAATCGATGTACAAGAAAAACTTGTCATCGGTCGCCGCGTCGAAGCGTGGGCTGGTGAACATCGCGTTGCTGAACTTCGGCAAGCCGTTGAGGGCCCATTGTCCGAAGAAGGCGGCAAACGCGGAGAACAGAATCGTCAACTCGAACGCGACGGGAATGAACGCGGGGAGACTGATGTACGGCTTACCCGAGATGATGTACGGATAATCGATCGCGTTCATCCAGGTTTCCATCGACAACCCGGTCAAACATCCGGTGGTGCCAGCGGCCAACACGATCCATGGCAGGATCGTGGGCTTGATGCCGATCGCTTCGTCGATGCCATGCACCGGGAAGGGGCTGAACGCATCGGTCTTGGTGTAGCCCGCTTCGCGAACGCGATTCGCCGCAGCGATCAGCGCATCGGGGGTGTCGTATTCGGCAACTACACCACGGGATTTCGATTGATTGCCAGAGGAGTCAGCCATCGTCGGCAAACCGTCCGTTCTGTTGAGGTGCGATAAATATGTGTGGCGGTTGATCGCCACGGCCAAAATTATGTACGGGGTTTAACCCGTTGTTCTTATTCAAAGCCAAAGTGTCGGTGACACCTAGGCGGGTGTTTTCTTAGTGCTTGTCGTCGTGGTGTGCATGTTTGACGTGCAACTGGTGAGCCAGGACTGCTTTGACTTCGCTCATCGCGATGATTGGCAGGAACCGGCAGAACAACAGGAACAGAGTGAAGAACAGCCCGAAGCTGCCGATCAGCATTCCGATGTCGACCCACGTCGGCGAGAAATATCCCCAGGCACTGGGCAGATAATCTCGTGACAGCGAACTGACCACGATCACAAAACGTTCGAACCACATCCCGATGTTAACGAAGATGCAAACGATCACCATCGCGACGAGGTTGGTTCGGAAGAAACGGAACCAGAACAGTTGGGGGCTGATCACGTTACACGTAACCATGATCCAATATGCCCACCAGTACGGTCCGAAAGCACGGTTGATAAAGGCGAACTTCTCGGCCGGAACCTGACCATACCAAGCGATGAAGAACTCGGTACCGTAGGCCAAACCAACGATCGATCCGGTCGCCAGGATGATCTTGTTCATGTTTTCAAGGTGGCGGATCGTGATCAAGTTTTCCAACTTGAACATGCTGCGGCAGGGGACCAGCAGCGTGACCACCATCGCAAATCCGCTGAAGACAGCACCGGCAACAAAGTACGGTGGGAAGATCGTCGTGTGCCAGCCAGGAACTTGGCTGACCGCAAAGTCAAACGAAACGATCGTGTGTACCGAAAGGACCAGCGGAGCAGCCAGTGCGGCCAGCAACGCGTACGCCTTTTCATAACGGTGCCAGTGGCGAGCCGAACCGCTCCATCCCAGCGACAGGACGCCGTAGACAAAGCGACGGAATTTGTTTTTCGATCGATCGCGGAAGGTCGCTAGATCGGGAACCATGCCCATGTACCAGAACAACAGCGAAACCGTCGCGTAGGTACTGACCGCAAAAACGTCCCACAACAGCGGGCTGCGGAATTGTGGCCACATCCAGAGGTTCAAACTCGGGTACGGGAACAACCAGTAGGCCAACCAGGCACGACCAACGTGGATACCCGGGAAGGTACCGGCACAAACGACGGCGAAAATCGTCATCGCCTCGGCCGCGCGGTTGATACTCGTTCGCCAATCCTGGCGGAACAGGAACAGAATCGCGCTGATCAAAGTACCGGCGTGACCGATACCGACCCAGAACACGAAGTTCACAATCGGCCAGCCCCAGAAAACTGGAGAGCGGTTACCCCAAACACCCACACCGGTGTACAGCAGGTAGGCGATCAACAGCCCAAAAAATGCTGCGACGTGCGAGGAGATCAAGAACGCCACGATCCAGGCTTTACTTGGCATCCGCTCGGCGATCGTCGATACCGATTCGGTAATCGTGTGATACGTCGTCGAATCCCCCAGCACCAACGGAGCGCGTTGGTCGGGTTGTTCCAAGGTATTGTCGAGTTTGTTGGGAACGGCAATCGCCATTGTTTTGTCTACTGCTGTGTCGTGGGCCCAAGCGGATGCCGGGGCGCGATTCAGTTTGGGTAATTCCCAGGCCGTGACCTGGGGACATTATTTCTTCAACTCACAAAACTCTAAACGCGAGCGACATCGCCCAATACGGGTAGCATCGCCGACTTCTTTGCTTCGGCCTTCTCTTCGTGTCCGTGGCCGTGACCAGCTTCTTCGCCGTGTCCCGCATCATCATGGCCGTGGGCGTCGTGATCGCCATGGCCGTGCGATTCAGCCGCCAAGTGATCCAGTTGGTCCTGGGTCATCAACAGGTGATGCGTGTTACGGATGCGAGCCAGGTAGGCGGTTCGCGGTTTGACGTTCAAGTGGTCCAGCATGTAGTAGGCTCGGTTGTCCTTATGAGCCAGCGAGACCGCCGATTCTTGGTCGACCAAGTTACCAAATTCGATCGCCTTGCTTGGGCAAGCTTGTTGGCACGCAGTAACCACGTCGCCGTCTTGGATCGGTCGTCCGCCGTCTTTGCGAGCTTCGATCTTGCCGCGTTCGACGCGTTGGATGCAGTAGGTGCACTTCTCCATCACACCACGACCGCGAACGCTGACGTCGGGGTTGAGGACCAGTTGCTGCAGCTTGCGATTGGCGTTCTCGATCTTGTCGGGGAACGCATCGATGCCGTAGCCGGTGCCGACGTCTTCGTTGAAGTTGAAGTAGTTGAAGCGGCGTACTTTGTAGGGACAGTTGTTCGCACAGTAACGCGTTCCGATACACCGGTTGTAAGCCATCGCATTGATGCCTTCTTCGGTGTGCACGGTCGCAGCAACGGGACAAACCTGTTCGCACGGTGCGGTTTCGCAGTGTTGGCAAGTGACAGGTTGTTGAACGATCTGCGGCGATTCGTCGACGTCTTCGGGATCGCCACTGAAGTAGCGGTCGACGCGAATCCAATGCATTTCGCGGCCCATCGCGACCTGTTCCTTGCCGACGATCGGAATGTTGTTTTCCGATTGGCAAGCGACAACGCAGGCGTTACAGCCGACGCAGCGATTCAGGTCGATCGACATGCCCCACTGAGGACGTTGGATTCCGTCGTTTTCGATCGTCTCCAACGGTTCGGTCCACAGCGACTTGAGCGCCGGGCTGTGAACACCCATGTGTTTGACGAACTCGGGATCCTTTTCGAGCTTTTCGATCGTTCCTTCGCGGACCAGACGGTGGCTGCGGTCAACGGTTTCGTTGAAGCCGAGTTCGTCGATCGCAAAGTGATCTTGAGTCGTCGACAGTTCGTAGGTCGTCGAGCGTGGGCGGGCGGTAACGCCAGCTGCCATCAACGGATTGCTGCTGGTTCGCAGCGATGCAACGTCGAATCCAACAGGAGCGGTACCAAGGTCATCGTTGCCACCGACGGCACCGGCGCGACGGCGGCCGTAGCCCATCGCAACGGTAACGACACCGGCTGCGGCACCAGGCAGTTCGTAAACAGGCAACTCGATCGCCGAGTCCCCTTCGCCCAACGCGACCATCTTGTTTTGGCTGACGCCGATTTTCTTGGCGGTTGCTGGCGACATCAACGCGGCGTTATCCCAAGTCAACTTGGTCACCGATTGAGGCATCTCTTGCAGCCAAGCGTTGTTGGCGAAGCGGCCATCGTAGATGCCGTCGGCGACCGAGATCACCACGTCGACACCTTCGGCTTCGTATTCGCTGGTCGGCACAACGGCAGCGTCGGTCAACGGTTCGTCACCGCCGCTATAAGATGCCGCTGGCAACTCCGCTTTGATCGATGCTTCGAATCCATCGTGCAACAATTTGCGCCATTGGCGGTTGCTGAGCGATTCACCCGCGGCGGCATCAGCCGTCTTGCGAACGATCGCTTCGGCATCGGGGTTGTCTTCGCCGAGGAACCAAGACAGGTATTCCACGATCGTTTTGCCGTTCAACAGCGGCAGGATCTGCGGTTGAGTGACACCGTAGAAACCGTCGTCGGTTTGGCAATCGCCCCAGCTTTCGAACGGATGAGCTTGTGGCAGCACCCATTGGCAAGCGACAGCGGTTTCGTCGTCGTATTCACCGACGTAAACGCTCGCCGACGCCTTGGCAAGTGCCGCGGCAACGTCGATGTCGCCGGTGGAGGTGAAGACGGGGTTGCCGCCCAAAACGACGACCGATGCGATATCGCCCGAGTTCAGCTTGGCGACAAAGTCAGCCAGGCCAACGGTCTTCAGTTTGCTGTCGATCGGTTCGGCAAAGCGGATCGTCTTGCCGAGGCTTCCGAGTTTATTGTTCAAGCGGATGCTGGCGGCAAGGGTTTCAGGCCCCAGGTGATCGCCGACGACGACCAAAGCCTTACCCTTGCTGGCGACCAGATCGTTGGCCATGACTTGGATCAAACGCGTCAGCTTTTCAGCTGGCGGCAGTTTGTCGAAACCGACTTCCGATTCGGCGACCTGTTCGCTTGCCTCACCACCAAGTGCCACGTCGATCTGTTTTTCCAGAGCGGCGATGAAGGCGGGCATCTGCGAAGGTTGCAGCGAATAACGCGTGTCGGCTGCCATGCCGGTGTTGGAGAAGCTCGATTCAATCGAATACAAGCGGTTCATCTTGCCAACTTCGGGCGATCGGCCATCGGCAAATCCGGCGGCGTTGGCGATGAAGCCGTGATCGGTTCCGAGGATGTCGGCATCGATGCTGCAGATGACTTTTGCAGCGGTGAGGTCGAGGATCGGTTTGCCGACGCGACCGATTGCTTTTTCGGTAGCTTGCGACATCGCGTCGCCACGCACTGCGTCGTAGCGACCGATCGTGATCGCGGGGAACTTGGTCTGCAGTTCGGTCAGCAAACGGACGACCGAAGGGGATTGCGTCGGCGGCATCAGGATGCCGAAGCCCTTGCCGTCGTTGCGAGCCAGTCCGTCGCGGACGGCGCCAAAACCCTTCACGCCGATCGCGTTATCGACAGCCGCAGTGAACGTGTCCCAGTCGTCGACGCCAGGATTTCGCATCCCCTTGGCTCGCGAGATAACGCCGTCCATGCGGTCGGGATCGTACAACTGCAGGATCGACGCTTGGATGAACGGGTCGGTACCGACGCCTGGCGATGGGTGCTGCGCGTTGGCTTCCACCTTGATCGGACGTCCATCGACGCCGGTGATCAAAAGGTTATAGACGCGGCCAGCCCATTCGATGTTTGTTGCCGTGAAGTGCGGTTCGCCGGGGACACGTCCATCGGGACGGATCACAAAGGGTGCGATCGTCTCTTCAGCGTAACGGCATCCACTTGCGCTGAGCGTGCCCAGGGCGATCGACGCACCCATCAGCTTCATCCAGCGACGGCGCGAAACACCCTCGGGAAACTCGGAAGCGCCCACGGGGAACTCGCGGTGCATAAACTGCTCGAAATCGGGCGTCTGCTTGATTTCGTTCAAGCTACGCCAATAGCGACTACGAGGTTTTGGTTCGGTTGTCTCGCTCATCGATGACATACAGCGCAATTGGTCTGAGGGTGAATGTTCTTTTCTTTAATCAGCTTTTCGCCCAAGGCGATCGGATCCTCATCCGATTTCCAATCCAACTTGGTGACGAATTCGACGGGACGGATGTCCGCCGGATCGACACCGCGATGGCAGTCCAAGCACCATGCCATCGAAAGTTCTTTTGCCTGATAGACAACATCCATTTTGTCGACGCGGCCGTGACATCGAACGCAACTGACGCCGGAGTTCACGTGGGCAGCGTGATTGAAATACACGAAGTCGGGCAGGTTGTGGACGCGTTTCCAGCCGACGCTTTTGCCCGTCTCCCAACTCTGGTGCAACGGTTTCAGCTTGGGGCTGTCGGCGTGAACTGCCGACAACGCCGTCTGTCCCGCTTCGTCAGCTGGGCTGTGGCAGTTGATGCAAGTCGCTGTCGGCGGTACCGCTGCGAGAGCCGCATCGAAGACCGTGTTGTGACAGTACCGGCAATCCATTCGCAATTGCCCTGCGTGTATCGCATGGCTAAATGGAATGGGTTGATCGGGTTGGTATCCGGTATTCAACGTTCCGGGATCGGTAGCGCCAATGAACACCACGCCAGCGTAGGCACCACCGCCTGCGACCAACGCGCCCATTAGCATCAGGAACCGATTCACCCAGCGGGGAAATAGAAAACGATCCATAATTTTGTTCAAAGAACCAGTGCTAAAGGCTCTGTTAGAGACAATTTGATTAGGTACTGAACGCTTTCGTGCGCCCACGTGGAGGGCAGTATCGCTGTTTACCACCCACTTCGACAAGGGCTACCTGAGGTTCGCGACATTTGACCGCACTACTGTGCGAAGATCTTCTGCTCCACGACCCGAAATAGGAACAGCAACGCGCACATCGCAACCAACGCAAGCAGCAGAACCGCACCGATTAGCGGCCCCAAAATGAAGACGCCCGAACCCCATTGATTCCAGATCGCGTCCCAGAAAACCACGGTTAATACAGCCCCAGCGGCCAGGTAGGGCCCGAAGGGAAGCATCCGATTGCCGGTCAATAACCAACTGGCCAAGACGATCGCGATCGCGGTGAAGGGAGCCAGGAAAAAGACAAACAGCGCAGCTTGCCAACCAAGAAAACCTCCTACCATCGCCATTAACGTAACGTCGCCAAACCCCATCGCTTCTTTGCCTAGCCCAAGTTTTGCAAACACGCGAACCGCCCAGATCTGCCCACCTCCAAGCCCGACGCCGACCAAAGCGCTCAGTAGAGCCAGCCAAGCCGAGCCGCCCAGCCCAAAATAAACAGCCGCGATCGCGACGCTGCCAGTCAACCAGATCGCGACCAGCAGTTTCCAGACCTTGGTGCGGAACCGACCCAGCAGCATCGTTTCGTATTTCACTAGCCCGGCGGCGAAAAATTGAATCGCTTTGACGAAGCCTTTCCGCATGATCCAGCGGCGGTTGGCAAGCGCGAAGCACCACGCCGCGAAGATCGCTTCACCCACGATCAGCCCCATTGGGGTCAACCATTTCGTTTCGATGGGGGCCGGCGCTGTGAACATCACCGCCGCCAAGCCGCCCTCGGTTGCCCAGGGTAAGCAGAGTGGCGATCCGATCTGCGGCATCATCATCGCCGCGATCACGTGCAGCGTCAGAGCCAGCAGCGTGCCGGTGACCGTGACAGCGTCGGGGATCGTTTGTTCGTCGAAGTCGATGAAGGTCGCGATCATCAGCAACGTCATCAGCAGCGCGTGGCCGAGATACATGATCAGCATCCACTGCTGTGTGACCACCAACATTCCCGGCGGCATCCCCGCAGCGGCTCCCGATGGCAATAACCCTAGTTCGATAACTTCCCACCAAAATAGGCCCGCCAGCATCGGTCCGAAGAGGAGTTCGATCAGCATCGGCCGCAACCAGAAGATTCGGCCGTGGATCTCGGTCTCCCGCCGCAAGCCGAACCATCCGAAGACTGGGATCCGATCGGTCCAGGTTCGCGGCAGCGCCCGGTCGTCGGCTTTGCTCCACGGGCTGATCGCTCGCGGAAACCAGGCCCAAGAATAGATCGCCCAGTTAATGAACGCTCCCAATACGACACCGACCAGAACGATCAAGAGATAAGTCACGCGGGATGATTCTGATTGTGTGTGGCCAAGAGCGCTGGCGACGCTCCCTGCGAGCGGCGCGAGCCACAATGGTTCCACAAACCGCAACACGAAGCAAGCACACACACTATGTTTGCCAGTGGCACCGCCGCGCGACGGTGCCGCGAATCGCTTGCCGCTGGGCTAATGAATGCCGGCGAGTTCGATAGCTTCCGCCTCGCCGTCGGTCGCCGCTGCGGGCAACTGCGCCGCGCGGGAGGCCGCACTGCAGGTGACGCAGTAGACAATCCGGTACGCCGACGGGACAAAGACCAACGCCAGCAGCGTCGCGCCGATCACGCCGCCGGCGATGGCAACCGCCAGCGGTGGCCAGAACCCGCCGCCAGCCCAGATCAGCGGCATGAAACCGGCGACGGTCGTCAGCGTCGTCGCGATAACGTGCCGGCTGCAGCTGACAATCGTCTCCACGATCGGCTCGGTTCCTACCGGCTCTTTGCCATGTTCTTCTTGCAACGCCGCCAGGACCACAATCGAATCGTTGATCGCGATTCCGATCAGCCCCATCGTGCCGATGATCGCCATGAAGCCAAACGGGAACCCGAACAGCCACAGCGATCCCAGGCCCAGCCCGATCGATAGGAATCCGACGCAGCCGATGATCGCCGCCAGGCGGAACGATCCAAACGAAAGGACAAGCGTGGCGACCATCATCACCATCAACAAGCCGACGCTGGCCATCAGGTTGCCGACCGCATCGTCGCGTTTCGAAGCTTCGCCGCCATACGCCAGCTCGTATCCGTGAGGCAGAACAAATCCGCTCGCCTCAAATCGTTTTTGGAACTCCGCCAGCGCGCTGGCCGGTAGCGTTCCTGCGGTCAGGAACGCGCTGACCTCGTTCATTCGCCGGCGATCCAATCGCACGATCACTCCCGTCTCCGGTTCCAGCGACCAATCGGCGACAGCTCGCAGCGGCAGCATCCGCGCCCCCTCCTCACCGACTGCGGCCAGTTCCATCGATCGAACGCCCGACATCTCGGTCCGCGACCGATCTTCGACGCGCACGCGAACCGGCAGTTCTTCGGTCTCTTGGATCACCGAACCGGCAAGTTGTCCGTCGAAGTTGGTTTGCACTTGAGCCGAGATCTGCGACGGCGACAGTCCGGCGATCGCTGCCGATTGCGGATCGACTTGCAACCGCACCTTGGGCAGCGTCTCGCTCAACAGGCTCATCGTATGCGTCACTTCGGGCACGCCCGCCAGGACCGCGCGGACCTGTTCTCCCAGTTCGCGCAGCTTCAGCAGATCGGGGCCGAAAATCCGCACCTCCACCGGTGCGTTAAAGGGCGGTCCCTGTTCCAGCTGCCGAACCAAGACCCGCGCCTCGGGAACCTTTTCGTCGAGCGAGGTCTGCAGTCGGCGGATCATCGCGTTGACCGAAACCCCTTCGGAGACGCGAATGATCGCTTGACCAAAGTTCGGCGTCCCGCGGCGATTCGCCAGCACGTTGTAATAAAACGTCGGCGCGCTCTCGCCGAAGTACCAATCGATCTGTTGGATCGCTTCGTCCGCGAGCGTCTCATCGATTAACTTAGCTACCCGCTGGGTGTCGTCGATCGAAACGCCAGTTGCCAGTTCAACTTCGATATGAAATTGGTCGCGGTCGGCCGGCGGGAAAAACTGTTCAGCCAGCGTCGGTGCGACGCTGAAACCGGCAACCGGCAAGACCACCGCGATTCCGATCGCCAGCCGCGGATGGGAGATCAAGTGCGTCAGCAGGCGTCGGTATCCGCCGATCAACCACGTTGGCGAGATGCCCGATTGCAAGAAGCTAGCCACGCCGTGCGGCTTCGATTTTGGATCGACAGCGCGGATGAATAGGGCCGCAAATGCAGAGATCACTGTTAGCGAATAGAACAGCGAAGCGAAGATCGCCATGATCACGCTGATGGCGATCGAACCGACAAATTCTCCCGCTGGTCCCGGCATCAATACGATCGGTGCAAACGCAAAGGCTGTCGTCAACGTGCTCCCGAGTAACGGAATCGCCAGCTTGCGGACCGTCTTGGCGACCGCATCGCTGGGGCTTAGCCCGTGCATCATTTCGACTTGAATCTCGTCGGCGACGACGATCGCGTTGTCGATCAACAGCCCCAGTGCGATGATCAAGCCCGTGACCGACATCTGGTGGACGGGGATCTTCAAAATGTGCATTCCAAACAGCACGGTCAACATCGTCAGCGGCAGCGCCGAGGCAACGACGATCGCGCTTCGCCAGCCCATCAGGCACAGGATCACCGCGCAGACCGCGATGCCTCCCATCGCCAGGTTGCTCAGCAGGCTCTCGAGCCGCGCCGAAACATACCCGCTCTGGTCCATCACTCGGCAGATCGATAGCCCCGTCGGAAGTTCGCTGCCAAAATCATCGACCACTCGATCGGCCGCAAGCGACCACAAATCGATCCGCGTCTCTGGGCGAATTAGCACGCCCAGCGTGATCGCCGGTCGCTCGCGGTGCCAGCCGATGCGAGGCATCGGTTGCGGCGTGGCGAGCGAAACGTCGGCGATCTGATCCAGTCGAACGAACCGTCCGTCAGCCGCCCGCACATCGGCCCGACCGACATCCGATAGATCATCAAATTGGTTGCCGACCTCCAGCGAAAGGTCTAGCCCGGCGCCACGCATCTGTCCGGCTGCGTCTTTCGCATCAAAGCGTTGCAGCTGCGCCGCGATGTCGGCGGCGGAGAGGTTCAGTGCGGCAGCTCGCTGCGGATCGACTTGCACAAGGATCTCTTCGCCGGGATCGCCAAATCGGTCGACCGATTCGGTTCCCGGCATCCCCTGTAAAGCGTCCTGCAAGCGTTTGGCAGTCCGCCTCAAGACGGCATAGTCGACGGGCGTGTCGAGGTCCCAGACGACCGACAGGATCCGCGCGTACGCGCGGACTTCCAGATCGTCGAATTCGGGCCGCGACGCTTGGGCCGGCAGTTCGGGCAAACTGTCTTCGATTTTGCTGCGAATCTTCGACCACACGATCTCCGATTCGGTCACCTGGTCCAACAGCTCGATCGAGATCGACGAGACTCCCGAACGACTCTGCGATCGCATCTCTTTGATCTCTTCGATTTCTCGCAGCCGGTCTTCCAGCTTTTCGGTCACCAGCGCCTCGACCCGCGACGCGTCGGCTCCGGGCAGTCGCGTGACGACAAGGGCGGCACGCTTGACCAGCACCGGATCTTCCATCCGCGGCAAAATCGATACGCTCGACAAACCTGCAACCGCTACCAACGCAACGATCAAGATCAACGAACGTTTGTCGTGGACCAAGCGATTGGACCAACCTTGGCGATTGGTTTCGCTGGCACCTTGTGGCTGCGCGGCGTTGGGAGCTGGCGTTTGCTTCATGGGTTTTGTTCGGTGCAGGAGCGGTCCTTGCGAATGTGGACTAGTTCAACGACAACGACTCGGCGGTGTGAGCGTTCTTGCTGTCGACGGGAGCGACCGCCATGCCGGGCGTCAAGCGATGCAGTCCCGCCGCGACAACATGATCTCCCGCAGCGATCATGCCACCGCTGATGCGCGCCAGTCGTGTATCGGTTTCCAATACCTGAACATCGCGACGTTGCACCGTGAAATGGTCGGGACCGTCTTCGACGACCAGCATCAGCGACCACAGGCCGCGAGTCGACCGCGCCAGCGAAGTGATCGGTACCCAATAAGAATCGGTGTCGCTGGTCCGCGCAACGCCCAACGAAAGGCTGGCCGTCCGGCCCGGTACGATCCCGTCGGCATAACTGCCATCGGGACGTTGTCGGTCGCGCTCGATCGTTACCAACACGGCTTGGGTTCGCGTGCTGCGATCGAGTTCCGGTTCGATCCGGCCGATGGTCGCCTGGATCGTCGTCGGTCCGACCGTGACCGCTACTTCTTGCCCCGGTGAAAGCGTTCGCGTGTCCTCGGGAGAGACTCCAAATCTAGCTTCCAGCGGATCGGTCTGAATCACGCGCAGGACGACACGATCGGGACTGGCGATCGTGCCTTCGTCGAGGAACCGCCGGCCGACGACGCCATCAAATGGAGCGACGATGCGGCCGTCGCGGAGGTCGACTTGATAGCCTTTGAGTTCGGCATGCAGCATCGCCACGCGGGCGCGTTGAGCGGCCAGCTGTTCCGGTCGCGTGCCCGCTTGCAGCTCTTTCAATTGTTGATCCGCCGCTTCCAACGCCGACTCCTGCTGCGCCGCCTGGAATCTTGCGTTGTCATAGGACTGGATGCTGGACGAGTTCGAACGCTGCAGTTCCAGTTCGCGAGCGGTTGTGATCTGCGCCAGCTCGACCGCCGCGGTCAATCGGCTCACCTCCGCCGCCGCTGCCGCGATCGTCTGCTTTCGCGGACCCGCTGCCAATTCGACCAACATCGCTTCGGCCTCGGCGATCCGCGCCTCGGTCGCTTCGACGCTCGCGTCGAGGTCGTCGACTTCCAATTGAGCCAATGTCTGGCCGCGGCGGACGATGTCCCCCTCTTCCACTGCTATCGACAGGACGCGGCCGCTGCGCCGAAACGCGAGGTCGGCTTCTTTGCTCGCTTGGATCGTGCCGCGGTAATCGTCGATCCGCGGCGGGGCGGCGAGTTGTCCCAATTGAAGCGTGGTCACCGGCAGCGGCCGCGATCCGGCGGCGGAGGCGATGGTTGCCGCTGCGTCGGGGCGAGCTTGCGACGCGCCGGTCCAGTTGTTGGCGGCGAAGAAAATCGCCGGGCCGACGACTGCAGCGGCCGCCAGCATCGTCATCGACCTGGTTCGTGCGGAGGTCATGATTCACCCAGTTTGTGTTCATTGTCTAACCACTGGTTTAAATCCGTTCGCACCTTCTCGATCCATCGCTCGTAAGATTTCGGATCGTGTAGCGGCTGCCACTGCAGGCCGTCCAACAGTCCGTTGCAGTTGCGGCGGATCGCCCGGCGAGCGTTTTCGATTCCCAGATCGGCAAGCGATGGGCTTGTCAGTTCCAGCATCAGGCCGCCGTAGACAAGCGACCACAAACCAAACACTATGTCTTCGACGGCGTGTGTTGTCTGGTTCTCGAGGTCGCCGCAGGCCATCGCATCGCGAACGACTGTGGCGACTGTGTGCATGCACCGCGATTCGCAATCCCGCAGCAGCGCCTGCCGCTTCGGCGATGTCTTATCCCAGACCGCATCGTGGCGGATGATCTGTTCGATCCGGAACAGTTCGTGGAAGCGATCGACGAACAGTTCACATGCAATCCCGATCGCCGCGACGCGTTGGCGAGGGGAGCCGTCGAGGCTTGCGGCGTGACTGAACAGGCTCAACCGGCACTCGACCGCTTGGATCGCCAGTGCCAGGACGATCTCTTCCTTGTTCGGAAAGTGGTTGTAGACGGTCCCTTTGGCGGTCTTCAGCTCCGCCGCGATGGCATCCATGCTGAGGACCGAGATGCCGCCGTTGGCGATCATCGGGCGAGCGAGATCGAGAATTCGCGTCTCTCGCTGTCGAATCTGTTGCTGCTTGGGGGTCAGTGTTTGCATCTCTCAAAAATATGACGCGACGTCAAAAATGACAAGGCGTCAATTTTTTGAGAGCGGTTTTTGCAGGGAAACACCAGCTGCGACTGACTCTTGGTTCAATCGGGACGATTGAATTGCCCAAATGTCCAGTTTAACGGCGCCGCAATGGAGCGACCGCAGGAGGGGTTACCGCTTCCCCAGCCCGACCATTTCCAGCAGCCGGATCGCGTTTGTCGTCGGGGTGACGCCGCTGCGCATCTTGTAATCGAACGTCATCGTTTCCTGACCCGACTTGTCGGTTTCGATGTGCTCGCGGAAATGGACGATCGTGGCGACCGATTGCATTGCCGGATCGTCGGCCAATTCGAGATCGTGCGTGCTGATCGCTCCGATCGCTTGCATGTGGACCAAGTGATCCAGCACGGTCGAGACGGCGATCTGCCGCTCGCGGCTGTTGGTCCCCTGCAAGATTTCGTCCAACAGATAGACCAACATCCGATCTTTCGACGCGTGCAATCGCTCCGCATGATCGACGACTTCGCGCAGCCGTTTCAGTTCGGCCATGTAAAACGAAACGCCTTCGCGGAGCGAATCGTCGACGCGGATGCTGGTTGCGACTTCGCAGGCTGGCAGTTCGAATTGCTCGGCGCAGACGACCGATCCCGCACCGGCCAGTTTGATGTTCAGCCCCAACGATCGCAGCAGCGTGCTTTTGCCCGACATGTTCGATCCGGTCACCAGCAGCAGTGTGCCGGCAGGGCCAAGCTCCGCATCGTTGACCACGCGGTCGGCGTCTTTCAGCAGCGGATGCCCAAGGCTGCGTGCGGCTACCTTCCCCTCGGGCCCTGCCTGGTTCCAAGTTGGCGCGGCCCACTGCGGATATTCGTCGGCCAACGCCGCCAGTGAGAGAATCGCTTCGATTTGTCCCAAGGCGTCGAACCAGCCCGGAACGTCGCTGCCGTAGCGAGCTTTCCAGCGCTCCATCAACGCCAGCACGTGGACGTCCCACAGCCCGATCAATTGCAGCAGAACGTAGGGCAGGAACAGCATCGGAGCGTGTCGCAATCCGGTCATCATCGACAAACCGCCCATCGCGCGAAGCCCCGCGATCGCTCCCGATTGAGGATCGAGAATCCGCTGGCGGACCGGGCCAAGCATCTCGATCTCTTCGGGAATCCAGTCGGCAGCTTCGAACAGATTGATGTAGTTTTCGACTTCGGCGCGTCGCGTCGCCACCGACTTGAAGATCTCGTGGACCGGTCCCAGGAAGCCGACGGTCACGACGATCGCGATCGCAATCGCCACCAGTTGGATCGCTGCGGCGACGGAGATCGAGATCAATCCGATCGCGCACAACGGCCAGACGATAAATGGAGTGATCGCGATCGCTCGCGCTAGTGGCAACATCCAGCCTCGCGGTCCGGCCAACCAAGCGGGTGCGACGGCCCAGCTTTCAAAGTTCTCCGGCGATGCGGTCTGGCCGGCGACGTCGCGGGCGCGGGCATAAAAGGTTTCCCGCTGATTGTGAAAGCTGGCGAGTTTGCGAGCGGCGAGGTTTCGCGCGGCAGCTTGTTCGGGAATCGCCGGGCCGCACAGCCACTGGGCGAGAGTCAGTTTGCCCGGCTGGGTTCCGGCCAGCGAAACAAGCTGGTACAGCGAGCCGACGCCAAACAGATCGAGGTCTTTCGCGACCGCGCGGCCATTGCGGTCGATCCACGGCACGTCGTCGGGTAGCTCGAATACGGGAAGTTCCGACCAGCGGCGGTCGAGCCGGGCGAGCAGTTGGCGGTACAGCGAGCGACGGCGGCGGATCGCGGTCATCGAATCGCGAACGTATTCGTGCCACGTGATCACTGCCATGAAACTTGCCATCAGGATCCAGCCGGGGACGACCAGCAGCAAGGCTCCCTGAGCGGCGGCATAGCCGACGATCAACAAGATCAAGCCGCCAAAGAACAGCAGCCCGCGGATGATATTCAGTTGGCGATTCCGCGACTCAAATCCGGTCACCTCACCAGCCAGCTCTTCCAATCGCTGGACATAACGCTGCCGAGCGCTGCCAGGTTCGCTGGTGGTCGGTGGGTCAAGCGGCTTCGCTGTCGGCGGCGAGTTCGTTGTTTCCGATACGTTTACGTCCATTGCCAATCACTTTCAGCGCGATGCGATCTTCCAAGTTGGGGCGAAAAACAGTCAACAACATTAGTGGAAGATACCAAGCAACGTACAGCCCACCCCCGTATCCGTGCCAGAACTGAGCGGCTGCCATCACCGCTGCAGAACAGCTCATCAACGTCCCGAGGTTCTTTTGCCCTGGCCAGAAAGCAAAGAATCCGCTCAGCACGCCAAAGGCGACAAGGATCGGCAGCCGCCAGATTGGATTCCAGCCCAAGCCCCAGATCCCCGCCAACCCTTCGGTCACCGGAAGCCACAAGCCAAACATCTGTTGCACGCGGTCGAAGATCAGATCGCGTTCACCCAGGAACAGCAACGCTGCCAGGACGGCGACGGTCAGCCCCACGCCGTAGATAAATCGTCGCAGCCCGCGCTGCCAGTAAAAACTGACCCACAACGGCAACAGGAACAATGGATAATAGACCAGTCCAGCGGCCAGTCCGATGAAAATTCCCGAAAGGATCGGTCGCCGATAGCAGAAGACGGCCCAGATCAATAACGCTGCGGGAAGCACATGGTCGACCCGTCCGGTGGTTTGCGCGGTGTAGGGCAGCAGAAGATACAGCGCTGCGGCGCCAACCCCGGCGCGGATGTTCTTGAAGTGAAATTGGCCGATGAAGACCAGCCCCAGCACGATCGCCAATTGCGACGCGATCGCCAACGCGCGAGCCAGTCCCGCGTAACGAACCGGTTGCACCACGCCGGCGACTTCCGCGTCGGGCGTTGTCGGAATCGCGGGCAAGCGATTGACTAACGGGTATCCCGGGCCTGGCTTGGGACCCTGCGCCGCCTGGATTTCTGCAGTGCTGGTGATCACGTTGGCCATCAAAAAGATGAACATCGCGATCCCGATAAAGGAGAGCCCGCCGGTCGACAGGTTGGGATCCAGCAACGGGCGCCGGACCAAGATCGGGTCGAGGATCATCCGGATGCAGATCAGCCCGGCGACTCCCAGTAGCCACATGAACCCCCATCGTTCCACGTCGGCGACGTCGACCCCCGCGACAAGCACCTTGGGGGGGGCTGCACGTGTGGTGGCGTCGGCCATGCCCAGCAATTCATCGGGGGTTGCTGCTTCGATACGGTCGGCGATCTCCGGCGGCATCGTAGGCTGCGACGGATGGGCGGCTTCGACAATCGTTTCTCCCGCCATCCGCAGCTGACGCCCTTCGTGAACCATCAGCAAGCCGGGGGATAACAACAGCAGCAGCAGGATGTCGACGTTTCGCAAGCTCCACACACGATAGAAGACAAAAAACAACCCAATGATCAGCAGCGACGACAGATAGACCCAGGTGACTGGGTCGGGGCGCTGATAATGGAATAGAATTTGGCTCATGGATCGTCCGTACCCGCGTCAATCGACAGGCTCGAAGTGAAACTAAATCGAAGCTTTCACTGTAAAGGATAAACAGCTGTGGAAAACCAGCAACCGTCTTGAGGGGTTCGCCAGCGGAATGGAAGAGGTTATCTCTAGGGGGGATGGTGGGGTTATGCAGGCTTTGCCGATTCGAATTGATATGCACCGCTTGGGAGACGCAGCGAAGGGGACGCGATTGTTGGTGCTGCTGTAACGAATGGCCGATCCGATATACGCTCTCGACCGTCGCCACCGGCCGCGTGTGCCGGTTCGTGTTTCGGTAACTGGGGCGCTGTTTGCCCCCGCCATCTCGTGGCGTTCCACACCGCTGGGCTTTTTGGTGTCTTGGTGGAAGGTTGTTGGTTGTTAGCGTTGGTTGGCTCCGTATTTGTCTAGCAGTCGGTACAACGAACGCCGGTTGATGCCCAGCACACGCGCTGTTTTGGCTTTGTTGCCGCGGTGCTGTTGGAGGACTTTTAATACATGCGATCGGTTGATTGTTTCGAGGTCGATGTCGCCACCGATTTCTACCCGTTGGTCGCCGCTTGCGGCGACGATCTCGGGGGGCAGATCATCGACCGAAACGATTCCCGGTTCGGCCGACAAGACCTTTGATCGTTCGATCGCGTTGCTCAGTTGCCGCACGTTTCCAGGCCAAGTGTAGCGTTCCAGTACCGGCAGGACGCCAACCCCAAGCGTCCATCCGGGCCCTAGGAAATGCGCAACTAACAAACCGATGTCGTCGGACCGTTCGCGGAGTGCTGGCAGCCGGGTTCCGAGCACGTTGATGCGGTAGAAAAGGTCTTCGCGAAACCGTCCGGCGCGGACTTCGTCGGCCAACCTTTTGTTCGTCGCTGCCAGCAAGCGGACATGGACTTGGCGTTCACAAGTCGATCCGACGCGCCGGATTCGACCATCCTCAAGCACTCGCAGCAGTTTGGCTTGCAAGTCACCGGCAAGTTCGCCCAGTTCATCGACAAATAAAGTGCCGCCATCGGCCATTTCAAACAGTCCGCGTTTGGTAGCGATCGCACCGGTGAAGCTTCCCTTTTCGTGACCGAACAATTCGCTTTCCAGTAGCGTTGCTGGGACCGCGGCGCAATTGATCGTGATCATCGGTCGGTCGGCCACGCGGCTGGCCGCATGGATTTCGCTCGCCACCAACTCTTTGCCCGTCCCGCTTTCCCCTTCGATCAATACCGGCATCTCGCAGGGGGCGACGCGATCGATCCATTGATGTACCACTTCGATCGCCACCGATTTGCCGATGATCGGCGACACACTGCGGCGGATTCGCGGTTTGGGCGTTTGGCGTTTGTTGCCGTTGGGGACCGCGTCGGTTCGGCTGATCTTGCGAATTGCCGATTCCAAATCATCCAAGGCAATCGGTTTAACGAGAAAGTCGCACTTGTCGGTATGTATTGCATCGCTGGCTGCGGCGATCGACGCGTCACGGCAAATTGCAAGAATCGGAAGTGACGCGTTTTGGGACCGCAGTTGGGTAATCAGTGTCAACGCTTCGGGAGCGGGATCTTCGAGTGCGAGGACTACGATGTCAAACCGCTGGGCCGCAGTCATTCGGTTCGCTTCGGCTGTTGTCGCGACGGTCGAAACGCAGTCCCCTCGCTGCGTTAGCCAGTGCGATGTTGCGTCGCGTTCTTTGCCAGCAGCATCGACCAACAGCACCCTGCGCGGCTCGTGGGGATCGAGTGTCCTATTCGTCATGGATTGCAGCACCTGAATTCGATGAGAACGGCCGCGATGTCTGCCAGGACATCCGCGTGTGATTCCCCGGTGCGCAGCGTGTCGGCGGAAGCCGGTGTGATCGAAATTGCATCGACAATCGAGCTGCGAGAAGAACCCCGGTGGGATCATGCAGCAACTGTGGTGCCGAACGCGCCAACGAAGAGCCGATTTCGAGTTATCGCAAGCTCGGACCGGAAGCCAGCTTGTCTACGTCGGGGGACCGAAGTGACAGCGGAAGCGGGGGGAGGTTCCTGCCCCCGGCGTGACTGTGCAGACTGGCACGGTGCACGGTGCGTATTGTCGCGCCCTGTTGGGGGTGGTGGGCAGGTTGCGATCGACCTAACGGCTAAGCGGTTTGGCTTCGTTGCAGGTACTGCTCCAAGATCAACGCAATCCCGGCAGCCATCAACGGCACGCTCATCGAAGGCATCGGTTTTTGCCGCGCCGCGACTTGATGCGGGGAGACGGGCAGGTGGATGAAGGTCGAATCGGTCCGCAGTCCTTCGTGGGCGGCATAGTGCTGGCTCATATAGAGCGTTGCGTTGCAGAGATAGGTCCCCGCGTGGTAGGAGACCTGGGCGGGGATTCCGCGTTCCTGCAGTTTGTTTGACCATGCGGTCAGCGGCAGTCGCGATCTATGAGCCGCCGGGCCATCGTCGACCAACGCGCAGTGGTTGCTGCCCATGTTGATCGCAAATCCCTCCAGCCGCATCACGCTCGCGCCAGGTGCCTGCCCCAGGTGCAGGATTAGATCGAAATCCTGCTGCATATCGATCGCCAACCGATGTTTAACCGCCTGGAAATCGACAGGATAGCGGCGAGTTACCAGGTTTTCCCCAGCGTCAAACCAGCGTGTTAACTCGACCAGGGTCAACCAACTGCTATTGTCCTGCCACTCTTCGTAGGGTTCAAAGGCTGTTAAAAGGACTCGTGGCATCGCGATGGCGCTTCGTTTCTGGGGGGAATCTGTGAGCTGACCCACACCGGGCCTCGTCGCCGCGTTCGGATCGCTCACCGCTCAAATCATAGTCCACCCCTGTCGCCCGATCGGTTTTTATATGAACCAAGCTGCGAAATTTGGTCGGTCGCTAAAACGCTTCCGGTGTGGTATTACTGAACAAATAGGTCCCCCAGGACGGTTGTCGTGCCAATTCTTAAGTTAAAATAAAATAAAAGCCCGGTTGACAAGCAAAGTTTCTTGACTTTCCCTAAAGTGGACGTAGAGTACATTGAGTCACAATAGCGGTTTTACGCTCAGAGCCTACCTCGGTGGGTCCTACATTTGAGCAGCAGCATCAAGCCTGCACCTGTCGGGGTAGGGATTTTTGATTAATTGAGGAGAGTGACGCCGGTCACAAAGGAATGCACCATGTTAGTGCTATCACGTAAGAAAAACGAAAGCATCGTAATCAACAATGATATTCGTATCGTTGTCGTCGAGATCCGTGGCGATAAGGTACGGCTTGGGGTGGAAGCGCCTCGCGAAGTGCCGGTTCATCGCCGCGAAGTCTACGATGCGATTCAACGAAGCCAGCAAGACGATTCCGCTGAATCGGTCGATGGCTAATTCGCTCTGCTTCCATGCGGTCCGATGAAACATCATTCCCACCTAAACCTGGGGGCTGTTGACTCGTTGCCACCGCAGCAGTCGCTGCGTCATAACCCACTCGGTGGGGCTGACGATCTATTTTCGTTTTTTGATAGAATCTGACAAACATTGGTTTAAGTTTCCGCTTGAGCCGACCCGATATCGAATTTCAGGAACCAACTGCGAATTTTGTGCCGAGCCCCTTGACGGTCTGGCCCTCGCTTTGGTAAACCTTGTCTTGTCGCGGCCCCATCGTCTAGCGGCCTAGGACTCCGCCCTTTCACGGCGGCAACATGGGTTCGAACCCCATTGGGGTCATTAATTGACTTAAGCCCAGCGTTTCTTTGGCTTCCACAGCCGGAAACGCTGGGTTTTTTTGTGCCTATTCCGCAGCCGCGTTCCTTCTGGCCACGGGATATCTTCTCGCTCGCCGGCAACAGCCTCCGTTCCTCTCCGTCGTGCCGCCGTTTGAACATTGCCAATCCCTTTTCGTGAAATTTGTGTGCGGGGAGACTTATAGCAAAGGCTGTGCCATCTTTGGGGGGGCGGTGAAAAGTGCGTCATTTGCCAACAGTTCTTCAGAGCCGGTTCGCCATTTGGGGGCGATAGTGCTCTGCTTCCGTAGAATGGTCTTCCGGCTTCTTCCTTCGCTTCAGCGGAGCCGGGGGGATAGCAATCGCTCTGCGAGCGCTCGATCAAGTCTTGTCGCGCGCCAGTTCGTCACGAACGCACATCTGGGGGCACACTTTGTCTCGACCGTCTTCGGGGGATTGGGATCCTGGTCCTCCGTGTCGCGCTCGCTTACGTCGACTCTGCGTCGCGGCAGAAAAGCGTCGATCGGATCATTTCAGCGTGAGCCTGTTGGTCGTGCTTGGGGGAAAAGCCGCACGTCTGCAGGATGGGGACCGGATCGACCACCTGACGCGATCGGAGACCGGTTTGCCAGCGAAAGAAGGTGTGCATGGTTGCAAGCCAGAATCGGCCCCACAGCCGCCGTAGACCGGATGGTGGGATTTGGAAGTCGACGACGTACCAAGCGGCAGCGGGATTCAGCCAGCCCGCGATACGGGGGATCAGACGGCCGAGCTCCGCTGCGTCGAAGCAGTCGAGGAAAAACGGAGTCACGACGAGGTCAAAACGTCCCGCCGGGAATTCGATGGCTTCGATGTCGGCAACTTTCCACTGCACCGACCTGCCCCGCTGGCCGACTCGAGATTTCTGCATCGCTACCATCCGTGGGCTGATGTCGACGCTTGTCACTCGAGCCGTCGGGCAGCTGGCTAAAAAAGCGTCCAGCAACCGCCCGTCGCCATCGCCCAGGAACAGGACTTCCGGGGCGTCGCCGCTCGATCGGGACTGAAGGTGTTCGAGAACCGCCGGCAGCAGGCTGACTCTTCCCTTTTGCAGCGCCTTGCCAAACCGCAGCTGTTCCAGCGTTTGATACCACGGCGCCAATCTGTCGTACCCCGATCGCCGCTTATCGCTCACAGCCAGTTCGCCAGCAGGAGCACCGGCAGCGGCGCAAGGAGCACGTAATCGGCGAGCGGGCCGCAGCTTGCTGCATCGATCCAGCTTCGCTCGCGGTCGATAATCCACGCGATTCCCAGCAGCCCGGCGGCGCTGAGCGCCGTCGCCGCAGCAATCGCCGCGGGGATCAGGCCCCAGCAGCCCAGGGCGATCGCCAGGATCGAAAGCAGGCCGGAGATCAACGGCAACCTCGATGCGAGTCGAGGGAACATCAAGATCGCCGATCCGATCTTCTGCTGGCGGTCGCTGCCCCTTTGGACTTTGGCGACACACAAGCAGTTCAGGCTAAACAACGCCGCCATCATGCAGGTTGTCAGGGCCAGCGGCAGCGAGAACTCTGCCACCGCGATCGGCAAGCTGACTCCGGCGGCAAAGACGGTTCCGACGACAAATTCCTTGGGAACGCCGCCTTGCAGCCAGCGGGAACCGTGCACGGCCAAGCAGTAGAGGAGGACGATTCCCATCAGCCCCGCTCCGGCAAACAACAGCTGTCGATCCAGCATCCGCAGCGCGAGGCTGCTGTCGATGGCGAGCATACCGAACCAGATCGGCCACAGGATTCGCGAGTAGCGGTTGGCGAAACGATGTCGACCGGGAACGTCGCGGCTGAAATCCAGACGCCGGCAATCCAACAGCCGATCCGCCATGTAGATCAACCAGACCGTGATGAACAAGACCGCCATCGCGGCTGCTTGAGATCGATCGATCGCCCGCGAAGGGCCGTCGGTCGATGGGGGATTTGAGTAGACGGTGGCCAGCAGCCATTGCCACGTTACCGCCACCGACGGAGCGTCCAGGGAGAGGCGATTGGGGAGTTCCAGCGAACCGATCAGCCGGCTGTCGGTCGTTTGCGATCCGTCAGCCAGAGCAGTCGCCATCGGTGTTCCTTTTTCGTTCGGGCGGACCTCAATCGGAAACTAAATTAGCAGGCAGCTGTGGCGACGTAAATCCAGCCGCTTCGGCAGCTACTGAGGATCCGGCGCCGGTTTGCTCTTGGGGCGAAACGCTTGGCAGCGGGCGGGATCGGTCTCCAGGCGAGGTCCTTCCAGCAGATCGATGCAGTAGGGGATCGCTGGAAAAACCGCATCGAGACACTCGGCGATCGCTTTCGGCTGGCCCGGAAGGTTGACGATCAAGCTGCTGCCGCAGATCCCGGCGGTCTGCCGCGAGAGGATTGCCGTCGGGACAAACTGCAGCGAAACCTGCCGCATCTGTTCGCCAAAGCCGGGCATCATCTTGTCGCATACCCGCTCGGTCGCTTCCGGGGTGACATCCCGCAGCGCCGGACCGGTGCCACCCGTTGTGATGATCAAGCAGCATCCCAGTTCGGATAATTCTTGCAGCGCGTCGGCGATCGCATCGATGTCGTCGGGAACCAGTCTGGGAACCGCCCGCCATGGGCTTTGCAGGACCTCCTGCAGATAGGCTTCGATCGCCGGGCCGCCGCGATCTTGGTATTCGCCGCGGCTGGCGCGATCCGATACCGTCACGATACCGATCGACGCGGGAGTGGGCTGAGTCATCTTTTCCTTTCCCTTTCTCTGGACCACGAAGATCCTTGCGTTTTTGGGCCGCTTATTCGCCGTGAATCGTCAGCACCAGTCGGCGGCGACCGCCCTGGTTGCGGTGCTCGCAGAGATAGATCCCCTGCCACGTCCCGAGAGCCAGTTGTCCTGATGCGATGGGGATCGAGAGGCTGAATCCCAGCAGTGCCCCTTTGACGTGGGCCGGCATGTCGTCGCTTCCCTCGAGGGTATGGACGTAGGGCAACGATTCGGGGACCAGGTGATTGGCGACCATTTCGAAATCGGTCCGCACGTCGGGATCGGCGTTTTCGTTGATCGTCAGGCTAGCGCTGGTGTGCTGGATAAAGACATGCAGCAGGCCCACTTGAACCTCGGCCAGCTCGGGCAGCGCGGACAAGATTTCACGCGTCACGAGATGAAATCCTCGCGGTTTTGCAGCGAGGGCGATCTGTTTTTGGAACCACACGACAGCGACTTTCTGAATCGATGGGATCGAAGCGACAGGCAGCCCAGTGCCGGGTGACTGGACTGGCCGCAAACCCGTTGCGGCCAGCTCAGTCTACGAACTTCGATTCGGTTCCGCACCACGGCTTGATGCCAGCCGTGGTCGCAGCGGCGATTTATTTGGCCGCGATTTTCTTTTCGACTTCCGCGATCCGGTCGGCGACTTGCGCTTCGGCGGCTTTCATCACGTCGGCGATCGAAACCGCTGCGCCATCCTTCTTCTTCGATTCGTCGGCGGCTGTCATGAAGGCGAACATCTCGATCGTTTCATTCGGGTCGACGGCAACTTCACCGGTCAAGAAGAAAGATGCAACGCGTTGAACCAGCGGTTGGTAGCCAGCATAAGTGCCAGCATCGGCGATCGATTTTTCGCCGAACACGATCCCGCCGTAACCTCGTTTGCCTGCTCGCAGTCCGCGGAAGGTACCGACGCGGCCGTCTTCCCAAACGCCAGTCGCTTCGTCGGTATCAGCTGTCGAAACGCGAGAGACTTGCGTGCATCCGGTTCCCATGATCGTGTACAAGGTTTCGACGCCGTGGACGCCGTACCAGAACAGATCGGGGTGAGTTGGTTCCAGCGAGCAGGGGCTCCAGACGGTAGCGCCCAACACAGCGCCGACCTTCGGATCACCGGTGCGGAAGCGGTAGATATCGGGGCTGAATCGCAGCGACGAACTGCTGAACCACGGCACGTTGTACTTCTTCGACAGTTGTTGGATCGCCAGGCAATCGACAAGCGAAGCGGCCAGTGGTTTGTCGATGAAGACGCGTTTGCCAGCTTGGAAGACGGGCAATACTTGTTCCAGGTGGGGACGGGCGTCGACGCTTTCCAGCATCACAACGTCCACTTTTTCCAGCAGGGCTGGGATCGAATCGACGATCTCGACACCCATATCACGCAATTGGTTGGTGAAGCCTTCGACGCGGTCGCGGCTCGACGCGATGTCGGGGCTGCCACCGGGGAACGCGGCGACGACGCTCATCTTCGCCAAATCGCCGGTCGCTTTGGGATCGTTCATGACTTTGCTGAACGCTGTCACGTGCGACGTGTCCAGTCCGATGATGCCAACTTTCAGTGGTTCGTCGGCCGACGCGCCGGTTGCGGCGCCGAGAGATACGGCGATTGCCAGAGCGGGAATGAGTACAAGTTGAGCCAGAGTAGGGATCTGCATGGTGGGATACCTTTGAAGGAGAGAGGCGGGCAACGACTGCTGTTGGGGACCATGAGTATAGTCGCTGCGGTCGGTTTGCGTTATCAGAGAACACGCGAAAATTGGGAAGGGGGCAAACGCCTACTCTACGCCCCCCATCAACGCTGCTTCTGGAAAGGCCTTTGTTGCTCCAAGAAGGGGCCTCGCGTAGGCCGTGTCCCCGGCGTTTTTGTCAGTCTTTGGAATGAATATCGCCCTGGTCGGAGCTTGCAATCTGTCGTGTTGCTCTTCCTGGGATTCGTCACGCTTGTGGGGGCGGAGTTGCGGTCGGGGGACGCAGGGCCAATCGGTATTACAATTTAAGGTATCAGCCGGCATTCGCTATCGACCGGTTCTCCAAGGGAACTGGACGCTAGCGCATGCCGGCTAATTTTTCTAAGCACAAACACTCATTAGTCCTGAGGTGGGGCGCACCTTCAGGGATTGTTCAGGCCGCTGAGTTGCGAAATCGCCTGTTTGTTACCAGCTAAGGGTGCCGTTGGCGATGGCGCGTCGGAGTGTTCCTGCCGCTCCCCATTTCAAAGTTGCCGAGTTGTTTTGGACTCGTGTTTGGTTGTTTCCGCCCCAATGATTTTGGCCGCCCCACTGGTTTTGCCGTTGGTGCTGCTGATGGTGTTTGATTTGACCATGGTGGCCATGGTTGTTCTGCTGCCAGTGGTGCTTTTTCTGCGTGTGGTTGTTGGTTTTCCAGTTGTTGTGATGCGTATTGTTGTGGGACCGCCAGTTCTGCTGCTGTTGCGGTACGACTTGCATCGTCTGCCGTTGGGTGTTGCGGTTGTGCGTTCCAAAGTTGTTGTGCGACGGCGTGACCGAACGTTGCGACTGAGAGAACGACTGTGGCTGCACTGTCGTGCGATGGTTGCTGCTGAACGACTGGGGTTGTGGTGTCTGGATGATTTGATGTTGTGGTTGCGGGCTCGGGAGAGAGACGGAGGTTGGCGTGCCGACAACGATATTGCTCGAGGCTGAGTGGCTGGGCGTAGCGGAGGCGGCCAGCGAGGCAGGTTTGGTGGTGTTGTCGGACTTGACCACTGTCGCAGCGGTCACCCAGCCTGTGAGCGTTTCGTCGCCGTTGACGGCCGCGACCCAGAACCAATCCTTGTCGTTATGCTGCATCGATTTGGTGATTCGTAACACCTGTCCTCGCGAGACTCGACCGCTCTTCTTGGTGCCGACTTTAAGCTCCGACGAATCGTTTCGCACCGTGACGCGGATCCCGTCCAAACCGGCTGCCAATTGGTCGACGATGGCAAAGTGAAGATCCTGTTGTGTGCCGCGTCCCAAGTAGGCTGCCCCACGGCTCTTGCGTGCCTTCTGTCTCGCCGCTGTTGGCAGCGATGGGCTTTCCAAAACCGCGGTGTAGGCCACGATCGCGTTGGCGTATTGCCCCTGACGCAGGTAGACTTCGGCCTGATCAATCAACGATTTGTCTTCGAGGCTGATGGTGGGTTCCACGAGGACCGATTCCATTGCCATCGATTCGGGCTTGGCAATTCCTGTGGGGATCACCTCGGGCTCCAATTCGGGTTGAGGGCGTGGCACCGAAACGCTGTCATCGATTTCACTGGGGCGTAGGTAGAAGTTGTCCAACGACGCTTCCATGTTTACCCATGGAGATTGACCGGTTTTTTCTTTTACGGCGCGACTGGCGGTAAAGAAGACGTCGCGGAGCAGCAATCCCTTCTGCGGCCGCTGCTTAAGCGCTGCGGCCAGTTCGGTGGTGTAGGGGGAATTGCCGGTGTCGCCATCGGACGCCGTTTTTCCTGGTGAAGTGGCATAGGCGATGATCGTGCCTTCGGGAACTTCGGTTTGAGCGGCGAGTCCACGTTGTCCCAACGAACGGGTCGTCCAGGTGCGCTCGAAGGGATTGTTGCGACAGCAATCCAGGACGACCACGTTCATGTTGCTGCGCGATTTGCCCAACGAATCGAGGATCAAACTGAGCGAAACCGCTTTGTACTTCACAAAGGACTGGTCCGGGATATCGGCGTCGACCGGGATCAGATAGTTTTCCCCGTCGACTTGGATTCCGTGTCCGGCGAAGAAGAAGAAGGCTAGTCCTCCTTCGTCGACTTGTTGACAGAACTTGTTGATCGCGCGATCCATGTTCTGGTGCGTCAGATCGATTTCGGTCGTCACATCAAAGCCCAGGTCGGTTAATGCGTCGGAGATCGCTTTGGCATCGTTGGCCGGATTGGCGAGGCTGCCAACGCTGTAGGCACCATTGCCAATCACCATCGCATGCAGTTTTTGAGTGTTCTTGGCCAAGGCGTTGTTGCCGCAAACCAACGCGGCGAGCAGCAGGCTGGGGAGCACGATTCGTATACGCGGCGTCTTCATCGGAATTCTCCTAGCGGTAACGGGAAGATGTTCTTCAGCAACGGGTGTTTGCGGTTGCGAGTCTTATGGTCCAAGAATCGGCACAGGGTGCCGTTCTCTTGAGGGTATGGGTTTGTCACTTGGGTGGCAAGTCGGTTGGGGGGGCCGGACGGACGTAGCGAACGCTGACCGCGGCGATCGGTTTGCCGAACTTCGATTGCCCGTCTCGGTATCGCATCGCGACTTCGTCGCCGATGCCGGTGGCGAACTCCCGCGTCGCGGCGTAGCCCTGGGGAGCTGTCGCTTCAAAAAACGTGGCGGTCAGCATGCCGACGCCATCGAAGACGCCGAACTTGGATGCTGGCGTATCGCCATAATCGCTGATGCGAAATTCATGGCTGAGGTTGCCGGTGTGGTGCCAGCCTTTGATCAGGAACTTGGCGTGCGGTTGCAGCTCCATGATCGTTTCCTTGCCGCGGTAATTCGCGTCCAAGCTCAAGGCAAAGGTGTTGATTCCATCGATCGTCAAACGGCATCCAACCGGGCGGGCCGAATCGTTGAACAAACGGACCGCATAGATCTGGTCTGCTTTCAGATCGACGGTGGCAATGCCGTCGGACTTGGTGATCGGAAGGCTGCGGTATTTACCGTCGGCCTGTTTCAGTGCGATCTCCAAGCCGTAGGGACTGCCGTCGGCAGGGTTCATCCGTGTCTTGCGGTTGGCGTCCAGATGGGTCTCTGGTTTGACGATGCTGCTGACCAAAATCTCCGCCGTCGTCGAATCGGTTTTGGACTGTTCGGAGTCTGGTTTGTCCGACTTGGCAGCTTGGGATTGCGCCGACAGATCGACGCTGCTGGGACCGAAGAAGGCCAATCCCTCTTCGATCGCGGTGACCACTTTGCGTCGCAGTTTCTGGACTGTGTTGCCCAACGCGTCGCCGATCTCCGCTTCGATGATCGTGACAAATTGGCCATCGAGTTTCTGTCCCATGAATCGACCGCTGATCGTATAGGCAGCTCCGACGTCGACGATCTCACACTTCGACTTCAGGTTCTCTCGCAGCGATTGAACGATCCTCGCTCCGGCGCCGCTGCTGGAAGGGCCTTGGAAGGCACCGATCGCGACTTGCCCTTTGGTGTCGGGATCGGCGGCGATGTAGCGAGCGATCTCATCGCTCATCTTGACCATCGCCTCGCGAACCGTTGGGGTGACGTCGTCGCTGGCCGCCGAAGCGACGCTTGAGATCGCGATCGATAACAAGCCAACCAACGCCAGGATCCTGTATGCTTGGCTGCGGTAGAGCGTGTTTTTCATGATCGATGTCTCCCTGCGATTCGGATCGTCGTCCGGTTTTGGTTCTGGTCTCGTTTTCGCTTGTGTTGGTGTTCAGGCGTGGAGAGCACAAGTGTCGCTCCCCAAAGGATGGATGCAGGTTCGGCCGCCCAGGCGGACACCGGTTGCAATAAAAAATTTGCGAAGAGCACTCACGCGGTGACATAAAACACGCAAAGCCCCCGGTTTGACATCCGGGAGCTTGGGAGAGTGGTTTCGGGGACGAATCGCGAGCCGATTCGAGCGCGTTGGAACCATCGATGAAGAAGAGGAGCTGTCGGATTGGAACCGACAAACTGCGAAGTGGCCCCGGGGGGGAGGCTGCGTTAGTTGGGGTTCATCCCGCTGCCAACTCCCAGCGCCACCGCCGTCCGTTGGAAGATCGACGATGGACTCTCCTGTTGCGTGTCCCACATCCGCCGTGGGATCGTGGAATCCGAAGCGAGCGGAGCGAGTCCCAGGTCCTTCAGTTTCTGGTTGTATTGGATCGTGGGAGCCAGCGCATCGGCATTTTCAAATCCTAGTTCCGCCGCGACATCGGCCAGCGACATATCTTGGTCGTACCATTTGGCCACCGTGCTGATCGGCTCGGGAAACTCGGTGATCGCTGTGTCGGTCGCCTCGCGAATTTGCAGATAGGGGCCGATCGCAAGCTTCAGGGCTGCCAGGTAGCGGTTGCGGTCGGACGTCAAGATTTCCTGCAACCGATCGGGGCGAGTGTAGAGGGCGTCGACCTTGGTTCTGTCGTCGGAGGTCAACGATTGCGAGCCCGAAACCATGTCGCGATAGTCCAGCAGGCCGTGGCGATGGCAGCCGATACAGCTGACCGCGTTGACGATCTCTGGCGAACCTGCGATTTCGCGCATGTCCCGAACGATTTCGATCGGCCCTTTGTCGATTCGCTTTCCTTCGGCGTCGACCAACATATAACCCTGCAGTCCGTTGGGCAGATCCCAGATGATTTCGCCGCCAGCGTGTTCGAAGGCGAACTGATCGTGTGGGTTCCCATCGAAGCGAGGCCCCAGCGGGAAGCGGTATAAGACGCCGCGGCCAAACGCTTTATCGAAGTCGTAGCTGCGATAGTAATACGACGCGACCGATCCCTCGTGTCGATCGACCAAGCGATTCTGATGACTCACGCCGCTGCCAGCGAAACCGGCGCGGTTCAGCCGATCTTGCAGGAAGTCCTGTTTCGTATCGACGCCCAGTCGCGTTTCCAATTCGCCAGCGGTCTCCGGTATGTTCAGTAGCGCGTGATAGGTCGCCGGCCGCGAGGCTTTGGTGACGAACCAATCGGCACGGACATAGGCGATGCCGTCGAACGAAAGCGAACCGACAAGTTGTTCGATGTCCCTGGCAAACGCTTGCAATTTGTTGTCGTTCCAGGAGAGTCCAAATGGATAGCCTTGTAGAGCCAACTGCCAGTCGGCGGCGGACCAGCCGAAGTCGCGGAGATCGACCCGAAAGACGTTCCCTTCGCTGGAGCGTTCGGCCGGAACATCGACCATCGGTGGATTGACGATCCGGCTGCGGCGGCTGACGCTGTTCAGCAGTTTGACGACGGCGGCGCGATACAGCCGCAGGTCGGCATCGGTGTACCGCGGGTTATTGCTGATCGCATGCAGCGAAAGATAACGCTGATGCGATCGGCTCTCGGGCTGCATCTCTTGCAGATCGTCGCGAATCGATCGCAACACATGCTCTTCAGTGATGAACTCGCGGTTCGTATAAGTCGGCGCCGCCGCTCCGTCGACGATCCAACGCCGCAAGACCTCCAAATCTTGATCGCTGATTCGATCATCGATCTTTTGTGGCGGCATGTCCTTGTCGACGGCGATGCGTTGCCAAATCAACGACGCGTCCAGCTTGCCCGCGGTCACGTAAGGCGTCGCATCGGCGGGCTGTGCGACCAGAACTGCGTGATCTAAAACGTTGAACCCGGGGACTTCAAACTTCACGCCGTGGCAGGAATAGCAGTGTTTTTTCAAGATCTTTGCCGCTCGCGAGGGAAGATCGGGATCGTCCGCGCGGACCGGGATCGGTGAACTCAAACTGTACAGCAGGCAGATCGCCATCAGCAAATATCGGATCATCGCACTAGTTCTCCAGGCACGGGCGGACACGTTTGGGGCGGCGGAAGATTGACGCTGTCCGACGAAACGCATCGACTGAAATGGTCGATGTATCGATCGGAAACGCACGGCTCGGCTGCCATTGGGCCAATCCTGAAAACGCCGAGATTGCGGACATTCATTCGGGCGGTGGCGAGAAAAGTTTGCGATGGGCGGCAGCCTTGGAGCGATCGATTGGGAAGCCGATCTTGCCGCGATACGTCTTCGGGAGAGATCAGTCCCAGCGTCCACCGCGCGATTGCTTTTTGGAACTCTGTTGGCGTTTGGATTCCAAGCGTCGCTTCTTCGATCCCAGCGTTGGCCGCGTTTCACGCCGTCGTTTCGGCGGATGTTGGCACTCTAAAAGCAGCGTCCGCAGCTTGGTCAGGCAATCCTCGAGGTTCCGCGGCTGTTGGCGATACTGTTGGCTGGTCAGGGAGAGCTGTCCCAGCTGGTTGATTCGATTTTGATGTCGCACTTTGACGCGGCGGGTCCATTCGGGATCGAGGATGTTGTTGTCGTCGACCAGCCAAGATACAGTAACTTTCGAATTCACCTTGTTGACATTTTGCCCACCTGGCCCGCTGCTGCGGGCATGCGTCACCGTCAGCTGATCCGCTGGAATCGTCACCCGAGAGTTGATTATGAGATCTTTCATTGCCTGGACAATCTGTTGGCTCGTCGTGCTCGTGTCAACCGGCGGCCCGCTCGCCGCCGCCGACTGGCTTAGTTTTCTAGGCCCCACGGCCAACGGGAAATCGACCGAGACCGGCATCTTAACCGATTGGAGCGACGGCAAACTGAAGCTGCTGTGGACCCTCGACCTCGATACCAGTTACGGCATCGGAGCTGTTGATCAGGGACGTTATTTCCAATTCGATCGCGTCGGCGACGTCGAGCGTTTGATCTGTCTCGATGCCGCCAGCGGCCGCGAGATTTGGCACGCCGACCAACCAGTCGCATACCGCGACATGTATGGATACAACAACGGGCCGCGAAGTTCGCCAGTAATCGCAGGAAATCGAGTTTTTACCTACGGCGTCGCCGGCCGGCTCAGCTGCTTCGACAAGACCGACGGCAAACTGTTGTGGACGCATTCGTTGAACGAAGAGTTTGGCGTGATCCAAAACTTCTTCGGCGTCTCATGTTGCCCGGTGATCTACAAAGACATGGTGATCGTGATGGTTGGCGGCAGCCCGGCGGCCGACCAACGCTTACCGTTGGGAGCGTTGGATCGCGTCATCGGCAACAATTCGGGAATCGTCGCGTTCCGCCAATCCGATGGAAAGCTTGCTTATCAGCTGTCCGACGAACTGGCCAGCTACAGCACGCCGGTGATCGCCAAGATCGATGGCCAAGACGTTGGACTGGCCTTCATGCGCGGCGGCTTGTTGGCTTTTGATCCGAACAAGGGCAAGGAACTGTGGCACTTCCCGTGGCGTTCGCCGCGGCTGGAGAGCGTCAATGCGGCGCTACCGATCGTCCGCGGCGATCAGGTGCTGATCTCGGAATGTTACGACGTCGGAAGTGCTTTGCTGAAAGTCACTCCACGCGATTACGAACTGCTGTGGAAAGATCCTCGGTCGCGTCGGGCGCAAGCGATGCGAGCCCACTGGGCGACGCCGATCCAGCACGGCGACTATCTGTTCGGTTGCAGCGGCCGCAATGAACCCGACAGCGATCTGCGTTGCATCCGTTGGTCCGATGGGGAAGTGATGTGGACCAAACCGAATCGAATCCGGACCAGTCTGCTTTGGATCGACGGTCATTTTGTGGTTCTCGATGAACGCGGCCACATGGAATTGATCAAGGACAGCAGCGATTCGTATCAACCGGTCACCGAGATCGATCTCTCCGAAGCGTTGGGAGATATCGAGGCCCCGTTTCTGCGATCGCCTTGTTGGGCCGCTCCGGTTGTCGCCAACGGCCGGCTGTACGTTCGCGGTGCAAATCGCGTCGCCTGTTTCCAATTGATCCCATCGGCGGCGAAGTAGTCCACGCTTGCTAGCATTCCCGCGGCGGTAACGATTCCGTCTTGCTTGTTCTCCGCCCGATAGCGTACCCTGCGAAACGGACAGTATCGGGGGGAGCGAATTTTGCGGAAAGGCATGGGAGCGTGCAACGGTATTTATTACTGATAGCAGCCTGCATTTGCAGTTCTGTTGCGCGCGCTCAGCAGTACGAGATGCCGCCGGCATTGTTCGATCCATCGCCAGCGTTTCAGTTTGAACCGATCTCGGAAGCTCATTCTTCTCCGAAGCCGCAACGTCTGGATCTGGCCGGGGCGATGTCGATCGCCGCATCGGAACCGGCGACGCAAAATATCCTTTCGGGCGTCCAACGGATCCCGACCTTTCTCAGTTCATCGCCGTCGGGAGTCGATCATCGGATCGTTCGCTACGACGTGCCACTTACGGAAGTCACTGCGCACAATCTGTTTCGCGCCAGCGGAGTCCAGGGCAAATTGATGGACGTTCCGTCGGACGATCCGGAGCAAGAGACGATACGCGTCGTCCGCTACGAAGTTCCCGACGACGAGATCTTGTTGCACAGCACGATCTCGCAAAACGGGCTGCAGGGTGACCTTGTCGAGGTTCACGACGACCAATCGTGGCGACCGCAGGTCCGTTTTTTGCAGCCCAAGGCCCGCGTCTTCTTCGATCTGAAACGGGACAACGATTCGGAATTCGATCTGTTTCGCAACGGTTCGATCCTGGCGTCGTTGGACGTTCTGGAGATCTATAAGCCGCTGAAACTGGTGACCGACTTCTTCGCCGATGAGAACAGCAAGAAGGTTTCGCTGCACGATCTCGGCTGGCGATTTGGCGCCACGCTGGGGCTTGGGATCACCACCGCGCTATCAAATGGTGGCACCGACGGCGGGGGCGCTCCCATCGGCGTCGGTTCGATCGGCTTCCGGTACGAGTTCCCGATCGGCCCCGAACCTCCCGCGGTCCTCGACCAGAACGGCCGTCCGATCCGCTTGGACCAACGCACCCGTGTCGGTTTCGAAGCGGGGCTGCAGGCGGGGACATCGACCGATGAAACGATCGCCGACCGCTTCGACGTCGGGTTTTACCTGGGGATGATGGTCAACACGCCGTGGTAGTCGTTGGGGCGAGCGTCGCTTCGGTGTCGCTTTCTAACTCGGGATGATGGTAAACAACTCTTGGCAGGCACCATCGCTCAGCGGGCTGAACCCCCGGCAGGCTGACAGCATAACTAGGTTCGATCGATTTTATCGTTTCAGTCAAGAGGATTGAGGCAACCCGCCGAATCCAGACATGTATGCATTGGTTCTTGCCCCTGCTAGCAATGCACTTCACTGGGCGACGCCATTTGCTGCGCCCACTGCCCTCGGTTCGGAGTCGGTTTCATGATCACTGCCTTTTTCGCAGTCCTGTTTGTTGGTGTCATCGTTGGATATCTGCTGTCGAACCGAAATGGATCGGATGACTCCGAGGAACTGACCGCGCTGGATCGTGAATTCCGCTCGCTGCAAGCCGTTTCGCGACAGCACCAAGACCAGAACGAACTGCTCACGTCTCAGCTGAAAGCGGCCGAGGCGGAGTTGGAAGCTGCCAAGGGAGTCACCGAAAATCTGGTCAGCGCGAACCAGGAGTTCGACCAAGAGCACGATCGGCTCAACAATCATCTCCGCGAACTGCAGACCAAGCTCAGTCAAAGTTCGGCGCACAACGCCAAACAGAATCGTGAAATCCAAGAACTGCGCGTCTTGTTGGATCAGAACGCCGCGGCGCAAAAGCAGGCCAAGCAGCTCAAGTTGCAGTTGGATGGCGTGACCCGCGAACTGGAGGCGCGTTCGTGCAACGCCGACGATGCAATCGGCAAACTGGTCTCCCAGTGCGAATCGTTGGATCGTGAGAAACAGACGAAGTCCGATCTGATCGCCAAACTGGAAGCCGATCTGGACGAGGTCGAAAAGCATGTCGAGGAGCTGCAGAGCGATTACGATCAGACCAGCGCGCAGTTGGGGGAACAACAGAGCCGCAACGAATCGTTGGTGATCGCCAACCGGCAGATCCCGCGTCTGAGCGATGCTCGCGATCAAGCGGTCAGCAAGATCTCGCAGCTGGAAAAGGTCGTTCAATCGCTCCAGCAACAGCTGGCCGAAGCCAACAACGCGTGCGACCAAATGCAGAAGCAACTGCGGACACGAGCCGAGGAAAAGCAAGCGTTGAGCTTCGAGATCGATCAACGTGGGCAACGGATCACCGAACTGGAAGCGTTGGCGACTCAGCTGCATCCGCTGCAGGAGAAGCACGATGCCGTAGCCGCCGATTTGGCGTCGGCTAATAACGATTTAGACAAGTTGCGCGGCGAATTCGATGCGCAAGCCGAACAGGTTGCCAGCGTTCGCAAGCAGTTGGAACAGGCGGATGCGAGCCTGCAAGCCGAACGCGCCGAGAAGGCTCAATTAAACAAAGCGATCCAAGGACTGCGCGAGGAACTCAAATCGGGCAGCCTGGTTGCTCAGGATCGCGATCGCGTGAAGGCAGAGCTGGCCCAGACGCTAGGAAAGATGGAGTCGTTGGAGGAGCAGAAGGCGGCGATCGCCGATCAATTGGCTCGTAACGAATCGCAATTGCAAGTCGCTCACAAACAGCTGGCCGACTTCGACCGCGACCGCCAACATCTGCAAGCCAATATCTCCGAGCGTGGTAAGATCGCTCAAGAGCTGCGAGATCGGATCGCGGAATTGACGAAAGAAGCTTCCGATCGAGACCGTGTCAAAACGGAGCTGGCCGACACCCAATCGAAGTTGCAAGTCGAACAAAAGCAGAAGGCCGAACTGCAGCAGACGGTCGCGCAACGCGAATCCGAGAACGCTCAGTTGCGCGACAAGCTTGAATCGACGACGACTTCGCTTACTCAGACTCAACAGCAAACTGCGGCTGTCTCCGCTTCGCTGGCTAGTGTTCAAGCCGACAAGGAATCGTTGCAACAACAACTTGCCGAACTGAAACCGGCCAACGCTCAACTGCAACAGTCGCTTGCCGATATGCAGGCCCAGATGGCCAAGGCGGACCAAGCGTCGCAGCAGCAGCTGTCGCAAAGCGGCGACCAGTTGAAGGCCCAGGTTCAAAAGAATCAGGAATTGTCCAGCACGTTGAAGCAAAAGCAACAACAGATCGCGGAACTGACCAGCCGGTTGGACGGTTTGGCCGACGCGCAGCGCGAGCTGGAAAGCTTGCACAAGACACGCGTCGAACTGGAGACCGCCACTCGCGAACTTGGTATCGAGCGTTTGGAAAACCGCAAGCTGTCCGATTCGTTGGGACAGTTGGAAACGCAAAATGCCAACATGAACGAAGAACTCGAATCGCTGCGTCAGCTGAAACAGGAACTGCAACAGACGGCTGTCGAATTGCAGAAGCAAACTCAGACCTGTGCCGAATTGCGGCGTTCGCTCGACGCACGTCAACAAAAGAACGACGCGTTGACTAGCGAGTTGGAAGTTCTGGGGCAGATGAAGCAAGATCTGGATAAATCGCAAGACGAGATTCGATCGCAGCGAGCGACGATCGATCGGTTGACCGATTCGGTCACCCAGCATCAATCGCACAACGAATCGCTTCGCGAGGGATTGAAGCAGATCAAACCGCTGCAAAAGGACTTGGCCAAGACGCAGGCCCAGTTGGCCACCGCGCAGGCCGAGTTGATGGAGGAACGCGACGATAACGAAACGCTCGAGCAATTGGTCGCGAAACAAAAACAAGAGCAGAGCGAATTGGTCGCCGAACTCGATGTCTTGCAGCGGTTGAAGCAGAAATTGGAAGACGTCTCGAGCAAGCTAGAAAGCGAGTTGACGCAGAACGATAAGTTGCGGAAGGCGAGTACCGCGCTGCTGGCGGAAAACGAAACGTTGCACGAACGTTGCGAAGACATGGATCTGCTGCAAAACCGGCTCTCCGCAATTCAAGCGGAATTCAGTGTCAAGTCGGACCAATTGGAAGAGGCTGAGGCGCAGCGCGATCGAGCGGTCGATGCCAGCCACTCGCTGCGAGATCAATATGCCGCGCTGCAACGCGAGGTCACGCATCAATCCGAAACGATCGAAGAACTGCAACGGGAGCAGGCTCGTACGCAGAAGGAATTGACCAAAGCGACACAAGAACAGGCCAAGACGATCGAGCAGTTAGAGGATCAATTGGAAGTCGCCAACCGCATGAAAGCCGATGTCAAGTTGCGCGAGCAGTTGGAATTGCAGATGCAGGATCTGCGGGCCCAATTGCACGAGGCGAAGGAGCATCTGAAACGGATCAGCGGCGAATACGATGCCAGCTTGGATGCCAACGCAAAGGCTCAGGAACAGGTTCGCGAATTGGAGAACCGTTTGCACGCGAGCACTGCCCAGATCCGCGAGATGCGTCGGGAGATCGGGCAGATGTCCGATATCGCCAACAAACCCGATGTCGTTCCGTTCAAGAAAGAAGACGCCGCTTGATCTGCTCGGGGCAGGTGTGCGATCATGATCGCCGCAGCGAACCGGCGCCGTCCGGTTCGCGATCAATGATCCCTCAGCCAATCAACCGGTTTTTAAAATGCAGTCTCCCGAACACGAAGCCCTGCCAATCGAAGTCGACGTCGCGACAGTGAAGTCGATGCTCGATCAGAACGCCGATTTTGTTTTGATCGATTGCCGCGAAGCGGATGAGTATCAGGTCGCCAAGATCGACGGTTCGATCTTAATACCGCTCAGCGAGTTGCAGGAAAAGGGAGCGGAGCTGGAAACGCATCGCGACCGCCATATCGTCGTCCACTGCCACCACGGCGGACGCAGCATGCGGTTGACGCAAATCCTGTTGGCGAACGGTTTCCCACGCGTGCAAAACATGGCTGGAGGAATCGACGTTTGGTCGCAACAGATCGACGGATCGGTGCCGCGATACTAAGCCGATCCGGCGACTGTGGTATCGGGAGAGCATCCGGGCGTTAGCGGAAATGGCAGCGGCCTCGGTTTAGTCCCACCACCAGTGGTCTTGGCGGGCGGGCAGTTTCGCTTGCCGGGACGATACGCTCGCAAGCGCCGTATAGACGACCGGTTCGTTGGTCAGCGACTTGCTCGGTTCCAACAGGACTCCGCCGCTGGCAACAACCACTGAATGGATCGTCTTCCCTTTTCGGAAGCGTCGATGCACGACAAGGGATTCGGTCTGCCGCGCCGGTTGGACGTTCGGCTCCATCCATTGATCGGGGCGAGCCAGTAGGCCGGTCGCCGCGATTCGTTCTTCGGCTGGCATCTGTTGATGAAGCAACTGTGCGATTGCGGTCAGATCGTACAAGCCACGCAGACGATCGTGCAGCGGATACTGCCGCGCGATATCGACGAAGTGACGATTGAAGGTCTCGGCAAACTGCTGGGCTCGCGGGTCGGCTGCAACGGCAAACCGTTCCCCTTGAGCGTTGGCCGCCTGTTGTTCGGTGATCAATTGCAGCGGCAGTCCCGACAGTTCAAAAGCCTGCTTTTGCGAATCGCAGCGGACGTCCAGCGGTTGCGGAGCGAACCACATCCGCAAGAAGCTTCCCGTCAGCGGACCTTGGTCGAGCGTCGCTTCGACGATCTCCATGTAGTTAGCAACGCCGCGCGGCATCGGTTGGGTCCCCAACGCAAGCATCTTCATGTGCCGGTCGGCTTGGATCATCAGCATCGCCATCGGCGTGTCGTCAGCGGTTCCGAAGACGCGGATGTTTTGTAGTCCCAGGGCTTCCTTCAGCTTCGGGCTTGCCGCTGCGGCGGCAAGGTTCCCCGATTGAATCTCAGCGGTCACTTGTTGCGAGCGGGCGATTCCTTCGGGCGTTGGTTCGATCGTGCATCCAAACGGCTGGCGCTGCTCGACTGCGGCCAATGCCATCCCCAGCAGATCGATCCGCATCGGGGCTCGTCCCGTTTCGATGTCGATAGGTTGTTGGTCGGCATCCAGGCGAATCCCGCCGACCGGCCCGGCCAGGATCACGTCGTCTCCCGCTTCGCTGAGGAAGACGTACTGAATCGTGCTAAGACCCGCCAAGTTGCGGACCGCCGAATCGAGCGATCGGCCGCTTATCAGTTGTCGAGCTAGTTCGTGTTGCAGCCGATTCAGCGAGACTTTGCGGAGCGGTGATTTTGTCAGCCAGTCGCGTTGGGGCGACGCGGTTTGTTGCAAGCTCTGCGATCGCAGCAGCCTCAATTGATCGGCGTCCGCGCTCGCCGCGACGTCCCGAATCAAGCCGTTGGGATCTACCAACACGCCCGCCGGGTAGGGGCTCATCGTGCTCGGGCCGCCCAACGCTTCCCAGGTGTCGGGGACGACGGTTGTTTGGATCAGCTCCATCAACGAATCGAAGTCGGCGATCGCGCCACCACCAGCCATTCCCGCGGCGGGTATTCCCATCGGAGCTGTCGAACCGCTGAGACCGTTGGTCGCCAGCAGACTGCCGGCCGCCGCGGTCGGACTGCCGGTCGCCGCTTGTCCATGGGCGACTTGCGCCAATACGTTGCCTCGATTCTCCACCGGCAACGACATCGCGACCTGCTTCGCCGCAGCAAACTCCCCGGCGGCGAGATGCCGCCGGGCGCGATCGATCGGCGACTGAGCGGATCCTTGATTGGCCAGCGGAAAGAGGCAAGCGATTGCTGCCAGCAGCAATGCTGCGTATCGACGTCGTGACATGACCAGACCTAGCGAGCGAGAAGAGAAGCGATCCACAACGCGGCCGATCGCTGAAGACGCCAGCCGATCAAACCGCGTTCTATCGTGACGCTATTAACGCGACAGGTCAAGTAATTTCAAGATCTCCGCAAAGCCCCCCAACACCACCGCCCTGTCGCTCCAGCAACCTGACCGGCCGGAGCGCCTCGTGCCATTGGAGTCGTTTTCGTTTCTTTGAGGCTCGGATGGCACTTGGATTGTTCCAGGGGCTGGCGATCGAGTTTGACGTTATTTGCTGGCTTCCGGTTTCGCGGTTAGCAAGGCGAGCAGGTCGGCGACCGCTTGCGGCGAGAGGTCTTTTTCTAGCCCCTCGGGCATCAAGGATTTGTTTGATGCTCGCAATTCCTCAATCTCCGTTCGCAGAATCGTTTGGCTTTTGCCTTCGTTGGATAGCAGGGTGATACTGCTGCCGGTTTCGGTGGCCAACAATCCGTTGTGCACGCGACCATCGACCGTGAGGACGGTATAGGTCAAGTAGCGGGCCTCGACTTCGGCGCTGGGGTCGATGATGTTGGCCAGCAAGGTGGCCGGCCTTTTGTCGGTAATCGATGCCAAGTCGGGGCCCACGCTGTGTCCGACATTGTCAAACTTGTGGCAGGCAGCACAGCTGGTCGCAAACACTTTTCGTCCTCGCTCAATATCACCGGTCAATGTCAACGCCGCTTGGTATTGCTCGATAACCTGTTTGCGATCGGGGCTGGTCGACGCCGTGAAGGCTTTGGTCCAAGCGGTACGCAGCGATTTGTCCTTGGTGGCCAGAAGACGCTCTCGCATCGAGGGGCTGATTTCGCCACTGGAAACCTGTTCCGCGGCGACGCTTGTTAGCAGCACTTTGCTCCACAGCGTGCGACTCGCCAGAACATCCAGCACGCGCGCTCGCATCGACGGACCATACGATTGCCAACCCGCTAACATCACGTTGGCGACTTGCTGATCGTTCCGAATCGCCAAACGATCGACGACCGCTAATTGCAGCTCGACCGCCGACTGGGGTACCAACAGATTGGACAACAGCTTCATATCGTCTGCGTACACATCGGGCTGTCGCAACAACAGTCGCAGCGAAGCCGCGGTCAGCGGCGTCAATTGTTCGGAGGTCGCGGAAACGGAGTCTCGGGCCTGTGCGATCGATTGGTCGATCAACTGTTGCTGATCCGCGGTCAGCTGAGTGAGCGGAAATTTGCGCTTCGCAAGCCCGTCCAGCAGATCTGCCAGTCCGGAAAGTTGCCACGGCTTGGGCGGGCCGTCCGCACGATCGCAGATCTGGCTAACGACCTGACCGACGGCTGCCGCATCGCCGAGCGCCGCAACCTGACCGAACAACTGTTGCTGCAAGCGGCGCTGAGGTTCTGTCGAGGTCGCCACGTCGGACGAACTCGCAATCGTAGCCGTCAGCACCTCGGCGATGTTGCGTTGGTTCAACGAGCTCATCACGTTAGCCAGAATGTATGTGTCATCCGCTGAATCAACAGCCAATTGAGCCAGCAATCGCGCGGCCATCGGATCATCGTAGGCACCCAGCGTCGCGGCCAATTGCAGTCGCACCTTGGCGCTGGGGTCATTCACAAGTGGCTTCAACCGCTTGATGTCGACCGTGTGCTCAGCCGCCAGCCGTACCGCCTGCCGACGAACTCCGGCATGCGGGTCTCCCAATGCGGCTTGCAAAATCTCGGTATCGAGTGCTTGCATGCCGTCGAGCGTGCAGAGTGCTTGCAACCGCTGCATCGGCGTATCGCCCGACGTTGCCAGCGACTGGATCTGTGGAACGGCGGCAGCATCTTTGCTGCGAACCAAATTTTGCTGTGCCGCATCGCGTTGCCAACCGTTGGAACTTTTCAGAGCGCTGATCAATCCGGCTGTCGAAGTGGCGATCCGGGGTGCCGTGAGCGGCTTGCCCACAGGGACGACGCGATAGATCCGGCCTTGGTTTTCGCCAAGCCGATAATACGGTCGCAGCTCGTCCTTTCCGTTTTGGGGCAGCCAATGTGGATGTTCGATCATGTAACGATACATGTCCACGATCCAAAGAGCTCCGTCGGGGCCGGTGCGAGCCATCACGGGGCGGCACCAACGGTCTTGGCTGGCAAAGAAATCGAATTCCGATTCTGCCGGATCGCGGCGAAAGTCAAAACTGACTCCGTCGTCGCTGATGATATTGTGCTGGACAAGGTTATGGAACGGTTCACATGTGAACGCATGTTGTTGGTTGTCGACACGCGGAAATAAGACGTCGTCGCGATAGATGATCGCTGAACATGCCGATGTAAAGCGGCCCGATTGGTCGAAGCTGTGGAATCTTTTTTGCAGCTGCGCGGCAGGGTAAACGGGCGGATTGCTGGGCGTCACCACCTGCCGCTTGGGATTGGGCGGTGCGAAGTATGGGTTGCGGCGAATGTCTTGATCGGCCAAGACGTAGTGCCACAGCGGAAGACTATTCTGTACGCCAAACCAGTTGCCCCAGTCGTCGCGATTGCGGCCGTATTGCGACGGGCCACTCTGCGGGTCGATGTCGCCGTTATCGGGGCGGATGCGAAAATCGCGACTGCCGATTTGGTGCGGCTGGCCCGTCAGTACGGAGGTAATCTGATTGCCTTTCCCGTATCCCGAGTGGTGGCTGCCGCTGGCACAGTGAATCCAGTTGTCGAGCCCCCAACGCAGACCGTTGACGCGCAACTGTTGGTTACCCTCTAGGAACCCGCTGTACAGACTGCGGCGGATGTCGGCTTTGCCATCGCCGGTACTGTCTTCCAAATACAAGATCTCGGGCGCGGCGGTTACCAGAACACCATCTCCCCAGACGAGAAGCCCATTGGGGAAACGAAGCCCTTCGGCAAACAGCGTCGACGAATCATAGTGGCCATCACCGTCTTGGTCTTCGAGCACTCGGATGCGGCCTCCCGGTGCGCCGGCCCCGTCCATCCCCAGCGGATAGTCGGCCATTTCAACGACCCATAATTTGCCGTCGAGTCCCCAGTCGATGGCGACAGGGTCTTTCACTAGCGGTTCACTAGCGACCAACTGGACTTCGAACCCCTCGCGAACGTGAATCTTTTCCAGAGAGGCTTCGGCCGGTGTCGGCTTGCGTTCTTGCGATGATTCCGTTTTCGTTTCGGCAACGGGTTGCGTGCCAGTGGCGACAAAGTGAGCTTGAGCTTCGTCGGCAGTCAGAACACGATCGAACAAGGCGATTTCGTCCAGCTTGCCATCGAAGTTGCCAAACGAAAACCCTGCTGCCGCTGGGCCGGCCGAACGGAGCGAAGCCTGCAGTTCCGGTTTAGCGTTGCCGTCTAAATAGATTTTCACATCCTCCCCATCGCGGATCACAGTCACGTGGTGCCACGCCTTCGTAGCCAGGGGCGTCGATCCCAAGTGTTGTTCGAATCCTTTCTGTTCGGCAACTCCGCGGCGAACCGCCAACACGGGCAGACCGTCTTGCGTGCTGACAATCGACAACGACTCTTGTGCTTCACCAGTTCCACGGGCGAACAAAGTTGCCAACGGATGTTCACTGCCAGCGGGCAACCCGTTCCAGAACCACATCGACAGGCTGTAGTTGGCCGGCAGATTTGCAACGCTTGCCTGCATCGAACCGCCAGCAAAATAGACGCAGCGGTTGGTCGATTCCTGCGACGTTGTTGCAGGGGTCTCCTGCAGGTCGGGACCTTCTAGATAAAGGGCCACGCCACCGTCGAACTGCGCCGGGTGGTTTCCGGTCGCGTCGACAGCCTGGTCAACGACCATGTCGCCAAGTCGCCAGTACGCCGTCGGATGGGCTTTCAACATCGCTTGGGAAAACGCATTGGGCGGATCGACCAGTGTTCGACGCGGTTTTCCCGCCACGGATTCCAACAACGATAAAACACGTTCGACGATCTTCGGTTCCGCTTCGACTTCCAGCCCCGCTGTCCGCGCCGGCCAAGTGGTGTAGCCGCCCAGACGATGCTGTTCGGGGGGCGGAATGTAACCTTCGGCCCCATTGGCTAGCTCCAGATTAAAGGTGCTCGCCAGCGGGCTCTGTTGTTTCAGTTTCAAGCCGGTGATTCCATAGACCTCGTTGGGCAGCGCGGTGATCCCCAAGTCGCCGATCCGCACGGCTTGCAGAACGACTTCGGTTTCCTGGTTTTCGTGAATCCACGTCGCTTGCTGAGCGTAAACCTCCGTCCGGTTTTTGGGAGACGCATCGCCGCGTTGCTCGTTGATCGGTTTGGCCCAGGCGAGTCGCTGGGCGTCGGGAACGCGTCTTCCCAGCTTCATGCGGGATTCGGCCATGGCGATCGTCAGATCGGATCGATGTTGGATCTGTTTCCAAGCCTTCAGGGCTGTATCAGCTAGCGACTTCGCATAGTCGGTTCGATCCACACCTCGCTGTGGCATGCCATAGTCCATCCAGTGGAGATCGCCGCTGGTCCCTTGCGACATAATGCCCACGAAGTTGCGAGGCGCGTGGTCCGCGTTCGCCGCGATCCCCGATTCCAGCAAGCCCGCGACTTCGCCAAAGTAGTCGGCGGAAAAGCCGGCACCTTGTCCGAAGTAGTGCATCGAATAATTCGCCAGCAAGCACAGCGGAGCGTCATCCGCGGCAGCCACCACACTGAGCAATGACAGTTGCGGATCGATCGGACCGGCGGGACAAACATAATCGCGGCTCATATAGCCGGGGTGCATCATGGCCCGAACCGTTTGTTGGCCAAAGGGATCCGTCCTCATGCGGTCGCTGCGGGTGATCCAACGCCGGCAATTGGTTTGCTCGTTGGCCTCCACAGCGGTCCAACCAATCTTTGCCGGCTGCAACTTTCCATGCGCCGAAACGATGGCTTCCGCGACGCGCGGCACGACGAATTCGGCGTAGGCTTCATCGCGACCGGCGCCCAGGCAATACGCCATTACCGAGGGAGCGGAATGCGTGTGGGTGGCACTGATAAGGATCCGATTGGAGGGCAGGTCAATTTGTTTCGCCACGCTCGATTTGATCGCATCGCAGATGTCGGTGGGAAACATGCACGAATCAACAATGGTGATCGCGATCGTTTCGCTGCCATCGGACAATACTAAACACCGCGCGTGCAATGGATCGGCGACTCGCGTGTCGGAGGCCGACAGGAACCCTCCATTGCGGATGGCGGGAAACGCGCGAGGCGAAATGTCTACGGACGCAGCCCCGGCTCGCAGGACGGTGTCAGCAGAAGCCAAGCTGATTGGGCATACCAGACATATCAACAACGTGGAAAACAGAATTTTCATGGGCGTTGAGGAATTTTAAGAGGGTTAAGATTGGGCCGGCGGTCGGACAGCCGCACAGCGGGCTGGATTAGTAGTTTAACCTATGACGCGGCCGATTGTTCCCCATACGTACGGGAGAACCGATGGCGGTTTCGTTCGCCTTTAACAAGCCGATGGTTGCGCACAGGTGATTGAGGTTCTGGGAATGGAAACGATGCCGTTCTGTTTTTACACTAAGAGCTTTTCAGGTTTGAGAACGCGACCGGTTGTCGTAATGCCATCGAGGTGCCGATGGATGCGAACGTGTTTATTGCTCATCGGGCTTCCGCTGTTGTGCGGCTGTAGCGAACAAGGCGACAGAAACCAACGAGGCGACCGCTTCGAAGAAGCGAAGTTTCTGAGCGCGATCATGTCCGATTCACTGATCGAAATCGCCAGCGTTGATGTTTCGAGCCGAGACTGCCTGCAGCGGATCGATGACGCAGACACCCAGTATCTAGGACTGCGACTCTTCCCCGGCCAACCCAAGTTGCACGGCGGCATCCGATCGGAAGTCAGCGTCGACTATCCCTTCCGCCCCGGCGACCGCATTCGTTATCGTTGGCGTTTTAAGATCCCCCACGATTTCCAAACCGATGCGCCCGAAAACCGATGGTGGGTCATCGGCCAATGGCACGATCAACCGAACCCTGCAGAAGGCCAAACGTGGGCCAATTTCCCCACGCACAGTCCTCCGGTTTCGCTGACTCTTGGTGAATTGGACGGCCAAATAATGATCGGCCTCAGCTATGGTTGCACCGATGACAGCGGCGAGCAGCAAGTGATCGGCCCCGCCCCCATCACGCGTGGCCAATGGCATACGATCGAATCGCAAATCGATTGGTCGCAAGATTCGACGGGAAGGATTCAGGTGTATCTTGATGGGGTGGTCGAGCCCATTTTTTCCGCCGCGGGGCCGAACATGAACAACGGCTACCAACACTATTTAAAGTTCGGCATGTATCGTCATCCAGAGATTGCCAGCGACAATTGGATCTACGTCGACGATCTAGAAATCCAAAAGCTGAATTGACGAACCGCACTCTCTACAAGCTGTCGTTGACGATCTGCCGTCGGGATGCCGACGAATCCAGCAAACGTTACAAGAATCGTCGGGATGAAGATCCTGATTTTGCGGCGTAGAATCGCGGGACAGTCGATGGCCATTTCATTGGCGAACCGAGGGCTGGATGTTTCAACCGCTGAACGCCGCCGAGAAATCAAGCAACAGGATGTGGGCATCGCTTGTTGGCCTGACGATGGTTTTGTATTGTTTCGACGCGACATTCGGGAAGAACGTTGCGGCCGAAAACAATGAGGTCGGTCGGATGCCACCGAACTTCGCCAACAGCACAAATCACGGACGGCCGAAAAGCCCCCTCCAACTCCTTCTCACCAACCGAACAGCAAAATGCCGAGATGTGCCTTTCTTACGATTGCTAACCAAGACGGCTGGCTGATCGACGACCATTTGGTCCATGAGCCTTTACGACAACTGGGATGGGAGGTTGTCGATTTGGCCTGGGATGCGTTTGATGTCGTGGTGATCCGCAGCACCTGGGATTATCAATACGCGCTGGATCGGTTCCTGGCCGTTCTCGAGCAAATCGATGAATCCAAGGCGACGCTCTGTAATTCACTCGCAACCGTTCGTTGGAATGCGGATAAGTGCTATCTGTTCGACCTGCAACGCCGCGGAATCGAAACCGTTCCGACCCAGCATGTCCTGTCTCCGACACCGGCTGACATCCAGAACTCGCTGGTTCGATTTGGCGCTCCGCAGGTCGTGATCAAGCCGACCGTTGGCGCGGGTTCGGTCGACACCTTCCGCATCACGCCCGCGACTTCGCGGGAGGATCTTGCGAGCCACTGCGAGACGCTTGCCGGCAGGTCTTGTTTTATCCAGCCGTTTATGGATGGGATCACTGCGGAAGGGGAGTTCTCGCTGATCTACATCGATGGGCTATTGAGCCACACGGTTTTGAAGACAGTTCGCGACGGCGACTTCCGGGTTCAGTCCCAGCACGGCGGGGGAGTGGTGCCTATACCAGAACCGGAAGCGGCACTGGTGGCGGCCGCCGATCGAGTGATCGCGGCTCTGGGTGAGGTTCCGCTGTACGCCCGCGTCGATCTCGTTCGAACGCAAACAGAATCGTTTGCGTTGATGGAACTCGAGCTGATCGAGCCGCGACTCTATTTTGAGTTCGCCGAACATTCGCCGCAAATGTTTGCCAACGCAATCGCGCGCCGAAGCACACAAAATTCAGGCGGTTGTTAGGGGGCGCAACCTTCCCGCGACGGTCGTCCTTCGTCGCTTGCGGCAACTCGCGAGCAGCACTGCAGCGCGGCGAGGGAGTTCGTTTCGCGATTAGTCGATGGAACGCAGGCCACACCTGCTTCGATCAGCCCGCCGATTCTTCGATCCGCGTGCCGATGTTTTCGCCGGAGACGGCGCGGACGATGTTGCCATCTTTCTTGAAATTGAAGACCAGGATCGGCAGCGAATGTTCGCGGCACATCGCGATCGCAGTGGCGTCCATCACGCGTAGATTGCGTTCGATGACGTCTTTGAAGCTCAACCGATCATAGAGCAGCGCGTGCGGGTTTTTCTCTGGGTCTTCGCTGTAGACGCCGTCGACGCGAGTCGCTTTCAAGACCACGTCGGCTTCCAGTTCCAGCGCTCGCTGCGCCGCGGCGGTGTCGGTGGTGACAAACGGTCGCCCGATGCCAGCGGCTAGGATGATCACGCGTCCCTTTTCCATGTGACGGATCGCGCGGCGGCGGACGAAGGTTTCGCAAACGCCGTCCATGCGGATCGAAGACATCACGCGAGTTGGGCAACCGATCTGTTCCAGCGCGTCTTGCAGCGACAGCGAATTCATCACCGTGGCCAGCATCCCCATGTAGTGCGCGGTCGATTCGTTGATCAGGCTGCTGCGTCCGGAAAATTGAGCGCCACGCAAGATGTTGCCGCCACCGATCACCACGGCGACTTGGCATCCACTCTGCGTCGCCTGTTTGATCTGCGCCGAGATGTCGCCGACTTCTTCCATGCTGATTCCGCGTTCGCCCGAATGAGCAAGGCTCTCGCCGCTGAGCTTAAGGACGACGCGTTTGTATCGGAGTTCGGAATGGGCAGCTTTGGTGGTCATGGTGTTTCCGGATGGTTTCGCAGCAGGCGTATCTGCGTGGCAGGGGGGATGGTGGAGTCCAAAAAAATCCCGGTCTGACAACGGAGTCAAACCGGGATCTCGATTTCAAATGCTTGGCACGGACCGGCGATTAAGCGTCGCCAAGGATCCAGTGGGTGTAGCCCTTGACGGTCAGGCCGTTTGCTTTTGCGTATTCGCCAACGGTTTGCGATTCTTCTTTGACGAACGATTGTTCCAGCAGAACGCGTTCGGCGTAGTAGTTTCGCATCCGACCTTCGACCATCTTGTCGACGATCGCTTCGGGCTTGCCTTCGGCAATCGCAGCGGCACGCAGAACTTCGCGTTCCTTGCTGACCTCTTCGGCGTCCAATTCTTCGACGCTGAGCGCCGAAGGACGCATCGCGGCGATGTGCATCGCGACATCTTTGGCGATGTCATCGTTGCTGCCTTCAGCGGCAACCAGGACGCCTGCGACGGTACCGGCGTTGTGTTGGTATCCACCGCAAGAGCCATCGATGCGGACCATACGGCCGACGTTGAAGACTTCGCGGATGCGGTTGAACAGTTCGTCCTTTTGGTCGCCCAGAGTCTTGCTGGGGTCCGAGGGCGAAGGTTGGGCGAGCAGTTCTTCGGGAGTGCTGGCACCGGGGCCGGCCGCCAATTGTTGTGCCAGATCGTTGGCCAATTGAACGAAGCCTTCGTTGGTGGTAACCGGTGCGCTTTCGCACAGCAGTTCGACCATCGCTCCGGTCGATTTATCCAAGCCCAGGTACATTCCGAAACGACCAAACGCGGTCTCGCGGTCGGCGCGTTTGTCGAGCATGTCCTTGCCCTTTTTGCGGAGCAGTTCGAATGCTTTTTCTTCGTCGCCACCCGCTTCTTGCAACGCGTTCTTGCAGTCCATCAATGGAAGGCCGGTTCGAACGCGGAATGCCTTAACCGCTGCTGCGGAAACCTGCGTCATGTCTATGATTCTCCCTGTCTGGTTTCGTCGCGGCGCTCGGGACGCCGCCGGTTGAGTTATGTGATCGTTTTGCCGAAATTCGTCAGACGGCTGGCCCGATGGACCAGCCGCCGTCGAATTTTTACGTATTAAGAAAGCCGCTCAGCATGCGATGGTCGCATGCGACGTTTGAGTCCCAATCATGGGGACTAAGTTGTCGATGGAGCTGGTGCCATTGTTTCTACAGCCGGTGCCGGAGCGCTGTCCTTCTCTTCGCTAGCGCTTTCGCCCTTGCCTTCGCGGACGGCGTCGGCCAATTGGCGAACGATCAATTCGATCGAACGGATACCGTCGTCGTTGCCTGGGATTGGCAGATCGACCAAATCGGGATCGCTGTCCGAATCGATCAATGCGATCGTGGTGATACCCAATCGCTTCGCTTCGCGGATCGCGTTGCGTTCCTTGCCTGGATCGATGATTACCAAGCATTCGGGAATGCGGTTCATCGTGCGCAAACCGTTCAGGTTGCGGTACATCTTGCGATGCTCGCGGTTGAGCGATGATTGCATCTTCTTGCTGTACATGTCCATTTGGTCGTTGTCGCGCAGCTTCTCGAGTTCTTCGAGACGAGTCAGGCGGCTACGAATGGTACGGAAGTTGGTCAACGTTCCGCCCAACCAACGCTCCGAAACGAAAGGCATGCCGCAACGCAGCGATTCCTTTTCGATCGCTTCGCCCGCTTGGCGCTTGGTTCCAACAAACAGGATCAAGCTGCCGCCAGCGGCGACTTGCGAAAGGTACTTCTTGGCACGCAACATGCCACGCAATGTTTCGCGGATGTCGAGGATGTGAACCTGGTTTTTACGTCCAAAGATGTACGGAGCCATCTTGGGATTCCACAGGCTGGTACGGTGTCCAAAGTGAACGCCCGCTTCGATCATGTCCTTGACGATTGAATTCGACATCGAGTTCTTCTTCTCCAGAGTGAGCACGGGAGTTCGAGACGCAAGCGATGCCGGCATTTGCCGGATGCAAGTCGTCCAGGGCAACATGCCCTTCGCCTTCCCCAAGCTATTTAAAAAGTGGTTTTGAACACCCTGGCCCACGTTTGTCGCGGTGGCCGGGTGGATGCGCAAAATCTCGTGCCGCTAAGTCTATCGCAGCCTGAAATTTACGTCAATTGCTGATCGTTCGACGAACCCACCCCATCGGCGGCAGATCTGTCATTTACTTGCGATCGCTGCATCTGTTATTGATCGGTTTTTCAAGCTCCCAATCCACCCTAAAGGTGCCGCAGGAGCCCGATTGTTAATTTTTGGAAGCCGCCATGGTTCTTGGGAAAACAGCAGGCCAAGCCGCTTGCCGCGTCTGTAGTTCCGCTGGGCTGGAGCTGATTTCGACCCGCGATCGCCGTCGCCAGGCGTTGGAAACCGTCGTCTGCACCAGTTGCGGGCTCGTTCAGCACGCGCAAATCCCTACCAGCGAAGAGCTTGCGGAATTTTATAGCTCCCAGTACCGAATCGACTACAACGGCGAAGCGACTCCCAGCAACCGCCGCGTCTATCGCGAATGGCGTCGCGGACGCGAGCGTTTCGACGCTCTGAGACCCTTTATCGAACCGGGAGACCAAGTTTTTGAGGTCGGTTCGGGAATCGGTTGCAATTTACGGCAGTTTGAAAATTTTGGCTGTTCGGTCAGCGGAATCGAGCCGGGCGAAGGGTTCTGCCAATATTCTCGGCAGCAACTGGGCGTGAACGTTCGCTGTGCCTTCCTCGAAGATTTGGCGGACGAAGCGCGGCAGGATCAATCGCTGGTCCTGTTAGTGCATGTCCTGGAACATCTGCCCGACCCAATCGACGCGCTACGGCAGATCCGGCAACTGATGCGTCCCGATGGCCATCTGTTTGTGGAAGTCCCCGATTTCGGCCGACCGCACGCCGCCCCGAATCGTCTCTTTCACTACGGACATATCTATAACTTCACCGAGATCTCGCTCCGCAACGTGGCGCACAAAGCGGGCTTTCGGACCCAGCCGGTTTCGCTGAAGAGCAGGCATTTGCCGAATCTGGCGATGGTTTTGACTCCCGAACCCGATGCGGAGAAGGTTCCGGTAGTCAACGGCTATCGGCTGGCTGTCGACGCGTATCGTCGCTATTCGCCGCTGGAGTACCACTTGAGGCCAGCCAAATTGCGGACGGCGATCGGCAAAGCGATCGGTCACTTCGACGAATTTTTGTTTGCATCGAGCCAGGTGGCCCGGCTGCGCGCCGACCGGCCTGCATTGGGTACCGCTAGCCCGGGCAACAACCCGTCGCCGCAATCCGCCATGCCGAGTGCTGTTTGCACCTCGGGCTAGGTGATTCGGAGCGGTATCCGTTCGTCGTTCGCGGATGGCGAATTGTCTAAAAGCCGCATCCGGCGTAAAGTGGCAGCCCCAACGGATTGCGAGACGGGAGCGTCTTGCGGTCTGGCGGGCAGGTCTCTCTCGGGGGCTTGAGTCTCTTTCACCTATGCTGCCGGTCACCTTCCAAGTCTATGCTGCCACCGACGATTCTGATCATTCTGTACTGCGTAATGATCGTGGCTGCATCGTTGTTGGGCGGTCTGTTGCCATCGATTTTGCGGCTGACCCATCTGCGGATGCAGGTCATTATGAGTCTCGTATCGGGGCTGATGCTGGGGGTCGCGATCGTTCACATGTTGCCGCACGCGGCGATGCGAGTCGATTCGTTTTTGCCAGTCGCCTATTCGATGCTCGGCGGTGTCGTGGTGATGTTCTTCCTGTTGCGGGTGTTCCACGTTCACCATCACACCGATCCGGATCACAGTCGTTGCGACCACGATCACGCCGACCAGTCCGTCGTTGAATCGGTCGGCGGCGATCCGCATCTGGTCACGGTTTCGGAAAACGACCACGCGCATGATCATGTTCACGGTCACGGTCATTCACACGACCACGCTCACGGTCACAGTCACAGTCACAGTCACTCGCACGACGATTCGGTCGTCAATTTGAAGCTTCCCAGCCGGTTCAGTTGGCAGGGATTGTTTGTTGGTTTGGCGATCCACACGCTGATCGATGGCGTGGCGTTGGCAGCGAGTGTGCGGAGCGAATCGGGGGGCGGGATGACGTTCCTAGGACTGGGGACGTTTCTGGCGGTGATGTTGCACAAACCGCTCGACGCGATGTCGATCACGTCGCTGATGCGAGCTCGCGGGACATCGATGGAGAACCAGATGTTGGTCAATTGCGGCTTTGCGATGGCCTGCCCGTTGGGGGCGATTTTGGCGTGGAGCAGTCTGGCATCGCTGGGCGGTTCGCCGACGATGGATCTCATCTTAAGCTGCAGTCTCGGATTTTCGGCTGGATTTTTCTTGTGCATCGCACTCGGCGATCTGCTGCCCGAAGTCCAATTCCACTCGCACGATCGCGGCAAGTTGACCGTCGCGCTGCTGTTGGGCCTGTTCATCGCGATCGCGATCGAAGCCCTGCACACGCATCCCTAACCGATTCGGCAAATGCGATCGGCAAGATCCTCGCGGTTGTCGCTGCGATTTTATTTGCCGGTCGACGCGAGCTTTCTCGGCAAACTCAACCTGACAGCAAACCCGGCCGGCAGTTTTAAGTCGGTGTTGTCGATTTCGAACAGACAACGAAACGTTCCACTGGTCGCGTCGACGATCGGTGCGACATAGATCGCGGTGGCCTGCAGCGATCGACCGACCGGCGCATCGGCTCGCATTGCGTATTGGCGGCCGACAACGATCTCGCCAAACAGAGCGATCGGCAGAAACACCTCGATCTCCAACTGTCGGGCGTCGACGATCATCAACGCTGTTTCGTTGGGATCGATCGGTTGGCCTTGCTTCTTGTCGATCCGGACGACTTGCCCGGCGAAGGGGGCCACGAGATGAAACTTCTGCAGTTCGGCCGCCTTCAATTCCAGATTCGCCCCGGCCGCGTTGGCTTCTTCCTGTTGCACTGTCAGGGCGGCCTGAGCCTGCGCGAACTGACTTCGCTTCTCTTCCAGTTCGAATTCGGAACTCGCCTGTTCGAGGAACGCTTGCTGCAAACGATTCAATTGACGGCCGATCAATTCAGCTTCCAATCGCGCCGCTTCGACAGTCCCGTTCTGCGACGCCTGGGCTTGTGCGACTTTCCAGGCGGCTCGCGCCACCGCATCTTGCAGCGACAACAACGGTTCTCCTTTTTCGACCCATTCCCCGTCGCGGACGTGGACTTTGGCGACGACCCCAGGAATTTCGAACCGCATTTCGCTGTCCAGTTTGCCCCGCGCGATGCCGTGCAATTGGCTGCGTGTTTCGAGGATCGACGGATCGTATTGCAACGCATCCCATTTCGCACCACCGGTCGGTTCGACGGCGTCGACCGTCGATTGGCAAACCGCTGGAATCCAGATCGCTGCGAAAAGGAAGGTCAGTAGAAGGGAAGGTTTCATCTTTGAAGTCTCAATAATAGGGAGCGCGCGATCGCGTTCAGCTCATCGACAATTTTTCGACAAACACAATCAATCGCCTGGCCATCCAGAACGCAAACGGTTCATATCGACGACCGAAATTTAGACTGGCTTGACTCTTGTGGCGGACCAATTTCTGGATCGCATCGGGCAGTTCCACTTTCACTTGCACCAACGGTTCGATCGATCTGCCGGAGGCGGGATCGACGGGGATGTCGCCGCCAGCGAGATGGGTTGCGGCGATCTCGTCCATTTCGACCTGGGCCGCGGGGGCGATGTGTTGGATTTTTGCGGTGTACGATCCGAGCCGTGCGCCGGGAAATCGAACGTTAACGCGGTCGCCGATCTCGGGTGAGATCATCCGCATCTGTTCGCCGGTCAGCCAGACGTTGACGATCGTGGTGCCGTCGACGACGGTTGCCAACGGATCGCCGACTTGAATGAATCGCCCTTGATCGCGCGGTGTCAGGCCATCGACGAGCGATCCGGCGGCGGAGGCGCGGACGACCAGATTGGTCATGTTCTGTTGGGCGTGCAGCAGCGAATGTTTTAAGCTGTGGACCTGGTGTCGCATTTGAGCCATCTGCGAAAGGTCGACTTGTCCGGCCGCTTGTAACTCCAATTCGGCGCGGTGCAGCAGCGCCTTGTCGGTTGCAAATTGCAGTTCGAGATTTGGGTTTCGCAAGCGGACCAATGGTTCTCCATCGGCAACGGTTTGCCCGACTTGGGCATCCACTTGTTCGACGAACCCCGGGGATGCGGCGTGGATCACAAACTCCTGCTGGCCTCCCACGACGCCGGTTGCGCGAATGCCTCCGGGCGTCGGCAGAATCATCAGCCCCAACGGCAACACAACCAATGGGATCGCGCTGATCGCATAGGCTCGCGGCCGGACCGACGCGGTTTGATCGCTGTACCACAAATATTTGACGAACTTCTTCAGGCTGCCGCCGATCGAATAGACGAGGAACAGGGCACCCAAGAACATGCCGAGCAAAAACGCATGGGATGCCAAAATCGCAGCGAGTCCCAGGAAGACAAAGCAGCGATAGATCGACGCCGCGATACCGTAGGAAAACAGCACGATTCGGATCGCCGGTTGGGCTGTGCTTTGCGGAACCGTTCGCAAACCAAGCACTTGGCGTTGGAAGGTCGCATTGATTTCGTTGGTCGCCCGTTGGCGGAGGTTGGGAATTCCCAACAGGTCGCTGAGGATGAAGTAACCGTCGTATTTCATCAACGGGTTGGCGTTGAATAAGACGGTGATCGCCGTCGCCATGAAGACCAATTGATACGCGATCGAACCGATCATCGTTGAAGGGCCCCAGAAGGCCCAAACGAAGACGGCGGGGATTGCGACCAGCGATTCAAAATACATCCCACCGAGCATTACGATCAAGCGATGCATGCGACGTGGAAAGGTCCACGCGGCGCTGGCATCGACGTACGCAAGCGGGGCTCCCATCATCAGGATCATCCCCATCTCGGGGACTCGGCCACCGAAGATTTTGCAGGCGTATCCGTGCCCCAGTTCGTGCCAGACCTTCAGCAGTGCCAGCACGATTCCAAGCGTGACGACGTTGGATGTGGTTAGAGTTGCGTTGAGCGGTTGGAAAAAGTCGTCGCGGCGAAGCACGATGATCGTCGCGGCAATCGCCAGCCCAAACAGCCAGACCGGGACGAACCAGGCGGAGAATAGCCAACGGAACACCGGGGCGGTGCGATCGAGGAATGCGTCGGGGCGAGCCAAAGGAATCCGCAGCGACATCAGCTGCATCGGCAGCGATTTTATCTTGGCTTTTTGAGTCTGTTTATAGCGTTCGTACAACTGAGGGCCATTGTTAGCCGGCAGCGACAGAACGCCCAGCGTCTGCAAACGAAGGACGAAGCGGTAGAAGCTCTCCTGTTCGGCCGCGGTTAGATCGCCGCATGCGACCATCGCGTCAAAGCACTGCTGCAATGTCAGCGCATCGTCCAATTTGGCGACGATCGAATAGTCTTGCAGGCTCAGTCGATGGTTCTGGAAGCTGACCGGATCGTGCAACATGTACGATGGTTCGCCCTGGAACAGATGTCGGCTGACCGTGACATCGCTGCGCAGCATCGCGCGGGCTTCGGCTAGACGCTCGGCGAGGGTCGGTTGTGGAGGTTGGTTGGTCATCGCTACAGCCAAAATTTCATGTGCAAGTAATCGACCAGCCCGTGCATGGTGACCCACCAAACCGCTTTGCGCTGGGCGGCGATCCGGCCGACACCCTTCATTCCCGATTTCATCCAATCGGTTTGCGATTCCAGTTCCGCTTCGGCGATGAAGACGTTTTTACCTTCGACCACTTGAGCCGCTCCGCCGACCCAATCGATCTTGAAGGGGATCGATTGATCGGGGTGCGAGTAGGCGCGGAACACGCCCGATTGGTCTTGAGCCACGTAGGGAGCGACGTGGTCGGGAACCATGATCTCGACGACCCAGCGTTCTCCGGGGGCAAATGTCACCAACGGCTCGCCTTGCGGCAGCACTTGGCCGATCCGTTTCTTCAGGTCCGCCGCGACCACGATCCCATCGGTTGGGGCCCGCAAGGTCGATTGTTCAATCTGGTTTTCAATGCTGTCCAATTGGCTGTGCAGGACGCGGACCTCGGCTTTTGCGAGCGCCGCTTCGCTGACCTTGCGGTCGGCGATCGCTTGCCCAACGACGACTTCGGTGCTGGCGATTTGAGCCAGCAATTGATTGCGCTGCAGTTGCAATTCGCGGCTGTCCAGCACGACCAACACTTGGTCTTTAACAACATGGTCTCCCGAGCTGACCAGTACGCTTTCGATTCGCGAATCCAACGGCGCAGCCATATGCAGCACGCTGGCTGGCGAGAGGACGCTTTCGCACATCGGCCGGTAGGTTAGGCTGCCAAACAGGAACCACGCGAAGAAGAGCCCCGCGGTGATCAACGCCGCTTTACGGGCGTGGGATTGAGGATTCAGCCACGGCATGACCGCGCCGCGCCCCTCTTCGCGGACGTGTTCGGAAATCGATCGGCTCGATTTCTCGATCAACTGCAGCGATGGACCAAACGGTTCCAGCAGTTTAGTGATCGATTCGAGCTCTTCGGTCGAGAACGGTTTGTCGGCGGCTCGCGCCAACGTGACGACGGCCAGGATCTCGGTCTCGAGCATGATCGGCACGCTGAGGATGGCCGTGTTGGTCCGTTCGCTCCAACCCCTATGGATCGGCATCGATCGCTGTTCGTATTCGTTTTGTCGGCTGGCGAAGACCGGCGACTTCTGGTCGTAACACTCTTCCATCACCTGCCGCATATCGGCGACGCCGGGGCTGTTCGGTTTAATCGTCGAGAGTCCCGAGATCGCTCGCACCTCGACACGCTTGTTGCGGATCAGCCCAAGTCCCGCTTTGCCACAGACAAACCGGTCGGCCAAGGTGTTGACTAACGTGATCGCAAATTCGTGTCGGTCGCCCATCTTGGCAACTCGCGACAAGACGCGAGCCCAGTCGGCGTTGCTTTGTGTCTTTTGTTCGGTTGGTTGTGAGTCGATGCAGCCAGCCGCGGCGAGCGTCAACGAATTCAGTTCGGCCACCAACGCGTTGATGTCAGATTGATTGCGAGGGACCAACGCGACGGCGAGACCGCCGGTCGTCTCTCGCTGCATCGAATCGCGGATCGGAACGCCGATCGTGACATACTTCTTTGTGGCGTCGAGCGAATTGATCCGAAAGACGGGCGCCTCTTCGCAAATCGCATCGGTCAGCGTTTCGGAAACCGCGATCGATCCAACTTCGATCAACAGGGTGCCCGAAAGGCGTTGGCTTTGATGCGCGTCGTTGTACCGTGCGGCGCGATCGCGGACGTCGATCTTGGCGACCAATGGTTGGTAGTGGTCGACGATCGTCGTGAACAACTGGCGATAGACGGCCGATCCGGTCGTCCCTTTGACGCTCAGGTTGCTGACCAGCCGCGCCAGATGTCCCAACACAAACGTGTCGGTCGTTGGGGTGTTGGTCGCGGTGGAGTGATCGATATTGGCGGGGGCTGACATGCGGCGAATCCTTGATGTGAAAAACCGGCGTAGCGACTAAAACGCTGGTTGCGACGGATTGCTGCGATCCTGTCGTGGATTGCTGAAAAATGTAAACCCTTGTTCAAAGCTTCCCTCGCGGATCATCCGGCAGCGGACGCAGCGGGCGAAGAAGCTGCCCAACTGGATCGATTGGTCGGTGGTCGAGAGCCAGAAGACATCGCCGACCATCAGCGGTTTTTCGGTCAGGATCCCACATCCGGTATCCGATAGATCGCGAAGCTTTCCAGCCAGTTTCCAGGCGTTGCGGTCGCGGGAATTGGCCGGTTGGATTTGAACCGGCATGTCGAGCATGCGACGTTCGGCGACGCGTTGGGATTCGTTGCTGGTGGTGCGGCAAAGCTCTTCGAGCGCGCGGAGATCGTTGTCTGCGCCAAGCAGTTGTTCGCCTGCAACTAGATGTTCGCCGAGCATGAGGGTCCCTTCGTCGGAAATTCGCGGAGTCTACGGGTTGAGAAAATCTAGGTCAGTCCGGGGCGCAGGCTGGCAAAGTCGGGGCGGTTCGGCGACCGGTTGTCGGGGGCGAGGACGGATATTCCGAATTATCCGCGCGACACGCTCGGGATCGCCGCGACGCCGCTGGAAAACGGCGATGCCGCGCACGATGGGGCCAGCGGGGCGGCGGACCGCTGTTTCAATCAGCTATAGTGAATGTTGCTGGGGAGATTATGGTCGCGAGCCCGCACACTATCGGTCCCCGGAAATCAAGCATCACGAAGGAAGAAGCAATGCATGCATTTGAGGCGACGCAAACCTATTTCAACCGCGCGACTCGTCATTTGGATATGAGCGACAGCATGCGGGAGAGCTTGCAGATGTCGAAACGGGAACTGCAGGTGCAAGTTTCCTTCCACAAGGACGATGGCAGCGTGATGAATTGCATCGGCTATCGCGTGCAGCACAACAACAGTCGTGGTCCGATGAAAGGTGGCCTCCGATTTCACCACGAAGTCAATCTCGACGAGGTCCGCGCGTTGGCTAGTCTGATGACCTGGAAGACCGCCGTCGTCGACCTTCCCTACGGCGGAGCCAAAGGGGGAATCGGCATCAATCCGAAGACGCTCAGCGTATCGGAGATGGAACGGATGACGCGGGCGTTCGTCGATCAGATCCACGATGTGATCGGCCCCGACACCGATATTCCCGCTCCCGACATGGGAACCGATCACCGCACGATGGCTTGGATCCGCAACCAATGGGAAAAGTATCACGGCTTTAATCCCGCCGTGATCACCGGCAAGCCGGTCGAAGAGTACGGAGCCAAGGGGCGCGAGGAAGCGACAGGTCGCGGGGTGGGGTTGCTGACCTTCAAGCTGATCAAGCGGAAAGGGCGTCGCCCAGCGGAATCACCTGTCGCGATCCAGGGCTTTGGAAACGTTGGTACTCATGCAGCCAAATTCCTGCACGAAGCGGAGTTTCCGATCGTTGCCGTCAGCGATGTCAGCGGTACGTATTACAATCCGCGCGGGCTGGACGTGCCGCATCTGCTGCGGCATGCGCTGTTGCACAAGGGATCGTTGGAAGGGTTCAAGGAATGCGAACGGCTGCCCGGCGAGGCGCTGTTGGAAACCGAATGCGAAGTGCTGATTCCGGCGGCCCTTGGGGGGGTGATCACCGGCGAAAATGTCGACCAGGTGAAAGCCAAGATCATCGTCGAAGCTGCCAATGGCCCAATCTGGCCCGACGCCGACGAACAACTGAACGATCGCGATGTGATCGTTCTGCCCGACATCCTGGCCAATGCCGGGGGCGTGACGGTCAGTTATTTCGAATGGGTGCAGAACCGCCAGCACTACCGTTGGAGCCTGGACCGAGTACGGCAAGAACTCGACCGCACGCTCAGCGAAGCCTTTGAGAACGTTTGGCACACCTCGCAGGAGAAAAACATCTCGCTGCGGGAGGCGGCGTTTGGCGTCGGCATTCAACGAGTCAAGCGAGCCACCGAACTCTCGGGTTCGTTCTGACCGCGCCAGTCGCGAAGCAGGCGATCGCAGACGGATGCGTGCCCCCCCCGCCGGGGGCATCGATCGATTGCGCAAACGTTTCCGGTGGTATTCGCTCCGCTCCGGCTACCGTCTGTTTATACCTAAGGGATCGTTATCTTGGGGAGGGTGCCTCGGCAATTGCCTTGAGGAGCCAGATCGGTCTGTGGGGCGAGCGATGGAAAGCGATTCCATCTGCCTCAGCTGGCTGAGAAGAAAGCAAACATTGCCCGACTAGGACTCGAACCTAGAATGACGGTACCAAAAACCGTAGTGTTGCCATTACACCATCGGGCAGTTGTTGCTGTGCAAAGTCTACCCGAAAAGATCGGTTTGGGGTAACAGGGGTTCGCAGGATTTTTGCCAATTTTCTTGAGGCAATTTTTCCCCGCAGGCGATTCAATCGTTACCAGCGGATCTGCATCTGGGTGACGATCTGATTGGCTAGATCGTCGATCGTCTCTTGGAACGCCGTGGCACCGGTTTGGCCCGCTTCGGGAACCATCCGGCTGCTCTGCCGAAAATAGAATGCCAGTTGCCCCGCCGGGAGGATCCGGTTTTCCATCAACACGCTCCCCTGCCGGTTGACCCAGCTGGCTTGCACGGCGACGGCGTTGTCGAGAGCTCGCGGTTCGTCGGTATTGGTTTCGGTCAAAACTTGTTTGCTGTCGGCGATTACGCGGCAGGTGAGCACGCTGTCGGCGCTCGGATCGCCGGTGACCTTAAATGGCGTTCGCTGTTCGATCGCCTTCTGGACCGCTTCGGTCAGCCGGACGCCCAGGTCGTCGCGGAACGAATCGTTGCGAATTACCGGGACGTAGACCGTGCGGACGTCGTTGCGGTACAGCGACTGATTTCCCAACTGATAGCCCGCGCAGCCGCCAGCGGTTACCAGTACGCAGACGCAGCCAAGCCACAGGGCGCGGGAGTTATCAAACAAAGCGTTTATCAATCTCACGGGAATGATTACCTAAGCATGTTGCTTGGACTGCCGACCATGATCGGTTTCGCCGGCTCGCTGTCGGGGAACATTTTGTGCAACCAAGCCAGACGTTGCGGCGGCGTGTCGGGTTTCCCTTCGATTGCCGCCAAACGTTCGCGAGCCGTTTCGGCATAGCTGGTCTTGGGATGATCTTCGATCAGCTGGCGATAATAAAACTTGGCCGCACCGTGTTCGGAACGCAGTTCGCGGAATTGAGCTCGCGAGTAGAGTCGTTCGGCTAGCAGGTGATCGATCTCGGCGGCCGCTTTGGCGACCAGTTCGCGGTTTTCCGGCTTTTGCAATTCGCTGGCAAAGTGCCGCTGCATCCGTTTGACAAGGTCGTCCGCTTCGTTGAGAACGGTGCCGCTGTATTTTGGTCCTTGGTAGATCTTCAGTTTGCACTTCAGGCCAAACAGGTGCGCGTTGAATTGATGGTCGCTGTCGGGGAACGATTCCCGCAGATCGGAAAAGAAGCCGTCGGCGGTGGTCCACTTTTGGCGTTCGAAGTACTCCAAACCGGCAGCCATGGTGGCATCATCGGCCAGTTTTCCGGTCGGGGCGTCGTAGCGAATCTGATCCAACAGTTTGATCCCCGATCCGTCGATGTCCAACGCAGGCAGGCGGTGGTCGGTCAGGTTCACGGGCAGGATCTGAGGGCTTTGTTTGTCGACGGCCAGCCAATATTTGGCGATCTCAAACCGGCGAGCAACGACGCGATCGATGTGACGGCTGCGCGGATGACTCTCCAACAGTTCGCCATACATCTTGTCGGCTTCGGGGAAATCGTCGGCAAAGAAGTAGCTTTCGCCGGCCATCATCAACGCATCCTCTTGCAGCGCCGAATCCTTCCATTCCTTGGAGGCCTTGATGAACGAAGCGGCAGCTTTGCGGAACTGCTTCATCCGCGGTTTGCCCTCGGCCGCGGCGGCTTGTTCGAACAACGCTTCCGCCTCGCGATACAGTTCGCGCGCCTTGGTGCGATCCGCGGGTCCCTTGCCGGTCACGTAATCGGTCAACGCGACAGCGGGGTTGCGTTTATCTTCGATCTCCGCGATCTGGTCGGCTTCGGTGGGCGGGGCAATCTCTTGTGCCACCAAGCCATCGCTCCACGGAGTATTTTGAAACGATTGGCAGCCGGGGACGGCAATCAATCCGATCGCGAGCAG